>JBPCJK010000027.1:0-3740 GCA_051005375.1 Acidimicrobiales bacterium
GTGAGGGGCACGAGGCGGATGACGCCGCCGATGATGATGAAGCTCTGCAGGGCGAGGATGGTGGTGAGTCCGACCGCCAGCAGCGTGTCGAACGGGGTCTCCGCCCGCAGGGCGATGCGCAGGCCCGAGCCGACCCTGAGGACGCAGGCGATGATGACGGCGGCCCCACCGAGCAGGCCCAGCTCCTCACCGATGGCGGCGAAGATGAAGTCGGTCGGCGCCACCGGGATGCGGTCGGGGTTGCCGAGGCCGATGCCCGTCCCCGTGATCCCGCCCCAGGCCAGGGCGAAGGTGGCCTGGACGATCTGGAATCCCTGGTCGGTGACGTCGGCCCAGGGGTTGAGCCACAGGGCGACCCGCTCCTGGACGTGGTCGAAGGCCCGCCAGGCGGCGTAGGCGCCGCCGGAGAACAACACCGCTCCGACGGCCAGGTACGAGGCCCGCTCCGTCGCCACCCACAGCATGACCACGAACAGGGCGAAGAACAGCAGCGACGACCCCAGGTCGCGTTGGGCGGTCATCACCACCAGGGAGGCGCCCCAGGCCAGCAGCACCGGGCCGAAGTGGCGGAGGTCGGGAAGGGTGAGCGGCCCCAGCCGGTTGGCGGCCATGCCCAGCAGCTCGCGCTTGTCCACCAGGTAGGAGGCGAAGAACACGGCCAGGATGATCTTGGCGAACTCCCCGGGCTGGAAGCTGACCGGGCCCAGGCCGACCCAGATGCGGGCGCCGTTGACAGTCTTGCCCACGACCGGCAGCAGTGGCATCAGCAGCAGGCCGACACCGACGAGCATGAAGGTGTAGCGGTAGCGCTCGAGATCGCGGGGTCGGCGGACCACCGCCAGGGTGACCACGAAGGCGGTAATGCCCACCGCCGTCCATGTGGCCTGGAGGCCGGCCAGGTCCTTGTCCAGTCGGGCGATCCACACGTAGCCGAGGCCGTTGAGCAGACCGGCGATGGGCAGCAGGACGCCGTCGCCGGCGGGGGCCAGGCGCCGGGTGGCCACGTGGGCGCCGGCGAGCAGGGCGAGGACGACCAGGAGGAAGGGCACGATGTCGACCGGGAGGCTGGCGGTGGTGCCCAGGCTGGCCAGGGTGTAGATGCCGGCGGTGATGATGACGGCGAGCAGGATCAGGCCCAGCTCGGTGTTGCGGCGGACGAGCGGGATCACTGGCGCGTCGTCCCTCCCAGCGTTGCAGTGGTCGCCGTGGTGATCGCGCCCGTGCCCGTCCCCGTGGCGGGGGCCGGTGCTGGGGGAAGCGTGGTGGTGGCCCGACGCTGTTCGGCCAGGGCCTGTTCCTCCAGGGCGGCGACGTACTTGCGGGCAGCGTCCAGCGACGGCGCTTCCTTGCCGGCGGTGACCGCCTCACGGCGAGCGGGGGGGACTTCGCTGGCGGGGAGGCTGGTGCGTTCGGCCAGGGTGGGCTGGACCCACAGCAGGCCGCCGGGTCGGCCCCGGAAGATCGCCACCTGCTCGTCATCGAAGCCGACGTAGTAGGTGCTGCCAGCGAACCAGGCGACGGCGCCGGCGCCCCCCCCGAGCACCACCAACAGGCAGAAGACGAAGAGCACCGAGCGCCACGTGACCCGTCGTGGTCTGGGCGACCGGGGCGAGTCGCTTGCCGAGCTGCTGGTAGCCCGGTGCCCGGGACCGCCGCCGGCCGGAGGGCTTGGCGCCGGTGCCGGCACCGCCGGCGACACCGAGGTGGTAGGACGGGGGGCGCTGGGGACGCTGGGGACGGTGGAGGTGGCGCCGGCGCCGGCCAGGGCGGCGGAGGCGGCCGCGGCCCGGTCGTCGTCGTCGACCACGTCGACCACCACCACGCTGATGTTGTCGCGACCACCGCCCTGGTTGGCCAGGGACACGAGCTCGTGGGCGGCGTCCTCGGGGTCGTCCAGACGGCGCAAGACCGACGCCAGGCGGTCGTCGTCGACCTCGTTGAACAAACCGTCGCTGCACAACAGGTAACGGTCGCCCCGCTGGGGCACGAGCTCCCAGGAGTCGACCTCGACGTCTGGCTCGTTGCCCAGCACCCGGGTGAGGATGTTGCGTTGAGGGTGGGTCCGGGCCTCCTCCTGGGAGAGCCGGCCCTCCCGGACCAGGTCCTCGACCAGGCTGTGGTCGTCGGTGACCTGGGTGATGTCGCCGTCGTGGAACTGGTAGACCCGGGAGTCACCTACGTTGACCACGATGATCTGGTCACCCCCAGTTCCCCCTGCCTCGGTGCCCAGTCCGGCCTCGCTGTCCTCGCTGTCCTCGCTGTCCTGGGCGGGGACCAGGGCGATGGCGCACAAGGTGGTGCCCATTCCTCGCAGCTCAGGATCGCCGGCGGCCCGCTCCCACACCGCCCGGTTGGCCTGGCGGACGGCCATCACCAGGTCCTCGAGGTTGGAAGGGGCGCTGGCCTGGAGCGACTCCACTGCCACCTCGCTGGCGATCTCCCCGGCGGCGTGGCCGCCCATGCCGTCGGCCACGGCGAACATCGGCTCGGCCACGAGGACGGCGTCCTGGTTGTTGGCCCGGACCTTGCCGGTGTCGGTGGCCGCTCCGAAGCGCAACGAGGTCATCCGGTGAGCTCCATCACCGTGGAGCCGATCTTGAGGCGATCGCCTCGCTTCATGGCCACCGCAGCCGAGACCTTTCGGGTGTTCAGGTAGGTCCCGTTGGTCGAGCCCAGGTCCTCGACGAAGAGATCCCCGTCGCGCTGGAAGATGCGGGCGTGGAGCTGGGAGACGTAGCTGTCGTCCAGCGTGACCTGGCACCCGGCCGCCCGCCCGACGGTGAGCTCCTCGGCCAGGTCATACCTGCGGCCTTTGAGTTCCGGGGGCTCCACCACCGTGAGGTGGGACCACCTTCGCTCCCGTCGACCCGGTGACCGGCGAGGGGGTGCGGCCCGGCCCACGGACGCGGTCCCAGCCCGGGGAAGCGCCACCTCGGCCCACACCGCCCGGAGGACCCGGAGGAAGAACAGGTAGAGCAGGGCCAGGGCGCACAGCTTGAGGATGGTGAGCAGGGACTCGGGCACGTCGGATTACGACGCCTCGAACCGCAGCTGGGCGTCACCCACCGAGATGGCGTCGCCGTCTTTGAGGCGGCGTTCGCTGACGGTGGCGCCGTTCACCCTGGTCCCGTTGGTGGAGCGGGCGTCGACCAGGAGCCACCCGTCTCCCACGGGCCTGAGCTCGGCGTGCTTGCGACTGACGCTGGTGTCAGGGACGTGCACGGTGCAGTCGGGCGAGCGGCCGATGGTGGCGACGGTGTTGGCCAGGGTGACGCGGGCGCCGTTGGGCAGCACCACCGCTCCCCCGGCGGTGCCCCCCACGCCTTCCTTGAAGCGGGCCGACAGTCCGAACGAGCCGGAGCCGAGCTCGGGGTCGCTCTCCAGGTTGACCTCGACGGGCCCCATGAAGGCATAGCCCTCCTCCCGGGCGTGCTCCCGGGCGGCCTCCGCCAGCGACTGGGAGAGGCTGTCCTCGATCTCGGCGAACTGCTCGTGGTCATCGGGGCCGACGGTGATGGTGTAGTCGTTCGGCGCCGCCATCTCCCCCCGGACGTTGACAGTACGCTGGTGGTCCATCTCCCGCATGAGGCGCCGGCCCAGCTCCACGGGGCGTAGCGAGCTCTTGAAGGCCCGGGCGAAGGCGCCCTCCACCAGTCGCTCGAGCCGCCGCTCGAAGCCCTTGAGTCCCACGCCGGGAGTGTACCCAGCACTGTTCGCGGCTGACGGCGTGGCGCCGCCGG
>JBPCJK010000028.1:0-8263 GCA_051005375.1 Acidimicrobiales bacterium
GCACCCGCGAGCACGGCGCTCTGGCCAACCCCGGCGGTCGGCCCCGCCGCCGCAACGCTGCCTAGCGGGTTTGACGTGTCAGGTAGCTACCGGGGCCAGAGTGTCGTGCGGGTACCGGGGCTTGACAAACGCGGCGAGCCGATCGGCGAGCCGATGTGATCGACCTCCAGGGGGCGCGAATCGCCCGCCTTGCAGAGCCGATCGCCCAGGATCTCGCTGGCGGCCACGTCTGCACGCCTCGAAGCGACCCATCAACTGGTCGATGTCGAGCAGATCATCCCCTCTTGGATCTCGCATCTCGGCATGCAGGAATCTCTCGCTGGCGTACGCTGAGCTCCGCCTCCATCGCCGCCCACCGGTCATCTGCGCCATCGTGATCGGGCAAGTCGGCCACAGCCGAATCATCCCAACCCGGCGACCCGCGCCGCGAACCTCGGCACCCCTGCCGCTGCGAGACGATCGAGGACCTGCCCGCGGGTCAGCGGCTCCCTCAACGCCGCGCCCATCGCGTCGACGACGTCGACCACCTCCTGGGGATGGCGCCCCACCAGCTCGGTGAGGAACGCATCTGGATCGCGGCGACGCGCTGGCGCGATGTCCGCCGGCGGATAGCCCGCCTTGTCCGCCGACAACACCACTGTGGCCGCTCCCGCCACCGCGGCCGCGCTGTGCACGTGATCGTCCGGGTCCGGTCCCACCCGAGAGGCCACGATTGGCAGGCACTCCTCCGCGGGCACCCAACCGTCAGGGAAGGCCTCGCGAATGCACTGGCAGAAGTAGGCGGCTCGTTCCACAGTGAGACCCTTGTAGTCGACGAGCACCCGCTCGACCTCCGCCAGGAGATGATCCGACCACAGGAGCTCGAACATTCCGAGCTCCGCCATCCGCAACACGAGATCGGCCAAAGCGATCGGATACAACGTCGCCGTGTCGACGAACACGCGCTCAAGTCGCGGCACCGATCGGCTCAGTACTCGGCTCCGCCGTCGATAGCTGAGTTCACCGCGTCGGAGATCAGAGCTCGCCGGCTAGCCCGATTCTTAGCGAAGGTGACAACATCCGCGACCCGCAGCCGACGATGGCGGCTACCGGGAAGTCGGCGGGCAGGCAGCTTGCCAAGATCGATCAACCGGTCAACGAACTGGCGGGAGATTCCGAGTAGCTCGCCTGCCTCCGCAGGGGAGAGCTCCGCCTCGCCACGTAGCAGCATGACCTCGCTGCCGGCGGCGAGCTCTGACACCGCCGCAGCAAGGAATCGCGACAGCTCCCGGGACGAGACGCGCTCGCCGTCCGGCCGCTCGACGACCACCTCGGCGCCAGCCTCGAGGGCGCGCCGGAGACGATCGAGCTGAGCCTTCGGCGCGCGAAACGACGCGGCCGGGACGAACGCTGTCTTGGCCATCGAACCAACCTCCACCTCGTCTGCCAAGACGATACCACTAAGTGTCCCAACTGCAACGTCTGTTGGTCTCGACACGGACGCCGCCAGTGGTCACAAGTTGGTCACGAACGACGACGGACCGGGCCGGATCGGCCAACACGACCGGGACGCACCGGGGCCCGGGATCCCGAAGATCCGCACGGAGCCGGACGACGACGGACCAGAGCACGTGATCAGTCGGCCTACGGATCAGAAGGTTGGGGGTTCGACTCCCTCCGAAGTACGGATCGACGACGAGCTGTACCGGAGGGTGAAGGAGCAGGCGGCGCGGTCAGGCAGGACGGTCGGCGCGGTCATCGAGGACGGGCTCCGGCGGGCCTTCGCTCCTGAGCCCGCCGGACCCGTCGAGCCCTTGGGCGAACTGCCTACCCATGGCGGGGGCGGGGTGCTGGCGGGTGTCGATCTCACCAGCAACCCCGCCCTCCGGGAGGTGATGGACGCCGGAGAGGCCGTCGATGCGCTGCGTTGACGTCAACCTCCTCGTCTACGCCCACCGATCGGATGTCCCTGATCACCACCGCTTCCGTCGGTGGCTCGAGGAGTCACGCCGGGCCAACGAGCCGCTCGCCTTGAGCAGCCTCGTGCTGTCCGGCTTCTTGCGGATCGTGACCCCCCCAAGGTGTTCCAGGTTCCCACCCCTCTCGACGCCGCCCTCGACTTCACCGAGATGTTGCGCTCGTCGCCCAGCGTCGTTCCCATCGGCCCCGGTCCTCGGCACTGGGACATCTTCACCCGCCTGTGCCGTAGCGCTGAGGTACGGGGAAACCTCGTGTCCGATGCCTACCTGGCCGCCCTCGCCATCGAGGCGGGCGCCACCTGGTACTCAGCCGATCGCGGCTTCGCCCGCTTCACGGGCCTCCGCTGGCGCCACCCGCTCGAACCCGACTGGCCGCCCCTTGCCGGGTCGGTCCCCGCCGTCAACACCAGCCACCTAGCCTCGGCGGCCGATGCGGATCGCCCTTGACGCCACCCCGCTGCGGGAGCGCAGGACCGGCGTCCCCCAGACCGTGCACGAGCTTCTGACCGCCATGCCGGCGGACGTCGAGGTCGTCCCCTACGTGCCGAGCGTCCGGGCCCTGCTGGCCCGGACCCGCCGCCAGCCCACGGGCCTGCCCCCCACCACCCGGCTGCTGCCCATCCCCGCCCGCCTGTTGCTGTGGTCCTGGGGCCGCTCCGACCGTCCCACCGCCGACCGCTGGCTGGGCGACGCCGACGTGGTGCACGGCACCAACTTCGTCGTGCCCCCCATGCGCAGCCGCCCCACCACCGTGACCGTGCACGACTGCTGGTGCGCCCGCCACCCCGAGCACTGCCAACCGGAGCGGGTGGCCTTCACCGCCGTGATCCAGCGCGCCGTCGATCGGGGGGCGTGGCTGCACGTGAGCACGCAGTTCAGCGCCACCGAGGTCAAGGACATCTACGGGGCCGAGCGGGTGGAGGTCGTCCCCTTCGGCGTCCCTCCCGTCGATACGGGGACGGCGGCCCCGGCCGTGCCGGCCGCCGTGGGCGAGGGGCCCTTCGTCCTCGCCCTGGGCGCGGCCGACGCCCGTAAGGCGCTGGACTCCCTGGTCCGGGCCTTCGGCGCCCTCGCCGCCGATGGCGGGTGGGGCGACCTGGGCCTGGTGCTGGCCGGGCCGGGAGGGCCGGCCGATGAAGCGCTCGAGGCCGCCGTGGACGCCCTCCCCCGCCCCATCGCCGCCCGCGTGATCAGGTTGGGTTGGGTCAGCGACGCCGAGCGCCGGGCGCTCCTGGCCAGAGCGGCCGTGCTGGCCTACCCCTCGCGCTACGAGGGCTTCGGCTTCCCCGTCCTGGAGGCCATGGCCGCTGGCACTCCGGTGGTGACCACCGCCGCCGGCGCCATCCCCGAGGTGGTAGGTGACGCCGCCGAGGTGGTCCCCGTGGACGACGACACCGCCCTGGCCGCGGGCCTGTCCAAGGTAGTGGACGACGGGGGCCGCCGGGCCGAGCTGGTCGCCGCCGGGCGGCGGCGGGCGGCGGGCTACACATGGGCCGCCACCGCTACCGGCATGGTCGAGCTGTGGCGCCGGCTGTCGGCGTGAACGCCCAGCCTAAGGAACGGCTGCGGTGGTCCGAGCTGCCGGCGGTGGCGCTCCTGGTGGTGGTGGCCCTGTGGATCCGCTTCCCCGGCCTGAGCACCCACAACCTGTACCGCGACGACGCCTGGCCGGCGTTGGCCATCAAGACCGGGCTGGGCCAGACCGTGCGCATGGGCGTCACCACGCCCGGCTTCGAGGTGTTCCTGCGCACGTGGCTGGGCGTGAGCCGCTCGACGCCGTGGGCCCAGGCGCCGGCGCTGGTGGCCTCCCTGGCCGCCGTCGCCGCTGTCTACGCCCTGGCCCGGTGGCTGGGCTGCGGGCGGGCCGCCGCCCTCCTCGCCGCTGGGATCCTCACCCTGTCCCCCATCAACGTGCTCTACGCCACCCGGGTCAAGCCCTACTCACTCGACGCCCTGGGCACCATCGCCCTGCTCGCCATGGCGGTGGCGGTCTCCCGCCAGCCCGCTTCGGTTAAGCGCTGGGCGGGGTTGTTGGCCCTGTCGGTCGCCACCGCGGTGTTCTCCGCCTCCACCTTGCCGGTGTCGGTCAGCGCCGTGGCCTGGAGCGCGGTCGTGGCGATCCGCCAGGGCGACCGCCGGGCCCGGCGCCTGAGCCTGGGCGTGCCCTCCGCCTACCTCGCCTTCCTCGCGGTCTACGCCAGCGTCGTTCTGGGCAGCGTTCCGCCGTCGCTGCGCGAGGCGTGGACCGAGAACTACATCTACGCCTCGAGCGCCGGGCAGCTGGTGCGGACCACTGCCACCGTGACGGACACCTTCGTCGCCGGCATCTTCTACCGCACCTGGCCCACGGGCGCGGTCATGCTGGCGGTGCTGGTGCTCATGGCCCTGTGGCACCGGCCCCGGATCGCCGTTCTGGTGGTGGCCCCGGTGGTGGTCGCCCTCGGCCTTGCCTTGTTGCAAAGGGCGCCCTTCGGCGGCGGGCGCATCGACATCTACCTCTATCCCTGCGTGGCCCTGCTGACCGCCATGGCCGCCCAGAAGGTCCTGGACCTGGGGGCCGACCGGATCGTCCCGGCCCGGGTGGCCGAGGTCGCCCTGGTGGTGGCCGTCGCCGTGCTGGCGGCGACCAACGGGCGGGAGCACATGCGGGGCAACCCCTACCCGGCCGCCGACATGGGGCCGCTCACCGCCGCCGTGCGAGCCCGCATGTTGCCGGGTGACGCCATGGTGGTTGGCGCCTTCAGCCGCTACCCGTTCGCCCTGTACGCCGCTCGCCGCCCCGAGGTGGTGCTAAGCCCCCTCTACGCCCCTGGCTTCACCGTGCGCTCGGGCGAGCCCGACGTCTACAACATGCCGGCGGAGTTCTTCGAGGACGGCTACGACCCCGATGAGGTGGTCCGCTTCGCCGAGGGGCGGAGCCGGGTGTGGTACCTGGCCACCGACACCCCGCCGAGCGACACCCCCCCGGCGGTGCAGGCTTTCGAGTACGAGCCCGAGCAGCGCCTCATCGACGCCGGCTTCCGCGCCACCGAGCGGATCGACGCCTACGGCGTCCACGCCGACCTGCTGGTCCGCCCGTAGTCGGGGTCAGCCCTTGCCGGCCCCGGCCTGCGCTCTTGGTGGTGGAAGCGCGGGCATGGCGGCCGGTTCGCACCACCAGAATGGCGACGCCCTGGCCCAGCTCAGTACAGCCGCTGGAGCCCTGGGTAGACGTCCAGGCCACGGTCGAAGCTCATGATGCGGCTGATGTCGTGGTGGCGCATGACGGCGAGGTGCACAGCATCACAAGCGGAGATGCGGATGTAGCTCAGCAGGATGTCTTTGGCGCCTTCCACGTCGGCCTTGTCGATGGATAGCACCTCGTCGACGACGCCGAGGACGGCGTCGAAGGCAGGCTGGATGGCCTCACGCCGATCAATGGCGGCGTAGCGGTGACAGATCTCCTGAAGGACCTCGGCGTCGGTGACCAGTCGCTCGCCCTGCGACAACGCCGACTCCAACTGCCTTTGTGCGTCAACCTTGTGGGGGTGGTCCGCCCCCACCAAGTACATGGGGACGTTCGAGTCGATCAGGATCACTCGCTGACCGGAGGCGATTCGTACCCGCGCTCGACCTCGTCGAGCATCTGATCGATGTCGGCCGTAGGGAACGCGTGCTGGGCGGCGGTTCGAACCACCTGCAGCTTGACCGACAGGTCACCCGCCGGCTGGCGACGTTGTGCCTCTCGCAGTGTGCTGCGCACCCAAGACGAGACCGTCATCCCGTGGCGGTGGGCGGCCTCCTGGAACTGGCTCCACTCGTCCTCCTCCACGACCACCTGCAGCCTTTTACTCATGCGATGAGTATACCTGGCACGCCAGTTTCACAGTGCCCAGACTCTCAGTGGCGTAGTGGGGCCTGCGGCGCCACCATCAGCCCCGACGGCCTCTCCAGGACGCGCGACAGTGGCGGGGTGCAGGTGGCGCTCCACGTCGGCCAGCTCCTCCAGCCCGTGCCCGGCGGGATCGGGCGCTACGTGCGTGGCCTGCTGGCCGCTCTCCCCGGTGCGGGTGTGGAACCCGTCGCCTTCGCCGCCGGCGCCGCTCCCGGCGGGGTGGACGGCTACGTCGAGCTGGGCTGGCCCGGCGGGTCACTTCGCTACGAGCTGTGGCACCGGCTGCGGCGGCCGGCGTTGCGGGTGGCGGGCGACGTCGTACACGCCACCAGCCTGGCGGTGCCCCCGCCAGGGGGCCGCCCGCTCGTGGTCACCGTGCACGACCTGGTGTTCCTGCGTCACCCCGAGTACCTCACCCCCCGGGGGGTGTCGTTCCACCGCCGGGGCCTGGAGCTGGCCCGCCGGGAGGCAGCCGCAGTGGTGGTGCCCACCGCCTTCGGCCGGGACGAGTTGGTAGCCGAGGGCTTCGACGCCGCACGCATCCACGTCGCCCCCCACGGCGTGGCGCTCCCGGGGCCGGCGCCAGAGGCGGAGGCGCAGGGAGCCGTCATGGAAGGCCTGGGCGTGCGTCCGCCCTTCGTGTTGTTCGTGGGCACGCTCGAACCCCGCAAGGGTGTGGCCGACCTGCTGGCCGCCCACCGTGCGCTTCGATCCGCCCATCCCGACCTGAGCCTGGTGCTGGCCGGCCATCAGGGATGGGGACCGCCGCTGGAGCTGTCGGTGCCCGGCGTGGTCGCACTCGGCCCCGTCGACGACCCCACGCTCGATCCCCTGTACCGTGCCGCCGTGGCTCTCGCCCTGCCCAGCCGCTACGAGGGGTTCGGGCTCCCGGTGCTCGAGGCCATGGCCCGGGGCTGCCCGGTGGTGACCACCGACGCCGCCTGCCTGCCCGAGGTGGCGGGAGGGGCGGCGGCGCTGGTGGCGGTGGGTGACGTCGACGACCTGGCCGGCGTCCTCGAAGGCCTGCTGAGCGACGAGAGCCGCCGTCGGGACCTGTCCGATGCCGGCCACCGGCGATCGAAGGACTTCTCATGGCCGGCCAGCGCCGCCGCCCACGCCGCCGCCTACACCGCCGCCCTGGAAGCACCCCGATGAGTGGGCCCGGCCTCACGTCGATCTTTGTCGCTTCAGCAGTGCGCGGTACTGCCCAATCGACAACGAACAGGGGATAGGGGGGGTGAAGGCATTGACTGTCCCCAACGTGGCCCTCGACGTCTCCGCCGTGCCTGCCCAGCCCGCCGGCGCCGGGGTCTACGTGCTGCGCCTGGTCGAGGCCCTGGCCACTGCCGGCCACGTCGAGCTCGATCTGGTGGCCGCCGCCGGCGACGGCAGGCGCTGGGAGGAGATCGCTCCCCAAGCGCGCATCCACGCCGTCGCCCCCGGGCGCCGGCCCGCCCGCCTGGTGTGGGAGCAGGCCCACGCTCCTGCCTTGGCCCAGCGCCTGGGCGGACTGTGGCACGGGCCCCACTACACCCTTCCGCTGCGGGCCAACGTCCCGCTGGTGGTCACCATCCACGACCTAACCTTCTACGACCATCCCGAGTGGCACCTGCGCTCCAAGGTCGTCTACTTCCGGCGGATGATCCGGGCCAGCGCCGAGCGAGCCGACGTGGTGGTCTGTGTCAGCGAGCACACCGCCGCCCGCCTCCACGCCCTGCTGGCGCCGAAGGCGCCGGTGGTGGTGATCCCTCATGGCGTGGACCACCGCCGCTTCCGGGTCGACCAGGATGACGACCTCGGGCGCCTGGCCGCCCTCGGGGTGCGACCCCCGTTCGTGGCCTTCACCGGCACCCTCGAGCCCCGCAAGAACGTTCCCGCCCTGGTGCGGGCCATGGCCCGACTGGCTCCTGGCCACCCCGACCTGCAGCTGGTGCTGGCCGGGCACCGGGGCTGGGGTGGCGGCGAGGTCGACGCCGCCGTCTCGTCGAGCGCCCTCGACGGCCGGGTGCTCCCCCTCGGCTATGTCGACGACGGCGTGGTGCCGGCGCTGTACCGCCAGTCAGCAGCGGTGGCCTACCCGTCACTGGAGGAGGGGTTCGGGCTGCCCACCCTCGAGGCCATGGCCTGCGGTGCGGCGGTGGTGACCACCAGCGGGTCGGCCATGCAGGAAATGGTGGAGGACGCCGCCCAGCTGGTGCCCCCCGGTGACGAGGAGGCGCTCACCGGGGCGCTGGAGGCCCTGGTGGCCGGCGGGGCCGAGGTGGACCGGTTGCGGGCCGCGGGCCCGGTCGTCGCCGCCCCCCACACCTGGGACCGCTGCGCCGAGCGCCAAGTGGCGGTCTACCGGCGTGCCCTCGAAGCCACCGGGTGATCAGCCCGTGACCCCGTGCTGGCGCCCCACCCCTGGTTGTGTGGCGGCGCAACGATTGCC
>JBPCJK010000029.1:0-9164 GCA_051005375.1 Acidimicrobiales bacterium
GACGAGCGGGGCCAGGTCGGCAGTGTGCCAGGCATCGGCGTTGACCACCAGCAACGCCCGACCGTCGAGCCACCCCCGCAGGTTGGCCACCGCCCCGGCCGTGCCCAGGGCCTGCGGCTCCTCGACCGACAGGTGCACCCGCCCGGCCAGGTGGGCCTCGAGCTGGTGGCGCAGGTGGTGGGCGTTGACGGCGACGGCCCCGGCCGGGACCACGCCCGCCACCCTGGCCAGGGCCAGATCGATCAGGGCTACGTTGCCCACCGGGCACAGGGCCTTGGGCCGCAGGTCGGTGAGTGGCCGCAGGCGCCGGCCGCTTCCTGCCGCCAGCACCAGGGCTGCCAGACTGTCAACCATGGAGACTCGCCGCTGGACCAACCCCAGCCAACCCCAGACCCTGCAGATCGCCGTGTTCCTGCTCTACGCCAATGCCGTGTTCGGCATCCTCTTCCAGGCCCCGTTCGCCCTGTTCGGCCTCCTCGGGTTCCTGGTCATCCTGGCCTACGCCGCCGGCGGGTTCGGAGTGGCCAACGACGAGAACTGGGGCTACGGGTTGGCCATCGCCGTGTCCGCCCTGGTCCTGGTGGCGTCCATCTTCGTCTTCGGGCTCGGCGTCGCCAACCTCGTCAATCTGATGTTCGACTTGGCCCTGCTCGTGCTCCTGGTCCATCCCCAGAGCCGCAGCTACCAACAGATCTGGTTTCACTGACCGTAGGGCGGGGCCAGGGGCGCTTGGTGGGTCGCTGCTGCCGCGAGCTCCTCGGGGAGGGGCCAGGGGTTGGGTAGGCAGCCGTCGAGCTCGGTGCTCTGCTGGGCCATGATCGGCGCCGGCCGACCCGGCATCGAGCACTGGGGCGCCGGCGGGTGGTGCTGACCCAACAGGTGGCCGACCTCGTGGTTCACCAGCATCTTCCGGTAGGCGCCCAGGTCGCCCGTCCACTGTTCGGTGGCCCGCCGCCAACGATCGGCGTTGATGGCCACGACCGGCCCGTTCTGGCAGGAGAACCGTCCGTCGGTGCGGTAGGGAGCGCACAGCCGGTCGACATCGTCGCCCTCGGCCAGCACGATGACATAGGCCGCTTCGGGATCCTCCACCATCCGGAATCCGGAACCGGCCCAGCCACGAGGATCCTCGAGGGTGGCCCGGACGACCTCGGCGAAGGACGCGGTCGCCTGGTCGCCCGCCCGGCGCTCCACGCTGTAGTGCACCTCGGTCGGCCCTGGTTGGGCGTAGGCGGGCGGCTCGCCGGGAACGGCATCGGCGGGAGGGGCAGGGCGACGAGGGGAGGCCCGCTGCACGTCCTGGCTCTGGGACGGGGCACAGCCGGCCGCTACCACCAGCATCGTCGTGGCCACCGCCAAGCTGAGGCGCCACCAACGGAGCATGACGCCATTGTCCCCTCTGCACCGCTCGCTGACGCCGCCCGCACCCCTCGGCTGCCAGACTTGCGAGGTGGGCGCGTTGGTACGTGACGGACTCGAGCTGGCGATGGTCGTCGCCCTGGGAGGAATGCTGTGGGCGTCACTGCGACGCCTGCAACAGGGCCAGGTCCGTGTCTACCGCTGCATCGCCTGCGCTCGGCCCACGTCGCGGGGCTACCCCCGCTGTCGGCACTGCGGCCTCGACCAACCCGACGCCGCCTGAGGAGCCGGCGCTCAGACCCGTGCCCGCGGGTCCCTGGTTTGCCACGAGAGGTTCGGGGTAGAGCCCGTGGCCGTCGACAAGCCACCGTCAACCGGCTGCTGCCCCCATGTTCGCAAGCCGCCCTCGCCAAGCGCTCTCGGTAAGCCGTCACCGAACAAGAGAAAGGAGACACCGTGCACAACGTGTTCGCCGTCGATCTCGGGCAGGGCGTGGAGGATGCGTTCCGAGACGTGACCGTCTTTGTCCCCAAGTTCCTCGGGTTCCTCATCGTCCTGGTCGTCGGCTACTTCATCGCCAAAGCCATCGCCAAGATCGCCAACGCCGCCCTCGAACGTCTCGGGTTCGACAGAGCCGTCGAACGGGGCGGCATCAAGCAGGCGCTGTCGAGATCGCGCTACGACGCCAGCGACATCCTGGCCAAGGTCATCTTCTACGCCTTGTTCCTGCTGGTGCTTCAGCTCGCCTTCGGTGTGTTCGGGCCCAACCCGGTCAGCGATCTCATCACCGGGATGATCGCCTACCTGCCCCGGGTGATCGTGGCCATCCTCATCGTGGTGATCTTCGCTGCCATCGCCGCCGCGGCCAAGAGCCTCATCGAGAACAGCCTCGGAGGGATGAGCTACGGCCGAGCGCTGGCCAGCGTGGCCTCCATCTCGATCCTGGTCGTCGGGGCGTTCGCCGCCCTCAACCAGCTGCAGATCGCTCCCCAGATCTTCAACGCCCTGTTCTACGCCCTGCTCGCCATCGTCGTCGGCTCGGCCATCATCGCCATCGGCGGCGGCGGCATCCAGCCCATGCGCAGCCGGTGGGAGCAGGCCCTAACGAGGGTCGAGGACGAAGCGCCCCAGGCCCGCTCCCAGATTCGGTCCCGCCGCCAGGTCGAGCGCCAGCCGCCGCCACCTGACCACCAGGAGCCGCCCTCGCCCGGTGGGGAGCAGCCGGTCCCGGACGACTCAGCGCCCGTCCCGCCCGACGATCAGCCTGATGTCGAGTACATGGAGCTTCCCCCCCCGGAGCCGGCGACGATCATCGTCCCCCGCCGGGGCGGATCCCGCCGGGCACCGCTGCGGTCGCCGCGCAGCCAAGGAGGTGCCGGAAGCACCGGGAGCCAAGAGGACCACTAGCCGCTCCGGCGCCTCCTACAGTGAGCCGGTGAGGCTGCCCCAAGGCGAGGAGAAGGCCGTCGTCGTGCGGCGCATGTTCGACGCCATCGCCCCCCGCTACGACTTAATCAACCGGATGATGACCTTCCGGCTCGACACCCGCTGGCGCCATCGCTGCGTCGCCTCCCTTGACCTGGCTCCGGGGTCGAGGGTGCTCGACTTGGCCGCCGGCACCGGAGACTTCTGTCGGTTGCTGGCGGCGGGGGACCAGCGGCCCATCGGGATCGACTTCTCGTCGGGGATGCTGGCCGCCGCCCACACCACCGCGCCCCTGGTCCAGGCTGACATCGTCCGTCTCCCCGTCCCCGACGGCTCGGCGGACGGCGCCGTGTGCGGCTTCGCCCTGCGCAACCTGGTCGACCTCGACGCCTTCTTCGCCGAGCTGGCCCGGGTCGTGCGGCCTCGGGGTCGCATCGCCCTGCTCGAGGTTGCCATCCCCCCGAACCCGATCGTGCGTTGGGGCCACGCCGTGTACTTCGGGCGGGTGGTGCCGCGCATCGGCGGTCTGCTCTCCGATCCCGCCGCCTACCGGTACCTTCCTCGCTCCGTCGCCTACCTTCCCGAGCCTCCACGGATGCTGGCCATGCTGGCGGATGCCGGCTTCGCCGACGTCACCCGAACCCTCCTTGACGGCGGGATCAGCCAGCTCCTGGTGGCCACCAGGGACCGCCCTGAAGCCCACGTCCAGGGTGCCTTGGCCACCCCCGATGGGGCGGTGACCAGGGTTGACGGCAAGCCAGGGCGGTGAGCGGTTGAGCCCCCGTCCTGGCGCCGATCAACTCGTCGCCCACACGACCAGGGTCTGCGCTGACGTCGACTTGCTGGCGATGGCCGGTGCCGCCGGGGTCGTCTTCAGCCAGGGTGGCAACGGCCTGGCCGGCCGGGGCCAGGCCCTGCGCATCCCCCTGTCCGTCGGCCCCGGACGTCTGACGGCCGCCGCCTCCGACATCGCCTCCGCTCTGGCTGCCATCGAGCGCCACGACGAGGTCGGCTTGCCCGGGTGCGGGCCCGTCGGCTTCGCCGCCCTGCCCTTCACCGATACGGCGCCAGCCTCGGTGGTGGTGCCGTCACTGGTGGTGGGCCGGTCCGACGACGGGACCCGTTGGATGACTACCGTCGCCGCCGAGGGAAGCCCGGTCCCGCCGCTGCAGCCGATGGAAGCACCAGCTCCCAGTGCACCCTGCTCCTACCGGGTCACCATTCCCCGACCGCCGGGGGCATGGTGCGACGCCGTGATCAGGGCGGTGGCCGCCATCCGAACGGGGAAGCTGGTCAAGGTGGTGCTGGCCCGGGAGGTCGTGGTCGAAGCCGACGCCACCCTGGCCGTCGCCGACATCGTGCGCCGCCTGGCGAACGCCGCACCGGGAGCGATGGTCTACGCCGTCGACGGCCTGGTCGGCGCCAGTCCCGAACTGTTGGTCTCTCGTTCCGGCGACGTGGTGCGCTCCCATCCCATGGCCGGGACCACCCCTCGCAGCGGCGATCCCGCCGCCGACGCCCGGCTGGGGGCGTCGCTGCTGGCCTCGGCCAAGGATCGGGCTGAGCACCAGATCACCATCGACATGGTCCTCGACACCGTCCTGCCCTTCTGCTCCTACGTCGACTCCGAGCCCGAGCCCTCGATCGTCGCCGCCGGCAACGTCCAGCACCTGGCCAGCCTGGTCGAGGGCCGGCTGTCCAGCCCCTCCGCATCGGTACTCGCCCTGGTCGCCGCCCTCCACCCCACCCCGGCGGTGTGCGGTTGGCCAAGGGCCGAGGCATTGGATCTCATCGACGAGCTGGAGGGCCTCGACCGTGGCCGCTACGCCGGCGCCGTCGGTTGGGTGGACGCCGACGGCAACGGGCGCTTCGCCGTGGCCATCCGCGGCGTCGAGCTCGACGGCCCCCGAGCCCGCCTCCTGGCCGGCAACGGGATCGTGGCCGACTCCGACCCGGCCACCGAGTTGGCCGAGACCCGCTCGAAGCTCCAGGCCGTCCTCTCGGCGGTGGTACAGCCCTAGAGGACCTCGTTCTGGGCTGCGGAACGCAGTGGAAAGCACGCCGATCGGCAGGCCAAAACCGGTTCGGCCATGCCGTGAGCCGGTCGGTCGATGCGTGCGCCGGCGCTTCACCCTCAGCCCAGGGCGTCCGCCACCGCGATATGGATGGCGTCGTGGGCCGCGACATTCTCTTGACGGTCGCCCGGCGCCACCACCACCCGGACGCCTCCGGTCGCTGCCGCTTGTTCCACCGTTGCTCGCAGGCCGGCGAGGTCGATGACTCGGTTCGAAGCAAGGCCGTGGGCGGCGGCCAGGGCGATCAGGTCGACGTGGTGGGGGGTGCCGAACAGCAGCTCGAAGCCTGCCGGTGCCACCGCCTCTGCGGGGGGCAGGAAGGAAAAGATGCCACCGCCTCGGTTGTCGACCACCACGATGGTGAGGTCGACCTGGCGCTCGGCCAGCCCCAGCAAGCCGTTGGTGTCGTGGAGCAGGGCGAGGTCGCCTACCAGCAGAGCCGTCGGCCCAGAGTTGGCCAGGGCTACGCCCACGGCGGTGGAGACGACCCCGTCGATGCCGTTGGCACCGCGGTTGCCCAGCACCCGTAGCCCGGTGCGAGGGGCGCCGTACCACTCAAGGTCACGCACCGGCATGGAGGACGACACCACCAGGGTGGCACCTGGGGGGAGGGCGGCGGAGAGGGTTCGGGCCACCCCCGGCTCACTCATACGGGGGTGCCGGTCGAGGGCGACCTCGATGGCCCCCTGGGCGGCGGCCTCGGCGGCGGCCCACGAACCGGCCCACCCTTCCCCTCCACCGTTCTGGACCCTGGATCGGGGGGGACCGCCCCCAGTTCCGGGGCCAGAACGGAGTGGTTGGCGACCAAGGGCTACAGCCAACGCCTGGCACCACGCCGTGGGGTCGCCTTGTATGACCATGGCCGCCGTGCGAGCGGGATCGAGCCAATCCCCGTTGCCGTCGAGGACGACCTGACGGGCGCCGGAGCAGGCCAGCCACTCGGCCAGCACCTTCGACGCCGGAGGCCGGCCCAGCCGCAACACCACCTCGGGTCGGTGCCCCTCGGCGAAGGGACGGTGGCGCAGCAGGGCGTCGAAGGCCGCCACCGTGGCCGCCCCCGGAACACGGCACCCTGACGCCGGATCGGCCAGGACGGGCCAGCCCGTCGCCGCTCCCAGGGCGTGCACCGCCGCCGGTTCGCCACATCCCGCCCCCGCCATGATGACCCCCCGGCCAGCGTCGAGCAGGGCGACCGCCTCGTCGAGGACGGCACCACCCACTCCCGGTGGCGCAGCCTTCCGGCGGTGCCAGGGGGCGCCAGCAGCCCGACCAGGGGGGACAGGGCCAGGCTCGGCGACCAGCGGGTCAGAGAAGGCCAGGTTCAGATGGACGGGCCCAGCCGGCGGGCCGGTCGCCTCGGCCACCGCCCTCGCCGCCAACGACCGCCAGGTGAAGGCGGTGGCGCTGTCGGCGACGCCCGGTTGGCAGAACCACCGCACCGCCCGGCCGAACAGGTGGGTCTGGTCGACGGTCTGGGGGGCGCCGAAGTCGTGCAGGTCGGGGGGGCGGTCAGCGGTGCAGGCCAGCAGCGGGACCTTCGACTGTGCCGACTCGACCACGGCGGGGTGCAGCTCGACGGCAGCCGTCCCGCTCGTGGTCAGCACCACCGCCGGGACGCCGCTGGCCTTCCCGATGCCGAGGGCGACAAAGGCCGCCGACCGTTCGTCCACGTGCACGTGCAGGTGGAGCCGGGGCTCGGCCGCCAGGGCCAGGGCCAGCGGCGCCGAACGGGACCCGGGCGACACCACCGCGTGGCGGATGCCCGCCCGCACCCACTCGTCGGCCAGGGTAACGGCGAAGGCCGCCTGGGCGGTGGTGGGCACCGCGCTGCTCACGGCGCGAGCATCGAAGGGTGCTGCATCGCGAGACTGACGGCACCGGCGCCCGCCTGGTGCTGGTCCACGGCTTCAGTCAGACGGCTCGGTGCTGGGGAGGAGTGGCGACCGACCTGGCTCGAGACCACGAGGTGGTGCGAGTCGACGCCCCGGGCCACGGACGGTCGGGCCCAGCCCTCCGGCTGTGGGACAGCGCCGAGAGGCTGGGCGACGCCGGGGGGTCGGGGACCTACGTCGGCTACTCCATGGGAGGCCGGTTGTGCCTGCACCTGGCACTGGCCCGGCCCGCCCTGGTGCAGGCCTTGGTCTTGATCGGAGCCACGGCAGGCATCGACGACCCTGACGAGCGGGCCGGTCGGGCCGCCCGTGACGAGGAGCGGGCCCGCAGCCTCGAAGCTCTCGGGTTGGAGGCGTTCCTCCAGGCCTGGCTGGCCCAGCCGCTCTTCGCAGGGCTGCCGCCGGAGGCCACCTGCCTCGACGCCCGTCGAGAGAACACCGTGGCTGGCCTGGCCGCCAGCCTGCGGCTCTCCGGCACCGGTGCCCAGGAACCGCTGGGGGCCCGCTTGGGCGCCGTGGACGTGCCCGTACTGGTGGTGGCCGGAGCTCGTGACGGCCGCTTCGTCGACATCGGCCGTCGGCTGGTGTCGTCGATTGGGACCAACGCCGAGCTGGCCGTGGTCGCCGGCGCCGGCCACGCCGCCCACCTCGAGGCGCCCGCAGCCTTCCTGGCCCTCCTGCGCTCGTGGCTTCGCCGTCATCGCCGAACCGGAGGTTCGGCGACGGGCTAGCCGCCTGCGGCGGCGGGAGTGGCCTGGGGCCAAGTCACCTGCGTCGGGGTGGCGGCCGTCGCTGATCGGCTCCGGCTGCATCTGGTTCATGCGGACAGGGCCAGGCCCACGGCCAGGGCGATGCCGTAGCAGAGTTGCAACCTTGCGGTGTCGGCCAGGACAGGGACGAGGCGGGGACCGCTCACGCCTCGGCTCACCGCCCGCAGGGGGCGCACGGCCAACGGCAGCGCCACCAAGGCGATGAGGGCCCCGCGGCGGGCCAGGGCCAGGACCGGCAGGGCTACGAAGGCGCCCGCCACCAACGCCGTGTAGAGCGCCCTGGTGGGGGGATCACCCAGGCGCACGGCGAGGGTCCGCTTCCCTGCGGCGGCGTCGCTCGGGATGTCCCGCAGGTTGTTGACCACCAGCAGGGCGGTGGCGACCAGGCCAACCGGCACCGAGGCGGCCAGGGCCAGGGTGCTGACCTGGTCGAGCTGAACGTAGGCAGAGCCGGCGGTGGCGACCACCCCGAAGAACACGAAGACGAACACCTCACCCAGTCCGGCGTAACCGTAGGGGCGAGGGCCGGCGGTGTAGAAGAAGCCAGCGGCGAAGCTGGCCAGGCCCACCACCAACAGCTCCGGACCGACGGCCAGCGTGAGCGTCAGCCCGGCCACGGCGGCCACACCTGCGGCCACCAACGCCGCCCGCCGCACCTCGGCGGCGGTGGCCAGGCCTCCTGCCACCAGGCGCACCGGCCCGGTCCGGGCGCTGGTGTCCGCCCCCCGCTCGGCGTCGGCGTAGTCGTTGACGAAGTTGGTGGCCACCTGGATGGCGAGCGCCACCACCATGGCGGCCACCGCCCTCCACCACACGATGCCCCCCTCGCTCAGCCCCGCCGCTGCAGCCGTGCCCACCAGGACAGGCACGACGGATGCAGGCAGGGTCCGGGGACGGGCGCCCTGGAACCATCGGTTCACTGGCCCCTCCCGTTCTGGCCCCAGGAGACCGCCGGCAGAACCGATCCGTCGGGGCCAGAACGACGGGGGTGCCTGCTCACGGGCGGCGAGGGAAGCGGGAGAAGTCAGGGGGACGCTTCTGAACGAAGGCGTCCCGGCCCTCTTGGGCCTCCTCGCTCAGGTAGAAGAGCAGGGTGGCGTCGCCGGCCAGCTGCTGGATGCCGGCCAGGCCGTCGTCGGCCGCGTTCATCGACGCCTTGATCAGTCGCAGCGACATCGGCGACAGCGCCAGCATCTCTCTACACCACCGCACCGTCTCCGCCTCCAGTTCGGCCAGCGGCACCACGGCGTTGACCAGACCCATGGCCAGCGCCTCCTCGGCGTCGTACTGGCGGCAGAGGAACCAGATCTCCCGGGCCTTCTTCTGGCCCACCGAGCGGGCCAGCAGCCCCGAACCGTAGCCACCGTCGAAGGAGCCCACCTTGGGTCCGGTCTGGCCGAAGCGGGCGTTGTCGGCGGCGATGGTGAGGTCGCACACCACGTGCAGCACATGGCCCCCGCCGATGGCGTAGCCGGCCACCATGGCTACCACCGGCTTGGGGCAGCGCCTGATCTGGATCTGCAGGTCCAAGACGTTGAGGCGACCGATCCCGGCCTGGGGGAAAGAAGCATCCCCCCAGGAGACGTCCTCGCCCCCGATCTTCTTGTCGCCTCCCCCACAGAAAGCACCCTGGCCCTCGCCCG
>JBPCJK010000030.1:0-10062 GCA_051005375.1 Acidimicrobiales bacterium
CGGTCTCCACCTCGGTGTCGACGCTGTCGCGGGTGGTGCCGGGCAGGTCGTGGACCACCGACCGGTCGTCGCCGATGAGGCGGTTGAACAGCGTCGACTTGCCCACGTTGGGCCGGCCCACGATGGCCACTCCGGGCGTCTTGGGGACGGCCTGTGCCCCTGCCTCCTGGCCCTCACCGGCGGCGGCCTCGGGTGGGAGGAGCGCCACCACCTCGTCGAGCAGGTCGCCGGTGCCTCGGCCGTGCAGGGCGCTGACCGCCCAGGGGTCACCCAGGCCCAACTTCACGAACTCCCAGATGTCGGGCTCACGGGTGGAGCCGTCGACCTTGTTGGTCACGAGCAGGGCCGGAGATCGACCGCCCCGCACCATGGTCGCAACCTGCTGGTCCTCGGGTGTGAGCCCCACGGTGACGTCGACCACGACCAGCACCACGTCGGCCTCGGTCCACGCCCGGCGGGCCTGGGCGCTGACCGAGGCGTCGAGGGCGCCGCCGCCGGCCGACCAACCTCCAGTGTCGACCACCAGGAACCGCCGGCCGCACCAGTCGGCCTCGACCGCCTTGCGGTCCCGGGTGACCCCCGGGCGCTCCTCGACGATGGCCTCCCGGCGGCCCACGATGCGGTTCAGCAGGGTCGACTTGCCCACGTTGGGCCGGCCCACCACGGCGACGGTGGGCAGCCGGGTGCTGGGAGCGGGGGTCGGCGGGCGAGACGCCACCGGGCTAGCCACGGGCGCACCCCTGGTCGAGGGCCCGGCGCAGGGCCATGCCGTCGGTGGGGACGACCTCGACGGGGCGGGGCAGGTCGACGGGGCTGGTGCCGTCGAGGAACCGGCCCTGTGACAGGCACACGTCGGGCAGAAGGTAACGGTGTCCTACGGGCTCGTTAGCCAGTACCCGGGCCAAGTCGTCGCCCACCAGCAGGCCGGTTACGCCGATGTTGCCCCCGAAGAACTGGTTGGCCACGGCCACGACCCGCACCTCGGGCCGCCCCAGGCCGTCCACCAGGGGTTGGAGCACCTGGGCGCCGTAGCTGCCGGTGAGGATGGCCACCGGCCGGTCCCGCAGCCGCCCCAGGGCGACCGGCATGGCCGCAGGTTGATCCCGCCGGGGCCGTAGGGCGACGGGCGTCACCACCGCCTCCGTCCGCGTCGCCCGGTAGCCCTCGGCCGGGGCGCCGTCGACCCAGGCGAAGAAGCCGGCTCGAGGCCCGATGGGTTCCGCACGCAGGCCGAGGAACTCGGCCTCGAAGCTGCGGGCCATGCCGATGCCGTCCTCGTGCATGGCGAAGCCCTCGTAGGACCTGGCCGGCGGGAAGGCCCGACCGGCCAGGAGGTAGTACTCGTCGGCGGCGAAGGCCAGGCGCCGGCCGACCAGGCGCAGGAAGAGACTCTGGAAGTCCTCCACGACATCGACCACGGCCTCTGCCTCGGCCCGGGTGTGAGACCGCAGGCTGGTCTCTTTGGACCACCGGCTCGTCCCCAGTGGGACAACGCACAGCGAGGCCAGCTCCGGGTACTGGTCGAGCACCCCGACGAGGGTGTCGTCGAGCACCTCGCCGTCGTTGACGCCCGGACAGACCACCACCTGGCCGTGAACCTCCACGCCGTGGTCGAGCAGCGCCCGTAGCCAGCGCAGGCTGGTGGCTCCCCGGCGGTTGCGCAGCATCCGGGCCCGGACCTCTGGGTCGGTGGCGTGGATGCTCACGTTGAGCGGGCTCAACCCCTCGCTCACCACCCGCTCCAGGTCGGCCTCGGTGAAGCGGGTGAGGGTGGTGAAGTTCCCGTACAGGAAGCTCAGGCGGTAGTCGTCGTCCTTCTGGTACAGGCTCTTGCGCAGGCCCGGGGGGAGCTGGTGGATGAAGCAGAACTCGCAGTGGTTATCGCAGGTCCGCACCTGGTCGAACAGGGCGGAGTTCACCTCGGCGCCGAGAGCCTCTCCGACCGCCTTCGCCACCTCGACGGTGCGATCGAGGCCACCGCTTCGGACCTCGAGCTCGAGATCGGCCTCGTCGGCCAGGAGCTGCCACTCGATGACGTCGCGGGGGACCTGACCGGACAGGGCCACGATCTCGTCGCCGGGCGCCAGGCCGGCTCGTTCGGCCGGGGAACCGGGCGCGACAGCAACGACCCGGGGAAGCGCCACGGGTTCGAGGATAGGGCCGCAGCGGCCGGCTCGGCTTCTAACCTGGGTGACGTGGACGTCGACGAGGTGCTGGTGGCTGCCCCTCGGGGCTTCTGCGCCGGGGTTGAGATGGCCATCAAGGCGCTGGCGTGGATGGTCCGTGCCTTCGAGCCGCCCGTCTACTGCTACCACGAGATCGTCCACAACCGACTGGTGGTCGAGCGCTTCTGTGACCTGGGCGTGGTCTTCGTCGACGACATCGACGAGGTCCCCACCGGCGCCCCCCTGATGCTCTCGGCCCACGGTTCGGCCCCTGAGGTTGTGCGGGCAGCCACCGCCCACGGCGGCTACGTCGTCAACGCCGTGTGCCCGTTGGTCACCAAGGTCCACCACGAGGTCAAGGTGCGCGCCGGCAAGGGCTACTCCGTGGTCTACGTCGGCCACGAGGGCCACGACGAGGCGATGGGCACCATGGCGGTGGCCCCCGACGACATCCAGCTGGTGGAGACCGAGGACGACGTGGCCGAGCTGGCCGACACCGGCCGCCCGGTGGCTCTGCTGGCCCAGACCACGCTCAGCCACCACGACTGGGCCGGCGTGCTCGACGCCACGCGACGGCGCTTCCCCGGACTGTGGATGCCCGGTCGCAGCGACCTGTGCTTCGCCACCACCAACCGCCAGTCAGCGCTGGTGCAGATCGCCCAGCGATGTGACGCAGTGGTGGTCATCGGGTCGGCCAACTCCTCCAACACCGTGGCCCTGGAGAAGGTGGCCAGCGCTGCCGGCTGCGTGCGAGTGCTGCGCGTCAACGGCCCCGAGGAGCTCCCTGACGACCTCGCCGGCACCATCGGGGTGACCGCCGGCGCCTCGGCCCCCGAGGAGCTGGTGGCTTCGGTGATCGCCCGCCTCGATCCCGCCCACGGGGTCGAGGAGGTGGCCTACACCGCCGAGGCCGAGTACTTCCCGCCACCCCGAGAGCTGCGGGAGCTGCTGTCCGCCATCGCCGCTGTCGCCTCCCTCGCCCTGGCTGCGCCGACGACGCCACCGGCAACGGCCGACCGTGACCTGGCCGCCAGCGAGGTCCTCGCCGGCCTCCGCACCTGATCGGCGCCGGCTAGTCGCCGGCTTTGATGCGGGCTTCGTCGTAGACGGCCTGGAGGGCCTGGTGGATCTCCTGGGAGAGGGCTTTGACCGCCCGGCGAGAGGGCCGGTGTCCCGGCTCGGGCGACTCGGGGACGATGGCCTCGCCCACCACCACGCACACCTGCACGGGGCGCAAGAGCTTCGAACCCTTGGGCATGGCCCGGGTCGAGCCGCCGATGCCGACAGGGATGACGGGGGCGCCGGTGCCCAGGGCGAGGTGGGCGGCGCCGGTGAAGACATTGCCGACGATGGGGCTCTCCCGGCGGGTGCCCTCGGGGAAGATCACCAGCGGCTCGCCCCGCTCCAAGGCCTCCTTGCACTGGCGTATGGCTTCCCGGCCGACCCGGTCGCGCTGCACCGGGAAGGCGCCCAGGGTGTCCCACAGCCAGGCCGACCACCCGTACTTCCACATCTCCTGCTTGCCCAGGTAGCGCATGTAGCGGTGGGTGAGGGTGGCCATGATGGGGGTGTCGATGTTGGAGCGGTGGACGGGGGCGAGAATGAACGGCCCGTCGACCGGCAGGCGCTCGGCGCCGTCGACCCTCAGCCGCCAGTAGAACCGGGCGAAGCCGGCGATGGCCCCCCGCACCACGGCGTAGAACCGTCGCCGGAACACTGGTGAGGACGGCGCGTACCTCATGGGGTCATGGTGCAACCAGAGGTTGCGCCCCCGCCCATCGAATCCCTCACGTGACCTCGCCCAGCATGGCTACCAGCTCTTCCACGATGTCGTCGATGCTGCGGTCGCTGGTGTCGATGTGGACGGCATCGTCGCCGCACGCCAGTGGGTCGGCGTCGCGTTCGGAGTCCACCGTGTCGCGCCGGGCCATGTCGGCGGCGACGGCCTCGTAGTCCAGGTCGCTCACCTCGCGGTGGCGCCGCCCCGCCCGTACGTCGAGGCGGGCGGTGAGGTAGGCCTTGAGCTCGGCGTCGGGGAACACCACGCCGGCGATGTCGCGACCCTCGACCACTCCCCCACCCCGTTCTGTCACCCACTCCCGCTGGCGGCGAACAAGCTCGGTTCGCACCGCGGGGTTGGCGGCCACCTCGCTCACCGCACGGGTCACCTCTGGGCCCCTGATCTCGATGCTGGCATCGACGCCATCGACGGTGACCTGTTCACCGTCGATGGCGATCTCCACGTCGGGGACCATGCCGGCCACGGCCTCGGCGTCTCCCGGGTCCATCCCCCGACGCAGGGCGGCGAAGGCCACGGCCCGGTACATGGCTCCGGTGTCGAGGTAGCTCAGATCCAGCCGCTCCGCCAGCTGGCGAGCAACCGTCGACTTACCCGAGCCTGCCGGCCCGTCAATGGCCACTACCCGCATGGTCGGGAGAGGTTATCGGGCAGCCACCGACCGCCCCGGAGCGTGTCCAGGAGGCAGAAGTAGCCGGGGAAGGTCTTGGCCACGCAGCCAGGATCGTTGATCTCGATGCCCGGAACCTGCAGGCCGAGGAGGGCGAAGCTCATGGCCATGCGATGGTCACCGTAGGTTCGGATGCGGGTCGGCCGGGGGGCGCCGGGGCGGACGAGGAAGCCGTCGTCGTGCTCGTCGGCGTCGATGCCACAACGCCGCAGCTCCCTGACCACGGCGGCGATGCGGTCGGTCTCCTTGCCCCGGATGAAGCCGATGCCCCGCACCCGGGTGGGTGACGAGGCGAACACCGCCACCACGGCCAGGGTCTGGGCCACGTCGGAGCAGTCGCCGAGGTCGACGTCTACGCCGTCGAGCTTGCCCTTGCCCACCACCTCGGTTACATCGTCGTCCCGACGGACCTCCGCGCCCATGGCCTCGAGGATGTCGACGAAAGCCAGGTCGCCCTGCACCGACCTCGACCCCAGCCCCGGGATCCGCACCCTCCCCCCGCAGACCGCAGCGGCGGCGAAGAAGTAGGAGGCGGCGCTGGCGTCGGGTTCGATGCGGTAGCGGCAGGCCTGGTATGTGCCAGGGGCGACGGCGAAGGCGGCGTCGCCGTGGCGCTCGACGGAGACGCCGAAGGCCGCCATGGTGGCGGCGGTCACCTCCAGGTACGGCCGAGACACCAGCGGCAGGTCGAGCTCCACCTGCACCCCTCGGGCCATGGCCGGGCCGCTCAGCAACAAGGCGGAGACGAACTGGCTGGACAGGCTGCCCGGGAGGCGGACGGTCCCTCCGACCAGGCCGTCGGCCACAACGGTCACGGGGAGGTGGCCCCTGTCGCCTTCCTCCTCGATGGTGGCGCCGAGGCGACCCAGGGCGGTGATTAGCGGGCCCATGGGGCGAGCCCGGAGCGGCGGGGCGCCGTCCAGGCGGTACCGCCCGGCCCCCAGCGCCAGGAGCGGCAGGAGGAAGCGGGCGGTGGTGCCGGCCAGGCGGGCGTCGAGGTCAGCGGGGCCAGCGGGCACCCGTCCGGCCGTCCCGCCCACCGTCATGGTGGCCAGAGCGAAGTCGTGGGTTACCGCGATCCCGAGGCCCCGGAGGGCTTCCACCATGGCGGTGGTGTCGTCGGCTTGCAGCGCCCCTTCCAGCACGCTTCGCCCCTCGGCCAGGGCGGCCACCACCAGCGCCCGGTTGGTGAAGCTCTTGGAGCCCGGGATCACCACGGTGGCGTCTACCGGCCCGGTCAGGGGCTCGATGGCGAGGGCGTTCACTCGAGGTTCCTACGTGACGGGTGGTAGCCCCGCTGGTCCAAGGCCTCCGAGAGCCGGTCCACCGTGGCGGCCTCGACCATGAGGATGACGATGCCGGCGTCGCCTTCGCCCGAGTGGGCGATCTCCAGGTCGGCGATGTTGACCCCCCGCTCGGTGGCCAGGGTGGTGATCTCGGCCAGGACGCCCGGGCGGTCGGGGACGGGCACCCGGAGCTCGGCCATCTCCGCCAGCTCGGCCACTCGCATCGGGAGGTTGACCCGGGCCGACCGGGCGTCCTCGAGGGTCCGCAGCAGGCCGGCCCGGTCACCGCCTTCCACCAGGGCACGCACCGTGGCCAGGGACTCCTCCAGCCGCCCCAGGAGCTCGATGATGGGGCTTGCGTTCTCCACGCAGATGTCGGGCCAGATGCCCGGATCGCCGGCCGCCACCCGGGTCATGTCCCGGAAACCTCCGGCGGCGAGACGCAGGAGCACGCTGTGCTCCTCGGCCCGAACCGCAGCCAAGCCCATCAGGACGGCGGCGGTCAGGTGGGGGACGTGGGAAACCACCGCCACCAGGGCGTCGTGGTGGTCAGGCGGGAGCTCGACCACCTCGGCACCGAGGGAGCTCACCACCGACCGGACCAGGGAATGCGCAGCGGGATCGGTGCCGGTGACGGGCGTCAGCACCCAGACCGATCCCGAGAAGAGGGCCACGTCGGCGCCGGCTACCCCTTCCTGCTCGCTGCCGGCCATGGGATGGCCTCCGACGAACCGGGGGTCGTCCACGCTGCGCACGATCGACGTCTTGACGCTGCCCACGTCGGTCACCACCCCGGGTCCCTCCTTCAAGGCGACCGCGGCCTCCTCGACGACGGCGCCCACCGGGGTGGCGAGGAAGGTCACCTCGGCCTCCTGGTCGTCGCCCACGGCGTCGAGCGCCCCGAGGGCCAGTGCCTGGTCTGCCCGCAGGGGGTCGCGGTCTCGTCCGGTCACGTGCCACCCTCGGGCCCGCAGGGCCAGGCCGATGGATCCTCCGATCAACCCGGTACCTACCACCGCAGCCCGGCGCTGGCCGGTGCGTCCCTCAGTCGGGGAGGTCATCGCGCAGGGCGCTGGCCCCCTCCAGGTAGACGTGGCGAAGCTGGTGACGCTCGACTGCGGTGTGGAGGTGGATGAGCACCCGGATGCAACGTGGCATGGAGCCCTCGATGTCCAGCTCCCGCGCGCACAGCATGGGTACGTCGTCAAGGTCGAGGGAACGAGCGGCGGTGGCCGGGAACACCGAGCGGATGTCGCCGGTGGCGGTGAACACGATGCTCACCAGCTGCTCCTGGTCGACGTCGTTGCGCTCGAACATCTCCCGGAGCAAGGCCACCACCCGGTCCCGGACCTGCTCAGGGGTGTCGGCGTCAATGGTCGTCGCCCCCCGCAACGCTCGCAGCACGGCGCGATGCTACCGGCCGGTCGGGTCCTGGCCGTTAGCTGTCGTGTGGCTGTCGCCGGCCTCGTCCTCGCCGAACTTCTCCTCGCCGGCCACCTCCTGGAGGGCCCGTATCTCCGACACCTCCAATCGGCGCCACTGGCCAGGGGCCAAAGACGGGTCGGACAGGGGGCCGATGCGGTACCGGGCCAGTCGCACCACCGGGTGCCCCACCGCATCGCACATGCGCCGCACCTGGCGTTTGCGGCCTTCGTGGATGACGAGGCGCACCAGGTTGGGCGGGGTGAGGGAGACCCGTGCCGGACTGGTGAGCCCGTCGTCGAGCTCCACTCCTTCCCGCAGGCGGCGCAGCGCTGCGGGCGAAGGGGTGCCGGTGACCTCTGCCAGATAGGCCTTCTCCACCCCCATCGAGGGATGGGTGAGACGGTAGGTCAGTTCGCCGTCATTGGTGAGCAGCAGCAGCCCTTCGGTATCGGCGTCGAGACGGCCCACCGGGAACACTCGCGGCTCGCCGGGGACCATATCCACCACCGTCGGCCGACCCTGCGGGTCCGAGGCCGTGCTCAGCACCCCCCGGGGCTTGTTCAACAGGTAGTGGACCAAGCCGGCACGAACCGAGGCCGCCACCCCGTCGACCGCCACCTTGTCGCGGTCGGGGTCGACCCGCCGACCCAGGATGGCCACCTCGCCGTTGACCGTCACCCTTCCTGCGGCGATCAGGTCGTCGCACACCCGGCGGCTCCCGAAACCGGCCCGGGCCAGGACCTTTTGCAGGCGCTCGGGCTCCCGGCGCTCGTCGGTCACGAGCCGTCGGCGGTGAGGGGCCGTAGGCCCTGCTCGAAGGCCTCCACCACCTCGGCCCCGGGAACGAACTCGGCCAGCGGCGGCAGATCAGCCAACGAGTCGAGGCCGAGCTTCTCCAGGAAGGTGGTGGTGGTCCCGAACAGGGCGGCCTGACCGGGCCCCGGGTCCCGGGCCACCTCCTCCACGTAGCCCCGCAGCTGGAGCGTGCGCATGACGCTGTCGACGTTGACGCCCCGCACGGCGGCCACCTGAGCCCTCGACACCGGTTGCTTGTAGGCCACGATGGCAAGCGTCTCCAGCGCTGCGCCGGACAACCGGGCCGACTGGCCTTCGAGCACGAACCGCTCGACGTAGCCGTCCAGGTCCGGGGCCGACTGGAACCGCCATCCTCCGGCCACCCGGGCCACGATGAAGCCCCGCTGACTGGCTTCGCAGTCGATGGCGAGGTCGGCGCAGAGGCTCTCGACCACCGCCGGTGCCACTTCCAGGACCTGGGACAACAGTGTGGGGGCGACGGGGTCCTCAGCGACCAGGAGGATGGCTTCCAGCGCCCTCCTGGACTCCGTGAGGTCCACCCCTCGGTGCTGTACCACTTACGAGGATGATCCGCCGTGGGCGGCGGCGGCGCCCACCAGCCGGGGCCTGACAACGTCGCTGATGGATCCGACCCAGATCACGGAGATGTCCCCGAAGCGCCCCGCCTGGTCGAGGTCGACCAACCCTTCCTTGCACAGCTCCAGCAGGGCGAGGAAGCGTACGACCACGTCGAGGCGCTGGCGCAGGCCGGCGGTGAGGCGTCGAAAGGTGGTGGGGCCAGCCCCGGGAAGGGCTCGGGACAGCTCGGCCACTACGTCGCTGACGCTGGCTCGCACCATGGCCAGGTGGCGGATGTCGACCCGGGGGGCGGGCCGGGGGGCGGTCGCCCGAAGGTAGGCAGCCCGCAGGTGGGTGGGGGTGACGCCGGCCAGAAGGTCGGGGGCCAGCGCCAGGAACCGCTCCTCGGGCCCGGATCGCCGGGGGACCGATCGGCCGGCCCTGTCCTCCATGGCGGCAATCGCTCGGGCGGCATCCTTGAAGGTCTTGCACTCCAGGAGCCGGGCCAGGAGCAGGTCGCGCTCCTCCCACAGGCCGAGCTCGTCGTCGAGGTCGACCAGCGCCGGGGCGGGGAGTAGGCGGCGGGCCTTGAGCTCGATGAGCGTGGCGGCGATGAGCAGGAACTCGGTGGCGATCTCCAGATCGATGTCGACCTGCGACAGGCGGAGGCGGTCGAGCTCAGCCAGGTAGCCGTCGACGATGGTGGAGAGCGACACCTCGTAGAGGTCGAGCTCCTCGCGCAGGATGAGGTGCAGGAGCAGGTCGAACGGCCCCTCGAACACCGGTGTGTGGACGTCGTACCGCTTACGGCGATGATCCGCCGCGACGTCGTAGGGCACTGCCACAGGGTAATTGCCGCACTCGAGGTGACGGTGGACCCTACGATCTCTCCATGGCACGGGTGTTCTCGGGGATCCAGCCGAGTGGCGATCTCCACCTCGGCAACTACCTCGGCGCCCTTCGCCACTTCGTCGCCGACCAGCACACCTACGACTCAATCTTCTGCATCGTCGACCTCCACGCCCTCACCGTCCCCCAGGATCCGCAGGCTCTCGGTCGGCGCACCCTCGAGGCCGCTCAGATGTACCTCGCCGCCGGGCTCGACCCCAGCGTCTGCACCCTGTTCGTCCAGAGCCACGTCCACGAGCACACCGAGCTGGCCTGGCTCATGGAGTGCACCGCCGGCGTGGGCGAGCTCCGGCGCATGACCCAGTTCAAGGAGAAGTCGGGCAAGGACGACTTCGTGTCCGCCGCCCTGCTCACCTACCCGGCCCTCATGGCCGCCGACATCCTCCTCTACGACACCGACCGGGTGCCGGTGGGCGACGACCAACGCCAGCACCT
>JBPCJK010000031.1:0-12403 GCA_051005375.1 Acidimicrobiales bacterium
AGGTCGTCCTTGGACTCACCCATGCGCAGGACGACCCCGAGAGCGTGTTGATCTGCTACCTGCTCGGCGTCGAAGCGCTACGAGCGGGCAAGCAGGCACTCATGTGGCTCACCAAGGACGGCATCAATGTCGCCACGGAGGGTTTCGCGGCCACCGTGAACGTTCCGAACGCGCCATCGATCGCCGACCTGCACACCGAGTACGTCGAGAAAGGCGGACGCTTCTACGCCTGCCCCGTCTGCGTGAAGACCCGAGGGATGGAAGACGCGTCGTGGACCGAGGGGGCCGAGGTCAAGGGCGCCCCGGCGCTGTATGAGTTCACCGAGGGCGGCGCGCTCACGTTCAACTACTGAGATTCGTCTGTCAAGCCATGCTTTCGGGTGCGGCTCCCCTCACCTCGGCCCAGAGCGCCAGCGTGTGCACTAGTCCCGCTACGCTGGCGGCGTCATCCCGCTCGCCGCGTAGTCACTCCGGGAGAGCCGCACCCTTGTTAGTCTGGGCGGGTGCCGGCGCTGGTCTGGATATCCGGGGCTTCGAGCGGCATCGGTCAGGCACTGGCTCGAGCGGTGCCGTGGGACGACGCTCGGGTGATCGGCATCAGCCGCCGGCCCGCCAGCGGGGCCGAGCACCTCGGGGCCGACCTCGCCGATCCCTCGTCATGGGCGGAAGTAGAACGGTCCTTTGGCCGGGAGCTGGCCTCGTTCAACGGTGAGCTGGTGGCCTTCGTCCAAGCCGCCGGAACCATCGAACCGCTCGGTTTCACCGGCGAGGTCCCCACCGAGGCCTACACCGCCAACGTGTTGTTGAACAGCGCCGCACCGCAGGTGCTCGGCCACATGTTCCTGGCAGCGGTGCGCGACCTCGAGCTCAGACGTCACCTGGTCATGCTCACCTCGGGGGCGGCGAGCAGCGTCTACGCCGGCTGGGCGCCCTACGGAGCAGCCAAGGCGGCCACCGACCAGTGGGTGCGTGACGTGGGCGCCGAGCAGTCGCAGCGGGGCGGCGTGGAGGTGCTGTCCGTCGCCCCGGGCACGGTCGACACCGCCATGCAGGCCCAGCTCCGAGCCACGTCCGAGGAGGACTTCCCGCAGCGCCAGAAGTTCCTGGACCTCCACCGGGAGGGCGGGCTGAGCGACCCCGACGACGTCGCCCGTGCCATCTGGGGGCTCCTCGACCGAGGGCTCGACAACGGAGCCGTGGTCGACCTGCGCACGCTGGCCAGCGACGACGGCTGACCGACGGCGGCCCCCGCACGATCGTTCTGGCGTCAGCCACTGTCGGAATCCGATACTCATTACGCCAGAACCCGGTGCGACCGTGCGGCCACGCCGGGAGCGCACACCGCACGGACCTGCTTACGGCTGGCGGGGCACCGGCACCTCGGTCAGGGCCAAGCCCTCGCGCCGGGCTGCCTCTACCAGGCGAGCGTCGAGGGTGAGCACCTCCAGTGAGGCGGGATCGCCCTCGGCGGCGACCAGGGCGGCTGCCAGTTGCAACGAGTCCGCGGCCCGCAACGGATGCGTCCGCAGGAGGCGCTGCGCCACCCGGCGAACGGCCTCGACGGGCTGGATCTCATGCCACGCGCCCTTGAGGTCGTGCAACCGCTCCCGGGCCAACCTCGACGCTCGGGCGGTCAGCGCCTCGTCCCGATCCAGCCGGGCCAAGGCCGATGCGCACTCGAGCTCGGTGGCCCACCACACCAGCATCACCGGATCTTCCCGGAAGCGTGCCTGCACCGTCTGCGTTGTCGCCTCGACCACCAGGAGCGGCACCACCGCCGAGCTGTCCCAGAACCTCACCGCCCTTGCCGCCGCTCCTCCATCAGGGCGTGGACGGCGCTTGCGCCACCCCGGGTCCGGGGAGGCGTGGTCGGGCTGGGCCTCGCTGGGCCTGCCGGCGACACCTTGACAAGCCCCGACCGCTGGAGCCGGGCGAGGCGCCCGTCGGCGTCATCCATGGAGGCGGACACGGCCGTGTCGAGCCGAGCGACGGGGCGCCCCCGCTCGACGATCAAGACGGTCTCGCCGCTCTGGACGACATCGATCAGCGCGCTGAGCCCGTTCTTGGCCTCGGTGACGGTGACGACACGCATCGGGCCAGAATAGCCTTTTGGCCGCGGAGGGAACGAGCCTGGGGCACCATTGCCGGACATGACCGCGGTCCCGACACCACCGACCCCACTGGGCGAGCGCCTGGTGAGGGGCGCCGACGCCGACCAGCTCCTGGATGCCTTCACCTCTTGGGTGGAGGACTTGGGAATGATGCTCTACCCCGCTCAGGAGGAGGCCGTGCTGGAGGTCTACGCCGGCAACCACGTCATCCTCAGCACCCCTACGGGATCGGGCAAGTCGATGGTGGCCCTGGCCGCCCACTTCGCCGCCCTGGGCCGGGGTCAGCGCAGCTTCTACACCGCACCCATAAAGGCCTTGGTCAGCGAGAAGTTCTTCGCCCTGTGCCGGGCGCTCGGCTCGGACCACGTGGGCATGATGACCGGCGACGCCAGCGTCAACCCCGGCGCACCGGTCATCTGCGCCACCGCCGAGATCCTGGCCAACCTGGCCCTACGGGAGGGCGAGGGCGCCCGGGTCGACCAGGTGGTCATGGACGAGTTCCACTTCTACGCCGACCCCGACCGGGGCTGGGCCTGGCAGGTTCCTCTCCTGACGCTGCCCCACGCCCAGTTCGTGCTCATGTCGGCCACCCTGGGCGACGTCAGGCCGTTCCAAGCCGACCTCACCGCCCGCACTGCCAAGCCGACAGCCGTGGTGCACAGCACCGACCGACCCGTGCCCCTCGACTTCGAGTACCGCCACACCCCGCTGCACGAGTCGATCGACGAGCTTCTGGCCACAGGCCGGGCCCCCGTCTACGTGGTGCACTTCACCCAGGCCGCTGCCGTGGAGCGGGCCCAGTCGCTCATGAGCGTCAACGTCTGCACCCGGGAGGACAAGGACGCCATCGCCGCCGCCATCGGCGGGTTCCGCTTCACCAGCGGCTTCGGGCGTTACCTGTCGCGCTACGTGCGCCACGGCATCGGCGTCCACCACGCGGGCATGCTCCCCAAGTACCGGCTGCTTGTGGAGAAGCTGTCCCAGGACGGACACCTCAAGGTCATATGCGGTACCGACACCCTGGGGGTGGGCATCAACGTCCCCATCCGCACGGTTGTCTTCACCCAGCTGTGCAAGTACGACGGGACCCGGACCCGGCTGCTCAGCGCCCGGGAGTTCCACCAGATCGCAGGGCGGGCGGGACGGGCCGGTCACGACGTTGCCGGCACGGTGTGGGCCCAGGCTCCGGAGCACGTCATCGACAACCAACGGGCCCTGGCCAAAGCCGACGACGCCGGCAAGAAGCGGCGCAAGGTGGTACGAAAGAAGGCGCCCGAACGGGGCTTCGTCCCCTGGAACGACGATACCTTCGCCCGGCTGACCCTGGCCCAGCCAGAGACCTTGACCTCGAGCTTCGCCGTGTCACACTCCTTGCTGCTCAACGTGTTGGACCGCCCCGAAGGTGGCGTGGCCGCCCTCAAGCGCCTGCTGGTCGACAACCACGAGCCGCGATCCGCCCAGCGCCACCACATCCGCAGGGCCATCGCCATCTACCGCTCCCTGCTCGGGGCGGGGATCGTGGAACGACGCAACGACCCTGGGGGGGCGGGCGGAACCGACGTTCGGGTCAACATCGACCTGCAGCTGGACTTCTCGCTCAACCAGCCGCTGTCGCCGTTCGTGCTCGTGGCCCTCAACTACCTCGACACCGAGTCGCCCACCTACGCCCTCGACGTGCTCACCATGGTGGAGGCCACCCTCGAGAACCCGACGACGGTGCTTCGGGCCCAGCTCTCCAAGCTAAAGACCGAGACGGTCACCGAGCTCAAGGCCCGGGGCGTGGAGTACGAAGAGCGCATGGCCATCCTCGACGCCCTCGAGTACCCCAAGCCCCTGCGGGAGCTGACCTACAACCTCTTCGACGACTACCGGTTGGTCCACCCATGGGTGGCCGACCACAACATCCGCCCCAAGTCGGTGGCCCGCGACCTCTACGAGCAGGCCATGACCTTCGCCCAGTACGTCGACCATTACGGCCTGGCCCGCTCCGAGGGCCTGGTCCTGCGTTACCTGACGGACGCCTACAAGGGCCTGGTCCAGAACGTGCCCGAGGAGGCCAAGACCGAAGACGTCTACGACCTGACCGAGTGGTTGGGTGAGATGGTGCGCCAGGTGGACTCCAGCCTGCTCGACGAGTGGCAGCACCTCCGGGCCGGCGTCGAGCCGGTGGCGGACCCCGTGACCTTGGCCCAGGCGCCGCCCGTGGTCACCGCCAACCGCCGGGCCTTCCGGGTCATGGTCCGCAACCAGGTCTTCCGCCGGGTCGAGCTGCTGGCCCGGCGGGCCTACGGGCAGCTTGCCAGCACCGCCGGCGGCGGCGACGGCGCCGAGGCCGTCAACAGCGGCGACGCCGTCGTCTGGGACGCCCGGCATTGGGAAGAGGCCATGGTCCCCTACTGGCAGCGCCACCAGGCCATCGGCACCGGGCCCTCAGCCCGGGGGCCGGCGCTGTTCCAGGTCACCGAGCACGCCGACCACTGGCGTGTCAGCCAGGTGCTCGACGACCCTGACGGCGACCACGACTGGGCCGTCCACGCCCGAGTCGACCTGGCGGCGTCGGACGAGGCCGCCACCGCCGTGGTCGAGGTGCTCTCCGTGTCCGACGAGGTCGCTGCCCCGTAGCAGACAGGGCTGGCCTCATCCGACTGAGGGTGACCGGCTCGCCTCGGCCAGACCCACAGAGCGGTGCCCGCGAAACCAGCTGTTCACCTGCGACCCGCACTGGCCCTGGGCCTCGCCATTAGCGTCACCGACAATGGATCGGCGTACCAAGATCGTGGCCACCATCGGCCCTGCCTGCGACGAGCCCGAAGCGCTGCGCTCGTTGGTGGAGGCAGGCATGGACGTGGCCCGGCTGGGCTTTGCCCACGGACCCCCCGAGGAGCACCTGGAGCGCCTGCGCCGGGTCCGGGCCGCCGCCGCCGACTGCGGCCGGGCGGTGGGGGTGCTGGCCGACCTGCCCGGCCCCAAGATCCGTACGGGGCCCTTCCCCGAGGGAGGCGGGGTGGTCGTGGTGGTGGGCGACCGGGTGCACCTGATCCCCGGCGACGGGCCCAGCGGAAACGCCGCCATCACCGTCGACTACCCGAGCCTGCTCGAGGACCTCATGGTGGGCGACCAGGTCGCCTTGGGTGACGGCGCAGTGGTGCTCGAGGTCGAGGAGGTCGGTCTCGCTGGCGCCGTCGCCGTGGTCCACAACGGCGGTTGGCTCCAGGGACGCCCCGGCCTCCACCTCCCCGCCGAGCGGCTCAGGGTGTCTTCGCCCACCCCGTCGGACCTGGAGCTGCTCGGGGTGGTGACGGCCGCCGGCTTCGACATGGTGGCCATCAGCTTCGTTCAGACCGCTGACGACATCCGACGGGCCCGGGCCGCCGCCGGCCCCAACGGCCCCATGATCGTGGCCAAGATCGAGACCCGGGCCGCAGTGGAGCACCTGACAGAGATCATCGACGTCACCGACGCGGTGATGATCGCCCGCGGCGACCTCGGGGTGGAGTGCGCCATCGAGGAGGTTCCCCACCTGCAGAAGCACATCATCCGCACCTGCGTGGCCTGGGGCTGCCCGGTGATCACCGCCACCCAGATGCTCGAGTCGATGGTGCACGCCCCTACGCCCACCCGGGCCGAGGCGTCCGACATCGCCAACGCCGTCTTCGATGGGACGGATGCCCTGATGCTGTCGGCCGAGACGGCGATCGGCCAGGAACCGGCCAACGCCGTGCGCACCATGGCCAAGATCGCCACCAGGGCCGAGAAGGAGGCCGACTACGTGCAGTGGGGCGCCCGCCTGGGCAAGCTCCAACGCCTCGAGCAGCTCCCGGGCTCGCTGGCCATCACCGCCGCCATCAGCAAGGCGGCGTGGCAGGTGGCCCAGAGCGTGGAGCCAGCCGCCATCCTGTGCTGCACCCGCACCGGCGCCACCGCCCGCACCATCGCCCGCTTCCGCCCCACGGCGCCCCTGATCGGGCTCAGCCCCGATCCGGTCACCACCCGCCAGCTCACCCTCACCTGGGGCCTGCTGCCCATCACCGTCCCGGAGTACACCACGACGGACGACATCGTCTGGTTCGCGGTGGAACGGGCCTACAAGATGGGCGTCGTCCACCAAGGCGACACCGTCGTGGTCCTGGCTGGGAACCCCGCCGACTCCGACCCCATCTCCGACGACCTGCGGGTGATCCGGGTTCGCTGATCTCATCAGCGCAGGCGACGCCAGGTAGCGTGCCTGAGTGCATCGAGGGGGACGACCGGCGGCCCTCGTGCTCGTCCTCGGGCTGGTCGCCTTCGGCTGTGCCGGCGCCCAGTCGGCCACCGGCCCCTCAGCATCGTCCACTTCTGCACCTGCGGGCGTCAGAGGAGGTCCCGGAGGTCCCGGAGGTGGCGATGGGGCGACGTGCGCACCTGCGCCGCTCGAACAGCGGGCCGCCCGGGTGCTGGTGGTGGGGCTTCCCGGCGTGACGGTGTCCTCCGATCCCATCGTGGCCGACGTGCTGGGCGTCGGCGTGGGCGGCTTCCTCGTCACCGAGCCCAACGTCGAGTCCAGCTCCCAGGTGTCCCAGTTGGTGAGCGACCTGCGGGCGGTGGCCGGACGCCCGCTGGTGATCGCCACCGGCGAGGAGTCGGGGAGGGTGTCGACCTTCGACTCCCTGATCGGCTCGGTGCCGCCGGCCCGCACGCTGGCGGCCAGGAAGAGCCCCGACGAGGTGCGGGCCGTGGCCCAGGAGGTGGGGTCGAAGCTGGCGGCCATCGGTGTCGACGTCGACCTGGCCCCCGTGGTCGACCTCGATGCCGGTCCCGCCGGCGCCATCATCGGCGACCGCTCGTTCTCGGCCGACCCGGCCGCGGCCGCGGCCTACGGCCTGGCCTGGGCGCAGGGCCTGGACTCAGCCGGGGTGCGGCCCACGGCCAAGCACTTCCCGGGGCACGGCCGGGTCAGTGACGACACCCACCTGGGCCTGGCCAACATCGACGCCTCGCTCGACGATCTCGAGGCCACCGACCTCAAGCCATTCGCCGACCTCATCGGCGCCGGGGTCCCGCTGGTCATGCTCGACCACGTCGCCTACACCGCCCTCGACCCCGACCTCCCAGCCAGCCTGTCGCCCAAGGCCTACCAGCTCCTGCGCCAGATGGGGTTCCAGGGGGTGGCCATCACCGACTCGGTGGGCATGGGGGCAGTGAACCTGCGCTGGCCGTTCCCCGAAGCCGCCGTCCTGGCCGTCACCGCCGGCGCCGACGCCGTGCTCACCACCGACGGCACCCAGGCGCTGGGGATGCGAGACGCCTTGGTCGAGGCCGTGCGGTCGGGCCGTCTGCCCGAGGACCGCCTCGACGAGGCTGCCGGGCGCATGGCTGCCCTGGCCGGGGACGATCCCCAGGCCTTGGTGTGTCGAGCGGTCGAGCTGCCCGAGATGGGTGGCTCCTCAGGCCGGTGAGCATCCGCTGACTGGCCATGACAGGCCGTCAGGCCCCGTGCTAGGCAAGGCCAGATGAAAGGGGTGATCCTGGCCGGGGGGACCGGAAGCCGCATGTACCCCCTCACCCGCATCACCAACAAGCACCTGCTACCCATCTACGACCGGCCAATGGTCACCTACGCCGTCGAGGCCATGGTGGGGGCCGGTGTCATCGACATCATGGTGGTGACCGGCGGCACCCACGCCGGCGAGTTCTTCCGCCTCCTCGGCAACGGTCAGGAGTACGGGATCGACCGCCTCTTCTACGCCTACCAGGACCGACCTGGCGGCATCGCCGAGGCCCTGGGCCTGGCCGAGCGCTTCGTCGGCGGCGACCGGGTGCTGGTGATGCTGGCGGACAACATCGTCGAGCACTCCATCCGACCCATGGTGGAGCGCTTCGTCGACCAGGAGAAGGGCGCTCGGGTCCTTCTCTCCCCGATCGCCGACCCCGCCCACCTGCGCCACCTCGGCGTTCCCGCGCTCGATGCTGCCGGGCGGGTCACCCACATCGTGGAGAAGCCCGACGACCCCCCCAGCAACTTCGCCGTGACCGGCCTGTACTTCTACGACGGCTCCGTCTTCGACGTCATTCCCACCCTGGAGCCCTCAGGTCGAGGTGAGCTGGAGATCACCGACGTCAACAACTGGTTCGTGGCCCAGGGCACCATGGAGCTCGACATCCTGGAGGGCTTCTGGGGCGACGCCGGTGAGTCGATCGACGCCTACTACGAGGTCAACGACTTCGTACGGGCCCACGGCGCCAACAAGCCGGCGGCGAGCTAGGGCCTCTGCCGTTGCCATTGCAGCACCAGCCCCTCCGGTCGGGCGGTGGGTCAGTGGCTGAGTGCCCTCAGCACGGCCGACATGTCCTGCACTGCCCGCAGGGTGCCTCGGGCGGTGCCGGTGACCTTGGAACGACCGAGGCGCGGGGCGTAGGTCACCGGGACCTCGGAGATGCGCCACTCGGCGGCGGCCGCCCGCAGCACCATCTCCAGGGGCCAGCCGAAGCGACGGTCCTCGATGCCGAGGGCTAGCAGGTCGACCCGACGAGCGGCTCGCATGGGCCCCAGGTCGACCAGCGCCACCCCGGTGCGGCGGCCCACCTCATGGGCCAGGAAGCGGTTGGCCCAGCGGGCATGGCGGGGCCAGGCGCCTGCGGTGGCCAGGCGCCGGCCGAGCACCAGATCGGCGTGGTCGCCGAGCACCGGGCCGGCGACGTCGGGAAGGGCAGCGGGATCGAGGGAGCCATCGCAGTCCATGAAGCAGACCACCTCGCTGTCGGCCGCGGACAGCCCCGCCCAACAGGCTGCCCCGAACCCAGCCTGGTCCTCCTCCACCACAAGCGCCCCCAGCGACCGGGCCAGGGCGCCAGAGCCGTCGGTGGAACCGTTGTCGACCACGATGGGCCGGTACCCGGCCGGCATGGACCCGAGGACGTCGGGCAGGGCCTCGACCTCGTCGAGCACGGGCAACACGACATCGATGGGCACAAGCTGAGTGTGCACCAGCCAGTACCGGCCTCGCCTGCCGGCTGGCCTACGGTCGTAGCGGCACCACGACCGAGGGGGACTGCCATGCGGGTGTTGGTGACCGGTGGAGCGGGTTTCGTCGGGTCGCACGTGGTTGACGCCCTGGTGGAGGCCGGCCACCAGGTGACGGTGCTCGACCGGCGCCCCCGGCTCCCGGCCGGTCCTGCGGGGATCGACTGGGTGCAGGGCGACGTGGGCGATCCCGACGCCTGGACTGCGGCGCTGGCGGGCGGGGCGGACGCGGTGTGCCACCAGGCGGCCAAGGTCGGCCTCGGCGTCGATTTCGGGGATGTGCGCGACTACGTGGCCGACAACGACGCCGGGACCGCCGCCGGCCTGTGGGCTCTCCACCACGCCGGCTTCACCGGGCGGCTGGTGCTGGCCAGCAGCATGGTCGTATATGGCGAGGGCCGCTACCGCTGCGTGGAGCACGACCAGGTCCGCCCCGAGCCCCGGGCCGTGACCGACCTCGAGGCCGGTCGCTGGGAGCCGACCTGCCCCCTGTGCGGCCGGAGTCTGGACTGGGTGGCAGTGCCTGAGGAGGCGCCCCTGGAGCCGGCCAACGTCTACGCCGCCACCAAGGTCCACCAGGAGCACCTGTGTCAGGTGTTCGGCCGGTCGCATGACCTGCCCGTGACCATGCTGCGTTACCACAACGTGTACGGACCGCGCATGCCTCGGGACACGCCTTACGCCGGCGTCGCTGCGCTGTTCTGTGACGCCCTGCTGGCCGGGCGCTCGCCCCTGGTGTTCGAGGACGGTGGGCAACGCCGAGACTTCGTCCACGTAGGCGACGTGGCCCGGGCCAACCTGGCGGCCCTCACCGCCGACTCCCCGCTCGACGGGGCCGCCAACGTGGCCAGCGGCGACCCCCGTACCGTCGGGGAGATGGCGGATGCCCTGGCCGACGCCTTCGGCGGCGGCGGCGGCGGCGGCCCGGACGCCCCTCGCCCCCAGGTGGTAGGCGGCTATCGGCTCGGTGACGTGCGCCACATCGTGGCCTCCCCGCAACGGGCGGACCACCGGCTCGGGTTCAAGGCGGAGGTCCCCTTCTCTGACGGGATGGCGGAGCTGGCCGAGCTGGCCGGCCGGGACGACTAGCCGGCGTTCCGCATTCATGGACGCCTGGTGTCGCTCAACGCCTTCGATCGTCCACAAATCTGCGGCGGCGCCGGAAGCTGCCGCTCATCGCTCTCCCTCCCCGGGTCTCCGTGGGCAAACGGACGTTCGGCTAGGGTGGGGGCATGCGTTGGCAGGTGAACGACGACGACGCCCGAGCCGACGACGCTGGCGGGGGCCAGGGGGCACTGTTCGGCGGCTACGGGGGCCAGGTCGTCGAGCGCAGGCCGGGACGGGGGTCGTTCCAGGGGATGGAGTTCCTCCACGTGCGGGCCCAGACCATCATCAGCAGCCTGACGCCACCCGCCCGCCTGCCCTTCCGCCACACCATCAACGCCTACCGCGGCTGTAGCCACGCCTGCACGTACTGCTTCGCCCGACCCTCGCACGAGTGGCTCGAGCTCGACATCGGGGAGGGGTTCGAGCGCCAGATCGTGGTCAAGGTCAACGCCATCGAGCGCCTGCGGGCCGAGCTTGACCCGAGGCGATGGGCCGGCGAGCCCATCGCCATGGGCACCAACACCGATCCCTACCAGCATTGCGAGGGCATCTACCGGCTGACCGCAGGGCTGGTCGAGGTGCTCGCCGCCGTCGGCAACCCGTTCTCGTTGCTCACCAAGTCAACGTTGGTGCTGCGCGACCTCGACCTGCTGGCCGAGGCCAGCCGGCGCACCGATGTCAGCGTCAACCTATCCATCGGCACCCTCGACCCCGAGGTGTGGCGGGCCACCGAGCCGGGCACGCCCCACCCTCGCCAACGACTGGAGGCCGTGGCCCGGCTTCGAGATGCCGGCGTAAGTTGCGGGGTGCTGGTGGCGCCGGTGCTGCCCGGACTGTCCGACGGCGCCGAGCAACTCGACGAGGTGGTGGCGGCGTGCGTGGAGGCAGGGGCGTCGGCCATCTCCGGCGGCCAGGTCGTGTACTTGAAGCCCGGGACCCGGGAGGTATTCCTCGGCCACCTGGCTCGAACCCACCCCCACCTGGTCGGGCGCTACCAGGACCTCTACCAGGGCGTGTACGCCCCCAACGAGGTTCGCCAAGAGGTGAGCCGCCGGCTCAACCGGGCCCTCGACCGTCATCGGGGCCGGCGGGTGGACATCCGCACCCATGCCACCTCCCGGACCCGGCGAGCGACCGTTTCATCCCCGCCACGGCCACGTCAAGCGCCGACCCAGCTGGGCCTGCCCCTATAGCAGCGGGTGTGCCTAATGCTGCGCAGACCAGGTTGACTGTCGGCGTGGACGACGATGTCGCCTCGGGTGAGGTGGACGGCGTGGACGACGTGGACGCCTCTGTCGCCTCGGGTGGCGCGGACGGCGATCAGCACCAGCCGGACGGCTTGTCCGAGGCCGACCTCCACCCCGACCCGGTGGTGGCCGTCCAGGCCTGGTTCCAGGCCGCCCTGAGGTGCGGGATGGACGAACCCAGCGCCATGGTCCTGTCCACCGTCGACGCCGGGGGCCGACCGGCAGCACGAGCGGTTCTGCTGAAGGGCATCGATCAGCGGGGCTTTCGCTTCTTCACCAACTACGGCAGCGCCAAGGCCCGGCAACTGGCCGACAACCCGGCCTGCGCGCTGACGCTGGTGTGGCCACCGCTGGCCCGCCAGGTGCGCGTCACCGGCGGAGCACAACGGGTCACCGCCGAGGAGTCGGCTGCCTACTTCGCCACCCGTCCCCGGGGCAGCCGGCTCGGGGCCTGGGCCTCGCGCCAGAGCCAGGTCATCACCGGCAGAGACGTCCTCGACCACCGTCTGGCCGAGCTGGAGGAAACCTACGCCGGCAGCGACGAAGTTCCCCTACCGCCGTTCTGGGGCGGCTTCGTGGTGGTGCCCTCCACCATCGAGCTGTGGCAGGGACGGCCCAACCGCCTCCACGACCGCTTCCGCTACTCCCGGACGACGCTCGACCAGCCCTGGAAGGTGGAACGCCTGTCGCCTTAGACCGTGCGCGGATAGGCACGCTGCTCATGGCTCGGCGGCTCCGCCGCCGGGGGCGAAAGGCCTTGCCTGCCCGCTCCCGCCGGCTTCGCCGGCGGGCCGCTCGGGCCACCGGTGCGCCTAAGGGTCCCCGCCAAGTTAGACCGCGCGTAGTATTGTGACGGTGTGGAGGTCACGCCGGAGGCGCTCGCGCGATTCTTTGAGGGGACCCTGCCGCACCTGAACGAGGTGCAGCGACGGGTGGTG
>JBPCJK010000032.1:0-13140 GCA_051005375.1 Acidimicrobiales bacterium
CAGCAGGTGTTCACCCGCTGGGATGGCAAGGGGGTCCCCGACGGTGTCGGGGGCGAGGCGATCACCCAGGCGATGCGGTTGTTCCACCTCGCCGACACCGTCGAGGTGTACCACCACGACGACGGCACCATCGAAGCCGCAGTAGAGGTGGCCCGCGCCCGACGCGGAACCCATTTCGACCCGGCCGACGTCGACGTGTTCTGCGCCGCGGCCGGCGACGTGCTCGTCGGTATCGATGCCCGAGCCGAATGGGAGGCGCTGATCGAGGCCGAGCCCGGCCTGCAGCGCTCGCTCACCGAGCTCGAGCTCGACGCGGCGCTGGAGGGCGTGGCGGAATTCACCGATCTGCGGTCACCGCCGCGAGCAGGACACTCCCGCGGTGTGGCCGATCTGGCGGCCAAAGCCGGCGAGCTCTGCGGGCTGTCACCGGGTGACAGCACGACCCTTCGCCGCGCCGCACTCGTGCACGACATCGGGATGCATGGCATCCCGGCCACAATCCTCGACAAGCCGGGGCCGCTCTCGGAAAGCGACTGGGAGCGCATGCGGATGCACGCCTACTACACCCAACGGATGCTGTCCCGCCCGCCCCCATTGGCGCGCATCGGCACCGTCGCGGCGATGGCCACCGAGCGGCTCGACGGGTCCGGCTACCACCGCGGCCTCAGCGGCGCGGCGATCCCGACGACCGGACGCATTCTCGCCGCCGCCGACGCCGACCGCGCCATGACCGAACCACGTCCGCATCGGCCCCCGCTCTCGCTGAAACAAGCGAGTGACGAGCTCCGCAGCGAAGTTCGAGCCGGGCGTCTCGCTCCCGACGCGGTGGACGCCGTGCTCGCCGCCGCGGGCAAAGGCGCGGCAAGCGGCCCACCGGCCCTGCCGGTCTCACGGCCCGCGAGGTCGAAGTGCTCACCCTGATCGCCCGCGGCGCCTCCACCCGCCAGGTCGCCCAGTCGCTCGGCATCACCCCAAAGACCGCCGGGACCCACATCGAGCGGATCTACGCCAAGAGCGGCGCGTCGACCCGCTCGACTGCCACGCTGTTCGCCATGCAGCACGGCCTGCTGGATACGCTCGATCCCGTCGATTTGTAGGGCGAACCCCTGACCAGGAGTCGACACGCCCTCCGTACTGTCGACACAGGACGACGGGGACTGGGTCGCGACCCGGCGGGGCCTGGCGGAGATCGAAGGATCGACGGCGTGCTCCCCGGCAGCGTGGTCGTGCGCCACATGCGCCGTGGGAAGCCGAACTGCGTCTGCAAGGCCGATCCACCAGCCCTTCACAGTCCTTACATCGAGTGGACCCGTACGGTGGCAGGCAAGACCGTCACCCGGTTCTTGAGCGAGGAGCAGCACTCCCGTTACCAGCCGTGGTTCGACGACGCCCCTCGTCTCAGGGAACTCGTCGCCAAGCTTGGAGGTCGCTTCCGCGCACGCGCTCGAGGCAGAGCATCGCCGCCCGCCCCGGCGGCCTCAAAGTCACCGGGCCGCCGCTCCGGGCGTCGCGACGGCTCATAACGCCGCTCGGCACTCGAATCGCGGCCTCCCAGGACTACCTGTGGGTCAATCGCCTCTGCCCTTCGGTGTGTCGAGCCTGGTCAGCGCCCTGGTGGAGGCGCCTACACCGTCCCTCCAGGGGAGCCGCACCCGATCAACAAGGTGGCGGTAACGGCTTTATGCTCCAGGTCATTGGCCGCCGGCCAAGCAAGCGCCGAAGGCGCCGCTCTGGATGGTGGCGTGGGCGGTGGCGGCGCGGTCAGCCCGTGTTGCGGAGCCCGGTGGCGATGCCGTTGACGGTGAGCAGCAGGGCCCGGTGCAGCTGTGGGTCGGGCGAGGGGGTCTGGCGGGCTCGAGCCAGCAACGCCACCTGGAGGTGGCTGATGGGGCGAAGGTAGCTGTCCCTGACCTCCAGGGTGCGCCGGAGCCGGGGGTGGCGCTCCAGCAGGCGCTGCTGGCCCAGTACCTCCAGGACGTGGCCGACGGTGCGCTCGTGCTCCTCCACGATGAGGTCGAGGAGGTGGTGCAGCGAGGGGTCGACGAGGCGCTCGACGTAGAGACGGGCGACGGTGAGGTCGGTCTTGAACAGGACCATCTCCACGTTGGACAGGAACGAACGGAAGTAGTTCCACGACCGGTACATCTCCCGGAGGTGGTCGGACCATCCCGCCGCCCTGGCCCGTTCCAGCCCCGTCCCCAGGCCGAACCATCCGGGGACGATCTGGCGGGACTGGGTCCAGCCGAACACCCAGGGGATGGCTCGCAGGTCGTCGAGGCCAGCGCCGGCGGGCTCGTCGGTCCGCCGGGCGGGGCGGGAGCCGATGTTCAACCCGGCCAGCTCCTCCACCGGCGTCGAGCACAGGAAGTAGGGGATCAGGCCGGGGTCCTCGACCAGTCCCCGGTAGGCGCGGAAGGCGGCGTCGGACACGCAGTCGAGGACCTCGTCCCACTGGGACAGCACGGCTGCTGGCTGCAGGGATTCCCGGTGCAGCAGGGACGCCTCGAGCAGCGCCGCCAAGGTGATGTCGAGGTTGTGGCCGGCCAGCTCGGGAAGCCCGTACTTGTCGGAGATCACCTCACCCTGCTCGGTGATCTTGACCGAGCCGTCCAGGGTACCGAAGGGTTGGGCGAGGAGGGCTTCGCTGGTGGGGCCACCGCCGCGACTGGCGGTCCCCCCCCGGCCGTGGAAGAGCCGGAGGTGGACGCCGTGGGCAGCGGCGGTGTCCCGCAGTGCCCGCTGGGCCCGGTGGATCTCCCACAGGGCGGTGGTGATGCCACCGTCCTTGTTGGAGTCGGAGTACCCAACCATGACCTCCTGCACGTCGCCCCGGAGCGCCACCAGGGACCGGTACGAGGGCTCACGGAGCAGCTCGTCGACGATCGACCCGGCGTGGCGGAGCTGCTCGATGGACTCGAACAGGGGGACGAAGCCGATGCGGGCGGTGCCGGCGCCCACGTCGACCAGCCCGGCCTCCCGGGCCAGCACCACGGGGGCGAGGATGTCGTCGGCGCCCCGGGTCATGGACACGACGTAGCTCTCCACCGCCTCGTCGCCGTAGCGGTCGAGAGCGGTGCGGATCATGTTGAACACCCCTGCCGTGGCCCCGGCGGTCGTCTCGAGGGTGGGCGCTGAGGGTGCCAGCCGGTCGCCACCGGCCAGACGGGCTGACAGCAACTCGGTACGCTGTCCGGCCGACAGCGACGAGTAGGGGTGCGGTCCCGCCCCGGCCCCGTCGAGCAGCGCTCCTACGGCGTCGTGGTGGCGACCGGCGTGCTCGCGCACGTCCAGGGTCACCAGGGAAAGGCCGCTGGCTGCCACCGGCCGCATCAGCCGGTCGAGGATGCCAGCCAGCAGCTCCCCCCGGTGCTCGAGCAGGGATCGGCGCATGACCTCCAGGTCGTCGAGCAGCTCCTCGGTGCAGACGTAGCGGTTGGTCTGGTCGGCGGATGCCTCGTTCAGCCACCGGCGCGACTCCTGGAGCCGGTAGCGGATGTAGGAGCACTTCAGGCGGTACGGCTCCTCCACGTTGAGGCGGATGAAGCGCTCGTGGATGTCGGGCATCCGGGCCTGGTCGGCGGCCAGGCTGGCTTCGAGCTCGGTGGAGATGTCCACGATCCTGGTCGACGAGCTGAGGGAGCGGACCAGCTCCTCGACGCCGAGGAGGATGTTGTGCAGGGCGTGCTCCCGCTGGAGCTCCAGGACCTGCAGGGTCACCTCGGCGGTGACGTGGGGGTTCCCGTCCCGGTCACCGCCCACCCATGTCCCGAGGCGGATGGGACGGGCTCGGGGTGCCAGCTCGACGCCGATGCGCGCCAGTTGCACGGCGAGGTCCTCGAGGAGGTCGGGCAGCACGTCGCGGACGATCTCGTCGACGTAGAAGAGCACCGAGTTGGCCTCGTCGAGCGGTCGCGGGCGCTCGCGGCGCAGCTCGTCGGTCTGCCACATCAAGTCGATGACCTCGGCCAGCCTGCGGTCGATGCGGGCCCGGTCCTCGCTCGTGGACCGGGGGTCCGAGCGCTGGTCGAGCAGCTCCGCCACCCGGCGCCGCTTGGTCAGGACCGACCGTCGGGCCGACTCTGTGGGGTGGGCGGTGAACACCGGTCGCAGCTCCAGCCGGTCGACCAGTGCCTGGACCTCGGCGAGCGGCAGCCCCGCCGCCTCGATGGCGTCCACCGTCGCCGCCAGCCGGCTGCGGTCGAGGCCGGAGCGCACGGTCAGCTCGTCGGCTCGGTGCACCTGCTCGGCGATGTTGGCCAGGTTGAAGTAGGAGGAGAAAGCCCGGACCAGGGAGATGGCGGTGGGTACGTCCTCGCCGGCCAAGAGGGCGTCCACCTCGGCGGTCACCGCTCCCGTGGAGGCGGTGTGCGCCGCCTTGGTGAGGCTGCGGACACGCTCCACCAGGTCGAACAGCGCCCGTCCCTCCTGGCGCAGGAGGGACTCGCCCAGGAGGCCGCCGAGGAGGCGGATGTCATAGCGCAGCGGGCGGTCGTCAGGGAGGTCGAACGGGGCCGGCGCGTCCATGCGGGGACGAGGGTAGGCGCGAGGCCGAGGATGGGTGTCACGAGCCGGTGCGCCTAGCATCCACGGGATGACCATCCAGAGCGGCACCCAACCCATCGGTCCCCAGAACGGGAAGCTCACGTAAAGACCTATGTCGGGGGCATGGGCTCCAAGATGGGCCACGACCTCGTGCTCGAGGCCAGCCGCTGGAGCGGGACCCTCAACCTGGACGCGGACAACCCGGCGGCGTCGAGCGTGCACGTCACCGTCGACGCCCGCTCCCTCGAGGTCATCCAGGCCACCGGGGGCCTCAAGCCCCTGAGCGACAAGGACAAGAGCGAAATCGCCGACAACCAGGCCAAGAGCCTGCAATCGGGGAAGCACCCCGAGATCACCTTCCAGTCCACTGCCGTCACCGGCGGCCCTCCCCGGCTGTCGGTGCAGGGCAACCTCACCATCGCCGGCAACACCAAGCCGGTGACCCTGGACGTGGCCGTCGAGGATCTCGGCACCGAGGCCCGGGCCACGGCCACGGCCACCGTCGTGCAGACCGACTTCGGCCTCAAGCCCTACTCAAAGATGGGGGCGCTCAAGGTCAAGGATCCGGTCGACCTGGAGATCACCGTCACCCTTCCGTCGGCCTGATCCCGCCCGTCGCCCGCCGGCTGCGGGCCGGCGTGAGGCGTGGGGTTGTGGGGCGGGGGAAGGGTTCGGGACATGGAAACCACCGGCGCACCGGCCTACGTCAACCCCACGGGCGAGTTCAACCGGGAAAGCAACTACATCACTACCCGGATCACCCTCGACGGGCGTGACGGCTACCCGGTCGAGCCTGGCCGGTACCGTCTCGCGGTCAGCCGGGCCTGTCCGTGGGCCAACCGGGCCGTCATCGTGCGCCGGCTGCTGGGCCTCGAGCCGGTGCTGTCGATGGGAATCGCGGGACCGACGCACGACAAGCGGAGCTGGACCTTCGACCTCGATCCGGGCGGGCGCGACCCCGTCCTCGGCATCGAGCGCCTCCAGGAGGCGTTCCTGGCCAGGGACCCCGGCTACGACCGGGGCATCACCGTGCCCGCCATGGTGGAGATCGCCACCGGAGAAGTGGTGACAAACGACTACTCCCAGATGACCCTCGACTTCTCGACCGAGTGGAAGGCCTACCACCGCCCTGGCGCCCCCGACCTCTACCCACCGCAGATCCGGAACGAGATCGACGAAGTCGCTGAGGTGGTGTTCCACGACGTCAACGACGGCGTGTACCGGTGCGGCTTCGCCGGCACCCAGGACGCCTACGACGTCGCCTACGCACGCCTCTTCGCTCGTCTCGACTGGCTCTCCGAGCGCCTCGAGGGCCAGCGCTACCTGGTAGGCGACACCGTCACCGAGGCTGACGTCCGGCTGTTCACCACGCTGGCACGGTTCGACGCCATCTACCACGGCCACTTCAAGTGCAACCGCCACAAGCTTTCCGAGCTCCCGGTGCTGTGGGCCTACGCCCGGGACCTGTTCCAGACCCCGGGTTTCGGCGACACCACCGACTTCGACCACATCAAGCGCCACTACTACCTGGTCCACACCGACATCAACCCCACCGGCATCGTGCCCGCCGGGCCCGACCTGGGGGCGTGGCTCGAACCCCACTTCCGGGAGGCCCTCGGGGGGAGACCCTTCGGCGACGGGAGCCCGCCGGGCCCTCCCCCGCCCGAGGAGATGGTGCCCGCCGGTCACAACCCGGCCAGCTCCTGACCTGACCTCGTCGTCCTGGTGGATGGGTCCCGCCAGTTCCGCCACTGTTGCGGTCACCGCTGCGGTTCACTCTGGGCTCGTCACCTGCGGGGGGCGAACCTCGGCCTTTGGTGACTGCGAGTCAACGGTGACGACGGTGACCTCTTCACAGGCCGTGTTGGTGGCGTTGACCGTGCGGCTGCGCCGGTTGGCCGTCTCGGCGGTGGCGCACGCCTGGGCGGGGCCGGCGACGGAGGGCGGGCCCGGTGGAGGTCCTCACGTTCACGATGAGGTACTGGGGTGTGCCCGTGCAGTTCGTGCGCAGGCTGCCCGAGCCGTTGGCTGACCCCTGGGTGAGGACCACCCCGAGGTTCAGGAGGTCCCCGGCGGGACACTGGACGCCAACGCCCACCTGGGTCAGGTGGCCGTTGCCGGTGGCCGCCCCGGCGATGTCAAGGGTGATGGGCGAGGGCGGGACCACGGTGAAGCTGACCACGTTGTCGGTGCTGGTGGAGGCCACACTGGGGTTGGCGGCGGCATCGCTGGTGGCGCCGGCGGCGACGGTGGCGGTGACCGTGCCCGAGGTGGTCATGCCCGTGACCGCCACGTTGTAGGTGGTGCCGCTGCCGGTCACGGTGGCGGCCAGGGTACCTCCGGCGGTGCCGCCGAGCACCACGTCGGCGGCGTCGAAGCCGGTGACCGGCTCGGAGAACACCACCGTGAAGTTGACCGGCGCCGCCGAGGTGGGATCGGCCTGGCCGGCGGCCTGGTCGATGGTGACCGTCGGTCCAGCGGTGTCGGCCGGGGCAAAGAAGACCGAGGCCGAGCCCTGGTCGGGGTTGGCGCCGATGTCGTCGTAGGGGGCGCCGGTCACGATGGTCTCGCCGTCGACGGCCACCGAGGCGCCGAGGTAGTCAAAGGCGGCGCCGTCGGAGGCGGTCAGCTTGGCTGTCTCGGTGCGGGCCGTCGCGCCGGTGGGGTCGGTGGAAGCGAAGGTGTACGCCGAGCCCTGTGCGGTGTTGGCGCCGATGTCGTCCAAGGCTGCGCCGGCCACGATGGTCTCGCCGTCAACGGCCACCGCGAAGCCGAATTCGTCGCCCACGGCACCGTCGGATGCGGTCAGCTTGGCCGTCTCGTTTCGAGCCGGAGCGCCGGTGGGGTCGGTGGAAGCGAAGGTGTAGGCCGACCCCTGGTCGGTGTTGGTGCCCATGTCGTCGCCGAAAGCGCCGGCCACGATGGTGTCGCCGTCGACGGCTACCGAGATGCCGAGGAAGTCAAAGGCGGCGCCGTCGGAGGCGGTCAGCTTGACCGTCTCGTTTTGAGCCGGAGCGCCGGTGGGGTCGGTGGAAGCGAAGGTGTAGACCGACCCCTGGTCGGTGTTGGTAGCGACATCGTCGCTGGGCGCCCCGGCCACGATGGTGTCGCCGTCGATCGCCACCGAGTGGCCCAGCCTGTCGTCGGTGGCGCTGTCGGAGGCAGTGAGCTTGGCCGTCTCGGTGCGGGTCGCCGCGCCGGTGCGAGCGAAGGTGTAGACCGAACCCTGGTACTCGTTGCCGCCCCCCTGCACGTTGTCCAAGAAGGCGCCGGCCACGATGGTGTCGCCGTCGATGGCCACCGAGGTGCCGAGCTGGTCACCATCGGCGCCGTCGGATGGCGGTAGGCTTGGCCGTCTGAGCCCACGTGTCGCCGGTCCGCGTGAACTCATAGACGGCACCCTTCCCAGCGTCGACGGAGGGGGCCCCGACGACGGCGGTGTCGCCGTCGATGTCCACGGACGAGCCGAGCCTGGCGAACGCAGCGCCACCCGTGGCGGTCAGCTTCTGCTCGAGGGCCGTCGCGGCCGAGGCGGTGGGCACCAGGGCCAGCAGAATTATCGTGGCCAGGGCGATGGCGACACTCAGCCGCGGCTGGGGTCCACTAGTCAGCGGCTGGAGGCGCGGGGGGCTACTTGGCACGGTCATCTCTGGTCCCTTCCGGGGTCGCTGCGCCATGAGCGCCCTCGGAGGCGACCAGCTGGTACTCGACGGGGGAGGGGCGATCACGGCGAGAGGAATCGGATTCCGACGGTCTTGTCGATGCGCCGATCTTCGCCTGGGTCTCGATGTCATGGCGTCATCCGCATGGATGATCTATGGGTGGTATAGAGAGATCACCTCGATGGCACTTGGTGGTTGACGATCGCCACGGCGAGCTGGGCACGAGTGCGGCATTCCAGCTTCTTCAGGGCACGGGAGACGTGGGTGCGCACGGTGTTGATCGACACGTAGAGCTTCTGGGCGATCTCGGCGTTGATCAAGCCTTCGGCGACGAGCTCGGCTACCGCTCGTTCGGCTGGGGTGAGCGCCGCCACGCCGCGCTGAGGCCGGTGGCCGGCGCGCCGGCCAGGGCGCAACCCTGCGGCTCGGGTCGCGGTGACGATGCGCCTTAGCTCGTGGCGCGCACCCAGTTGGGTGAGCAGAGCGCTCGCTTCGTCGAAGAGGGCGAGGGCACGCTCTGTTCGACCGGCCGAAGCCAGGGCAGCGGCGGCCTCGCCGCAGGCGTGGGCTAGCTGGAATGGGCGTGGCCCTGCTCGTTGCGCCTCGACGGCGGCGAGCAGCGCGTCGACGTCGCCGTCCTTCAGACCTCGACACAGCAGCTCCGCCGCTTTCAAGGTGGCCACCTTCGGGTTGGCGGTGGCAAGTGCGGCAGCTGCATCGGTCACCTGGCGGGCTAGTGGCTGGTCGCCGCTGGCCATCGAGAGGCGTACTAGGTCGACGGCCACCGCCGGGAGCTCGGCTGCGCTCCGACGCGCCGTGGCGTCGTCCCAGGCCTCGGCGAGAACCGAGTAGGCGGCGCCGGTCTGACCAGAGGCCTCGTGCAGGCGGGAAGTGGCAAGCGCGGCCAGGCCTCCCGTAAACGGTGCTGCCCCGCCGGCGCGGCGGGCTTGGCCGCTGCGTGCCAGCGCCTGACGCGCAGTCGCGCTGTCGCCACGGTGCACGGCGAGCAGTGCCTGCAGCGTGTGGGCGCCGAGCAGCCAGCCCGCACCCAGCTCATGGGCGGCCGACAGCCCGGAGCGCAGCTCGTCGTCGGCTGCCGGCCAGTCACCCGCTTCGAAGCACACTGAGGCCCGCGCCAGGTCGAGTAACGCCAACGCCTGCCTGTCACCGAGGCGTTTGGCGAGTAGCCGCCCTTCGGCCACGACGTGGTCAGCTTCGGCAAGTCGATCGAGGTTGACGAGCAAGCCGCTGCGCACCACGTGCCCGCCAAGCGGTGCCCGGCGCGACCAGGCTCGCTGTCGGCCAGCTTCGCTCACTGCTCGGCCAAGTCGGACGCTCGCGAGAACTGTCCTGCCATCCCGTAGCTGAGAACAAGTGTCTGCAGCGCAAAGCAGCCTGCGAAAACATCACCTGCGTCGGCAGCGAGCCGCCGAGCCTGTTCGGCCTCTGGCCGAGCACGGTGTCCGACGAGCAGTAGCCACGACGAGCACACGCAGGTCTGCCAGTCGCCTCGCCAGTCGCCCGAGAACGGCCAGGGAGCCCGAATCAGCCCACTGCACGTCCTCGAGGGCCAGCACCACAGGGCGCTGCGCAGCAAGAGCGGCCACTCGGTTGATCAATTTCTCGGCCACGTCAGCCTCCACATGGGGCCGACCGATACCAGTAAACCGCGAAGCTGGCGGCGCAAACTCGAGCTCGACGCCACCCAGCGCCGCTTGCATCAGCGCAAACGGCCTACGACTATCGAGCTCGTCGGCCGAAGCGACACACAGCTCCCAGCCTCTCGCACCCGCGGTCGTGAGCAAGACTCCCAACAGGGCGCTCTCTTTCCCACCCCGGCTTCTCCCTCGACAAGCGCGAACAGGCCGCGACCGCGCTCGGGAGGGCGCATGAGCCCACGCATCCACGCCTGCTCCCGCGTCCGCCCCACGATCGCCACGCTCATCTCCTCAGGCTCAGGTGATCGACTCCTGCGCTTGAAGCGGCCCTTCCCGACGCTACCGGGGTCCGGTTCCGAGAAAGGGTAGTAAGGACGTGTTCCGCTGACCAGGGGGGCACCGGGCGCCGTCGGTGCCTGACCTGCTCGTGGCGGCGACCGAGCTCGCCGGCCAGACGGTCCTCCACCTCGATCCTCGACCAGCTCCTCGTCGCCTGCGGCCAGGTCCTCGGCCCCATCCCCAGCCGCTTCCGGTGGCGGGGGACCATCGGTGGCCTCGGCGACTACATCTCCTGGGTCCGAGCCGAGACGGGCGCAGGTCAGTAGGTTTGCAGTGCCTCACGTGTCCTGACCACCGCCAGAAAGCGCACTATGACCGACTCCCCGGACGCACTCGCGCAAGACGCGCCAAAGGTCATCATCATCGGCGCCGGGCCGGCGGGGCTCACCGCCGCCTACGAGCTGGTGACCCGCTACGGCATCACCTCGACCATCCTCGAGTCCGACTCGGTGGTCGGCGGCATCAGCCGCACCGTGGAGCGTGACGGCTGGCGCTTCGACATCGGCGGGCACCGGTTCTTCACCAAGGTCAAGGAGGTCGAGGCCTTCTGGCACGAGATCCTGCCCGACGAGGACTTCATGCTCCGCCCCCGCATGAGCCGCATCTACTACGAGGGCAAGTACTACGACTACCCCCTCAAGGCCTCCAACGCCCTCAAGAACCTCGGCCTGTGGGAGGCCTTGTTGTGCGTGATGTCCTACGTGTGGGCCCGCATCCACCCCCCCAGGGACCAGACCACCCTCGAGGGCTGGATCGTGTCGCGGTTCGGCTGGCGGCTCTACAAGCACTTCTTCAAGACCTACAACGAGAAGCTGTGGGGCGTTCCCACCAACAAGATGCCGGCTGACTTCGCCGCCCAGCGCATCAAGAACCTGTCGCTGTTCAACGCCGTGACCAACGCCCTGCTCCCCAAGCGCAACCAGAAGGACATCGCCTCGCTCATCGAGGAGTTCCAGTACCCCAAGCACGGCCCGGGGATGATGTGGGAGCGCTGCGCTGAGATGGTCGAGGCCAAGGGGTGCAAGCTCATCATGAGCACCCGGGTGGTGGGCATCGCCCACCGCGGGGACAAGGCGGTGTCGGTCACCGCCGAGGGCGCCGACGGGGCCCGCAGCGACTACCCCTGCGACCACGTGATCTCCTCCATGCCCATCTCCCAGCTCCTCCAGGCCATGGATCCCCCGGCGTCAGCCACCGCGGTCAAGGCGGCCGGTGATCTGCGCTACCGCGACTTCCTCACCGTGGCCCTGGTCGTGCCCGAGGAGGACAGCTTCCCCGACAACTGGATCTACGTGCACTCCCGGGACGTCCAGGTCGGCCGCATCCAGAACTTCGGGTCGTGGTCTCCCTACATGGTCAAAGAGGGCCGGACCTGCCTGGGCCTGGAGTTCTTCGTCTTCGAGGGCGACGAGACCTGGAACCGAGCTGACCACGAGCTCATCGAGCAGGGCAAGCGTGAGCTCGGGGTCCTCGGGTTGGTCGACCCGGCCAAGGTGGAGACCGGCTACGTGGTGCGCATGCCCAAGGCCTACCCCTTCTACGACGAGCACTACAAGGCCAACGTGGCCCGCATCGTGGAGTGGTTGGAGGAGTGCGCGACCAACGTACACCCCGTCGGTCGCAACGGCATGCACCGCTACAACAACCAGGACCACTCCATGTACACCGCCATGCTCACGGCCGAGAACATCGCCACCGGTTCGCACCACGACGTGTGGAGCGTCAACGTCGAGGAGGAGTACCACGAGGAGTCGTCGGATACCGATGACGGCGCCAAGCCCGGCCTACGGGGCACCGGCCGGGATGCACCCTCCATCGCTCGCCATCACTACGGCGAGGACCACCCCGTGAACAAGCCGGCTACCAGGTCCTGACGGACATCGTGACCTCAGGTGTGCGCTACGGCGCCTCGGCCGATGACCGTTCCAGCAACTTCACCACCGTGTTCCAGTTGCGCGCTGTCGCCGTCAGCCCGAGCCGGCGCTCCAAGAGCGTGCCTGTGAGCTTGGTGCGGCCGGAGCCGTTCGGGTACCAGAGGTAGATCTCCTGGCGACCGGCTCGGAACGTGTCGGGCTCGAAGGTCGACGGGTCCAACTCCGCCAGGCGCTTCGGGTCGGGAGGGGCCGACAGGAAGGCCACATGGAGCTTGGCGGGCTCGGCCGTGGCCTCGAGGAGGGGGTTGTGGGCAACGACCTCGGCCAGATCCGCCGGACTGCGGATGAGCACCCTGACGTCGAGGCCGAGCTGGCTTTCCAGGTGGCCCTCAATCTCCTGGGCCAGGTCATCGGTGTCGGTGGCTGTCGCCGTGAACAGGGCGTTGCCGCTCTGCAGGTAGGTCTCGACGTCGGTGTGGCCGAGGTCGGCCAGCGCCAGGCGAAGGTCGCCCATTCCGAGCTTCTTGCGGCCACCGACGTTGACCCCCCGGATGAGGGCTACGAACCTGGTCATCCGCGTTCCTCTCCGGGTGCGCCATGGATGGGCCCACGATAGGCCCGCCAAGGCTCGGGGAGGTCGGACGGCCGGGGATCTCGGACGCGCTGATGTCGGCCCGGTCCGGTCGAGCTTCGAGGCTGAGGACGCGGTGCAGGACACGATGGTGAGGGCGTGGCGCGGCATCGACGCCTTCGGAGCGCTACGACATCGGGTCATTGGTGTCACTGCTGCACGAGGACGTACTCATGTCGATGCCGCCCTACATCTGGCTGCGTGGCCCGCTGGAGGGGGCCGGTGGTTACTGGGAGATGGCAGCGGGTGTCGAGGCTCCCTCTCTGTCGTCACCTCGCCAACGGCTGCGCTGCCTTTGGCTCCTACCGCTAAGGGCTCACGCCGAGATTGGTTGAGCGGCGAGGGTGTAGTTCCACTCGCCATGGAAGTCGTGGGGTTCGAGCGGAACCGCAGCCAGTTGGGCATCGGTGATGTTGACGCCCTTGGGGTACCAG
>JBPCJK010000033.1:0-28907 GCA_051005375.1 Acidimicrobiales bacterium
GCGGCTTCGACGGCACATCCATGCAGGACATCGCCACTGCCGCCGGGGTGTCCCGGGGAATGCCCGGATACGCCTTCGGCTCCAAGGCATCCCTGTACGAGGCGGTGCTGGACCGAGCGTTCGCTCGTCCCCGGGCTTTGATGAGTGAGATGGCCGCCCGGCTCGAGGACGAGGACGCTCCCACCAGCTTGGGGGCGGCAATTGAGTCCTACGTCGACTTCCTGGCGGCCCACCCCACCTACGTACGGCTGCTGCAGCGGGCGGCCCTGGACGGGACGAGTGCGATGGGGGAGGGCACAGCCAACCTGGAGGCGCTGGGCGAGGCCGTAGCACATGTCGGCGAGATGGTCGGATCGGAGGGGTTGCGCCCGGTCGACCCTCGCCAGCTGGTGGTGAGCCTGCTGGCCCTGTGCTTCTTCCCCTTCGCCCACCAGTCCACCCTGCTCGGGCCGCTCGGCCTCGACGCCGGCGATCCCGCCTTCGTGGACGAGCGCAAGGCCCACCTCCTCGACCTCGTCCTCAACGGTCTCCTCGAGCGCACCCCCTGCCCGAGGTCAGCCCGTGGGCGGGGGACCCGCCGGGACCATTAGGCCACGTCGCCGACGTAGGCCCGGTCGACATGGTCCACGGTGAAGCCGAGGTCGTCGTACAGACCGACGGCGGCACGGTTGGCGGCGTCGACGTAGAGCATGGCCTGGCCCAGGCCGCGGTCCCGGTGGAGCCAGTCGAGGCCGGTGACCATGAGGGCCCGTCCCAGGCCGAGACCCCGGAAGTCGGGGTCGACGGCGACCACGTAGATCTCCCCCAGGGGGGGCTGATGGTCGTCGTGGACCTTGGTCCAGCAGAAACCGGCCAGGCGACCGTCGCGCTCGTGGAGGAGGAACCCGGAGGGGTCGAACCAGGGCTCCCGGAGTTGGGTGGCGAGCGTCTCCACGTCCCAACCGCCCTGCTCGGGATGCCACTCGAAGGCTCGGTTGTTGACCTCCAGCCACCGCTGGTCGTCCTCACCGCGGCGGAAGGCACGCACTGCCAGCGCCGCCGACTGGCCCTCGAGGGGGAGTGGCCGGCGCATCTGGAGCAGGTCGCGTCCCCGCCGGAGGCCCACCTTGGTGGCGATCTCGTCGTGGGCGGCCGTGGGCTGGTACACCCACAGGTGCACGTGGCCGCCGCCCTCTCCCCGGATGACGTCGAGGGCGGCGGCCAACATCTCCGGGCCGATCGACAGGGCGTCGTAGCGGTGGTGCGGGTCGATGACCAGGTCGAGGGCCCAGCTGTGGCGGCCCCGGCTCACCTGGGCGTAGCCCACCGGGTGGTGGTGGCCGGACTCCCACGCCACCAGCCCGGCGAAGCTCTCCCGGCCGCCCTGGGCCATGTCGAGCCAACGGTGCTCGTCGACGGCGTGGTGCCCATCGGCCCGCTCCGCCACCTCCAACAGCTTGGCCACAGCGGCTAAGGCGCCGGTGTCGAGCTGGCGCTTGATCTCCAGGGTGCGCAAGGGACGCAGGTTACCGACGGGCCTAGCCTCGGGTCGGTGGGAGGACGTCGACCGCGCAGCGCCGGGGGCCGGGCCCGGGAGACGCTGCACCGGCTCGGCCAGGAGTACCCGGGCGGGGCTACCGAGCTGTGCGCCCTGGGTCACGACGGCCCCTTCCAGCTCCTGCTGGCCACCATCCTGTCGGCCCAGACCACCGACGAGCGAGTCAACTCGGTCACCCCGGCGCTGTTCGCCCGCTACCCGTGCCCTGCCGACCTGGCCGCGGCCGACCCCCTCGAGGTCGAGCAGCTCATCCGCCCCACCGGCTTCTTCCGACAGAAGGCCAAGAGCCTCCTGGCCATGGCCCAGGGCCTGGTCGGGCGTCACGATGGCGTGGTCCCGACCTCGATGGCGGAGCTCACCTCGCTGGCGGGCGTGGGTCGCAAGACGGCCAATGTGGTGCGCAGCGTCGGCTTCGGCCTTCCCGGACTGCCGGTCGACACGCATGTGGGCCGGCTGGCCCGGCGCCTCGGGCTCACCACCGCCCTCGAGCCCGTGGAGGTGGAGCGCGAGTTGAACCCGATGGTCCCGGCCGGGGAGCGCGGCGCCCTCAGCCTGCGCCTCATCCTCCACGGCCGGGCGGTGTGCACCTCCCGCCGCCCCCGCTGCGAGCGCTGCGTCCTGGCCGACTTCTGTCCGTCAGCGTTCGGCGCGGCCGGCGGCTGAGCCTCGAGAACCTCCACGTTCTGGCCCCAGGAGCGAGACGATTTCCCCGCGGTTCTGGGACCAGAACGGAAAAGGCGGAGGGCGGGGGGCGGCGCCCGGGGCAGTGGCCGGCTCACTCCAGGTCGTCGACCACCTTGCTCAATCGGCGCCCGGCAGCCAGGAGCGACCGTTCCACCTCGAACAGCTCGTTGGCCAGGTCCTCGCGCTGGGCGCCGGCGAGGGACTCGGCCATCTCCGTCACCCGATGGGTCAACTCCGCCAGCGCAGTGGCGACCGAGGAGAGCTGCGGTCCAGTGCTCATGAGCACGGTCTACCCGATAACCCCTTCGGGGGCAGCAGGGCGGACCGGTAGGCTCGCCCTCCCTATGCTCCAGCGGCTCGACCTGCGCGGCTATCAGGGTGACCTGAGGGCTCGCCTGCCCCGGCCCAAGGCGGCGGTGGAGCCGCCGGTGGCCGAGGTCCAGGCCATCCTGGCCCAGGTCCGGGAGCGGGGTGACGATGCCGTGCGGGAGCTGACCGAGCGCTTCGACGGCGTGGCCGTCGACGACCTGGCCGTCCCTGCGGCCGAGTGCGCAGCAGCGCTGGCGGCGACTGAACCTCGGCTTCGAGCCGCCCTGGAGGTGGCTCACGACAACATCCTCAGCTACCACCAGGCCCAGGTGCCGGCGGCGGTCAGCCACCAGCGCGGTGGCATCACCATCTCCGAGCTGCGCCGGCCGGTCGACCGGGTGGGGCTGTACGTCCCCAGCGCCTTGGCCCCGCTCATCTCCACCGTGCTCATGACGGCGGTGCCCGCCCGGGTGGCGGGGGTGGCTGAGCTGGTGCTGTGCTCACCCCCCGCGGCCGACGGGGCGGTGGCCCCCGGGATCCTCGCCGCCGCCGCCCTGGCCGGTGTCGACGAGGTCTACCGCATCGGCGGGGCCCAGGCCATCGCCGCCATGGCCTACGGCACGGAGAGCCTCGGCGCCGTCGACGTCATCGTCGGGCCCGGCAGCAACCGGGTGGCCCAGGCCAAGCGGGAGGTGGCGGCCACCGGCGTGGTGGGTGTGCCCTCGTCGTTCGCCGGGCCCTCCGAGGTGGTGGTGGTGGCCGACGACACCACGGTGGTGGAGTGGGCCGCGGTCGACGTCGTGGTCCAGGCCGAGCACGGGCCCGACGGGCTGGCCTGGCTGGTGACCTGGGACGAGAAGGTAGCCGACGCCGTCACCGAGGCCGTGGCGGCGATGGTGGCCGCCTCGCCCCGCCGGGCCCACATCGAATCGACCCTGGCCGAGGGCGGCTACGCCGTTGTCTGCGACGGCCCTGAGCAGTCCATGGCCGTGGCCAACGCCATCGCCCCCGAGCACCTCGAGCTCATGTCTGCCGACCCCGAGGCCCTGCTGCCGCTGGTGCGCAACGCCGGGGCGGTGTTCTGCGGGCCGTGGGCCCCGGCCTCGGTTGGCGACTACCTGGCCGGCCCCAGCCACGTGTTGCCCACCTTCGGCTCGGCCCGCTTCTCCAGCGCCCTACGGGTCGACGACTTCGTCAAGCACGTCCACGTGGTCTCCCTGGAACAAGAGGCGCTGGTGCGGGTAGCCCCCCACGTCGCCACCCTGGCCGAAGCCGAAGGCCTGACCGCCCACGCTGCGTCGGTGCGCCTGCGCGCCGGCTGATGGCAGCGCCGGTGACATCAAGTCCGCGCCCCGCCGTGCGCCCCGACTTGGCTGTTCTGGAGGGTTACCACTCGCCGCAGGTCGACGTGGCGGTGCGGCTCAACACCAACGAGTCGCCCCTCCCTCCGCCATCGGCGTGGATCGACGCGCTGGCCGCCGAGGTGGGATCGATCGACTGGCACCGCTACCCCAATCGAGAGGCCACCGGCCTGCGCCAGGCCATCGCCGACCTCCACGGTGTGGCGCCGGCCCAGGTCTATGCCGCCAACGGCTCCAACGAGGTCATCCAGGCGCTGTGCCTGGCCTACGGCGGGCCCGGTCGTTGCGCGGCGGTGTTCGAGCCCACCTACCGCCTGCACCGCCACATCCCCTTGATCACCGGCACCGCCGTGGTTGCCGGCGCTCGGGGCCCCGACCTCGCCCTCGACGTCGAGGAGGTGCGCCGGGTGGTGGCGGAGGCCGCTCCCGCCATCACCTTCCTGTGCTCGCCCAACAACCCCACCGGCATGCTCGAGCCCCCTGCGGCGGTGGCCGAGGTGGCGGACCTGGCTTGCGGCATCCTCGTGGTCGACGAGGCCTACGGCCAGTTCAGCCCCTGGTCGGCCCTGGAGCTGGTCGACGACGACTGCGCGGTGGTGGTCACCCGCACGTTCTCAAAGACCTGGTCGATGGCCGCGGCCCGCCTCGGCTACCTGGTGGGGCCGGCCTGGCTGGTGGCCGATCTCGAGGCCGTCACCCTGCCCTACCACCTCGACGCCCTCAAGCAGGTGGCCGGGCGCCTGGCCTTGGGCTTCGAGGGTGAGATGCAGGCCCGGGTGGCGGCGGTGGTGGCCGAGCGCCAGCGCATCGTCATCGCCATGGTTGAGCTGGCCGTGCACCAGTGGCCTTCGGATGCCAACTTCGTGCTCTTCCGCCCCGACGGCGGCGACGGCCACCGGGTCTGGCAGGGACTGCTCGATCGAGGGGTGCTGGTGCGGGACTGCTCGTCGTGGCCCGGCCTGGAGGGATGCCTGCGGGTCACCGTGGGAAGCCCCGAAGAGGACGACGCCTTTCTGTCGGCCCTGGCCGGGGCGTTGGGCGAGGTGGCGGCGTGACCCGGCGGGCCAGCCGCTCCCGGGTGACACGGGAGACCCGCATCGAGCTTTCCCTCGACGTCGACGGCGACGGCACCGGCGGCGGCACCGGCGGCGGCGTGGTCGAGGTCAGCACCGGCCTTCCTTTCTTCGACCACCTCCTGGCCCAGCTCGGCCGCCACAGCGGCTTCGCCCTGTCGGTGCAGGCGCAGGGCGACCTGGAGGTCGACGGCCACCACACCGTGGAGGACGTCGGCATCGCCCTCGGGGATGCCCTGGCCGAAGCGTTGGGTGACAAGGCCGGCATCCGCCGCTTCGCCAGCGGCCTCTATCCCCTCGACGAGGCGCTCATCGAAGTGGCGCTCGACTTGTCGGGACGGCCCTTCGTGGCCTACGACGTCGACATCGGCGAGGTCTTGGCCCTCGGGTCCCCGCCCTTCGATCCCCAGCTGGCCGAGCACTTCTGGGAGTCCTTCGCCACCAACGCCGGGATGACCCTGCACGTGCGCATGCGGGCCGGGCGCAACACCCACCACATCCTCGAGGCCACGGCCAAGGGGGTGGCCCGATGCCTGCGGGACGCGACCCGGGTGGAGGGCCGGGGCATCCCCTCTACCAAAGGGACGCTGTAGGCCGGGTGGCTTCTGACGAACGGCCGCTGGTGGCAGTGCTCGACTACGGCATCGGCAACCTGCGCTCGGCCCAGAAGGCCCTCCAGCGGGTGGGCGCCGACGCCCGCCTGACCGCCGACCCGGCCCTGGCCGCCGACGCCTCGGGGGTGGTGCTCCCCGGGGTGGGAGCCTTCGGCCGGTGCATGGCCGCCTTGCGGGACGAGCGGCTCGACCAGGTGGCACTGGCCGCCATCGACAGCGGGGTTCCCTTCCTCGCCATCTGCGTGGGCATGCAACTCCTGTACCAGGGGTCGGAGGAGAGCCCTGGGGTCGAGGGGCTCGGGGTGTTGGCGGGCGGCGTCCGTCGCCTGGGGGAGGGGGTCAAGCGACCGCAGATGCAGTGGAACGTCCTCGACGTGGTGGGTGAGCCTGGGCTCACCGCTGGGCTGGCCCGCCCGGTGTGGGCCTACTTCGTGCACTCCTTCGCCCCCGAGCCCGGCGAGAACGTGGTCGCCACCTGCGACTACGGCGGCCCGGTGGTGGCAGCGGTCGAGCAGGGCCCGCTGTGGGCCACCCAGTTCCACCCGGAGAAGTCGGGAGCGACCGGCCTGGCCATGCTGGCCAACTTCGTGGCATCCCTCTCCCGGTGACCGCTCTCGACCTCAACCCGCTTCTGATCCCACGATCGGTTGCAGGAGCGACCACCTCTGGGGCCAAAACGGCAGCTCGATGAAGCGGTCACACACCATGGAGCTGTACCCCGCCATCGACCTGAGGGGTGGGCGCTGCGTGCGCCTGCGCCAGGGTGACTACGGCGACGAGACGGTCTACGGCGACGACCCGGTCGCCGTGGCCCGGGGCTTCGCCGCCGCCGGCGCCAGTTGGGTGCATGTGGTCGACCTCGACGCCGCCCGCACCGGGGAGCCGGTGAACCGGACGGCCATCGCTGCCGTGGCCGCCGCCGTCGACGCCCGGGTGCAGTCCGGTGGCGGTGTGCGGGACGAAGCTGCCGCCGAGGCCCTCTTCGACGCCGGCGTCCACCGGGTGGTGCTCGGCACCGCCGCCATGGAGGACCCGGGCCTGGTGGCGGGCCTGGCCGCCGCCCACCCCGGCGGTGTCGCCGTGGGCCTCGACACCCGGGGGGGCGAGGTGGCCGTCCGGGGTTGGACCGAAGGAGCGGGCGTCCCCCTGCTCGACGCCGTCCGCCGCTTCGACGACGTCGGCGTCGCCGCCCTGGTGGTCACCGAGATCAGCCGCGACGGCACCCTGGCCGGCCCCGATCTCGACGCCCTGGCGGCGGTGCTCGGCGCCACGACGGTGGACGTGGTGGCCAGCGGGGGGGTGGGCACTCTCGACGACCTGCAGGCCCTGGCCCGCCTGTCGGTGGTCGGCCGCGTGCTCGCCGGCGCAATCGTGGGCAAGGCCCTCTACGAAGGCGCCTTCACGGTGGAGCAGGCCCTGGCGACGACCTCGGGCCGCTGACAATGGTGTTGAGGACGCCGCCGAGCGGGTCACCCGCCTGCACCGCCAGCGCTGCCTGCGCACCTGGAAGGGCAGCGACGGCTCCTGGAACTTGTCCCTGCGCAACACCCTGAAGCAGGCGCCGACATCGAAGCCGCCCTGGCCCCGCTACGAGGCCAGATCTTCCACACCGCCCGCCTGGCCGGGCGGTCCGAGCCCACCGAGGCCTACGCCGCCGACGCCCTGAGCGAGCTGGTGCGCCTGGGGGCGAGCGCCCACGAATGCCAACGGGGCGAAGCGCCCGGAGCCGGCACCGGCACCGTCCGTGCCGGCGGCGGCGGAGCGCCCGGCGGTGGCGAGGTGCCCGGCGGTGGAGAGTCTGGGCATGGCGAGTGTGGCGACGATCATGGCGAGCGCCCGGTCGGAGGGGGCGGCGGTGGGGAGGTGCCCGGCGGTGGCAGCACTGGCGGCGACATCTTGGCTGGGGCGGGACAAATCGGTTTACTCCACCGACCAGGAGGCCATGGCGAAGGCCTGTGGCGTAACCATGGCGAGGCTGCAGGGGAACAGCTGGGCACCAACCCCGTCAATCGGTTGTGCGGTGAACGTGGGAACCGTCGTCGAGCCCCCACCCTGGCGGCCAGCCCGGCCGCCAGCGGGAAGGCGTGCCGTCCGCTGATGGCTCGACGATGGGGCTGAGGGTCTGTAGTAGTCCGAGGGCGGGAAAGCCGTCCACATGGCGAAGGGACCCAGCGAGTCCGCAGCTACGGGACTGGCACACCGAGAGGTCGCCGGTGAACACCGGCGCACCGGAGGCACCCGGCAAGGACTACGTGCTGGCGTGGGTCCGGGTATCGGAGATCCAGACCAAGTTGCACCGATGGCAAATGACGATCCCAACCGGAGGTTCGACGACCTCTACAACTTCGTCTACCACCCTGCTGTGCTCGCCGAGGCGTTCCAGCAGGTGAGGCGCAACCGAGGAGCACGGTCGGTGGGGGTGGACGGCCAATCGGCCGCCGCCATCATCGCCCGAGGCGAGGAAGCCTTCCTCGCCGAGCTCGGGGCCGATCTGAAGGCCCGGCGCTTCGTGCCACTCCCCGTGCGGGAGCGGATGATCCCCAAGCCCGGCACTAACAAGCGCCGACGCCTGGACATCCCCACCGTGCGGGACCGAGTGGTGCAGGCCGCTCTCAAGCTGGTGCTCGAGCCGATCTTCGAGGCGGACTTCAAGCCATGTTCCTATGGCTTCCGCCCGAGGCGCCGAGCCCAGGACGCCATCGCCGAGATTCACCACCTCGCGTCTCCCACCCGGAACTTACGAGTGGGTTCTCGAAGGTGACATCGAGGCGTGCTTCGACGAGATCGACCACGTGGCCCTCATGGACCGGGTGCGAGAGCGAGTCAAGGACAAGCGCACAGTGGCCCACCTCGGGCGCTCGGCCACCGCCCACCCGCCGGCTCAGGTCGTCGCCAGGGCCGTTTGCTGGCACCCTTGGCTCCATGCTCCAGGCCCGCAACCTGTCCGTCGAGGTCGGAGGCCGCCTAACCCTGGTCGAGGCGTCGTTCATCGTGGCCGCCGGCGACAAGGTCGGTCTGGTCGGGCGCAACGGGGCGGGCAAGACCAGCATGCTCGGCGTGCTGGCCGGCCACACGCCGCCGCACGGAGGTGAGGTGGTCCGCCAAGGTGGGTTGGGCTACCTCTCCCAGGACCCGCGCACGGCGGGCTCGGCGACGGGTAGCGGCTTGTCGGCCATCGACCACGTGCTCTCGGGCCGAGGTCTCGATCAGCTCGCCGTCACCATCGAGAAGCGGCGCCTGGCCATCGAGGAGGACCCGTCCGAGCGCAACATCGCCCGCCACGCCAAGGCTGTCGACGCCTTCGAGCTGGCCGGGGGTTGGGCAGCGGACTCGGAGGTCCGACGCATCGCCGCCGGGCTCGGTCTACCCGACGACCGCCTCGACCTTGCGGTGCGGGTGCTCTCCGGTGGCGAGCGCCGGCGGGTGGAGCTGGCCCGCATCCTCTTCTCCGGCAGCGACCTGCTGCTGCTCGACGAGCCCACCAACCACCTCGACACCGACGCCAAGGTGTGGCTCATGGGCTTCCTGGCCTCGTACCGAGGCGCCCTGTTGGTGGTCAGCCACGACCTCGGGTTGCTGGACGAAGCCATCACCCGGGTCCTGCACCTCAACAACTCGCACCTGGCCGAGTACAAGGGGACCTATTCGCAGTACCGCCGGGCCCTGGAAGCCGACGAAACCCGCCAGACCAAGGTGGCGGCGGCCCAGGCGGGAGAGATCAAACGCCTGTCGAGCCTGGCCGACTCCATGCGGGGCCAGACCCAGCGCCGGGCCCGCACCGCCAAGTCAATCGACCACCGGGTCACCCGCCTGCGGGACGCGGCGGTGACAGGGCCCCAGAAGGAGCGCACCATGAACCTTCGCCTCCCGGAGCCGCCACGGGCCGGGCGGGTGGTCCTGGAGGTCGAGGGCATGGCCAAGGGGTACGGGGGCCCGCCGGTGTTCTCCGACGTGTCGTTCGACCTCGGGCGGGGCGAACGGCTCATGGTCATGGGCCTGAACGGGGCGGGCAAGACCAGCCTGCTGCGGGTACTGGCCGGCGAGACCACGGCCGACGCCGGCGATTGGCGGCTCGGCCTCGGCGTGTCGGCGGGCTACTACGCTCAGGAGCACGAGGGAATAGCGGGGGGCAAGGATGTCCTCACCCACCTCCAGGAACAGGCCAACCTAGGTGTGGGCGAGCTGCGGGCCCTGCTGGGGATGTTCGGCCTCCCGGGGGAGATGGCGTTCCAGGACGCCGGCACGCTCTCGGGCGGGGAGAAGACCAAGCTGGCGCTGGCCCAGCTCACCGCCGGGCGCCACAACCTCCTGTTGCTCGATGAGCCCACCAACAACCTGGACCCCCCGTCTCGCACCGCGGTGGCCGCCGCCCTGGCGGGCTGGGGCGGAGCCATGGTGCTGGTCAGCCACGACCCGGAGTTCGTGCGGGAGCTGGCACCGCAGCGGGTGCTGCTCATGCCCGAGGGGACGCTCGATCACTGGAGCGACGACCTTCTTGACCTCGTGGCCATGGCCTAGACGGCTGGCGAACCTCTTTGGGGACGGTGCTTGGTGTCAGCTGGCCCCAGGCGCTGGCGTGGCGGGCCGAGCGGCAGCTCCTGGTGTCCCCCCTTCCCGACGTGGTCGAGGTCGCCAGGCAGCTCGCCGGCGTTCAGGCCCAGGTGGCGTCGAGCGCCGAGCAGGCGGTGTGGCTGCGCAGCGGCCTTGCCCCGACAGTGACACGGTCGGCCCTGTGGGAGGAGCGGAAGCTGGTCAAGACGTGGGCCATGCGCGGCACCCTTCACTGGCTCCCCGCCGACGAGTACCCGATGTGGACGGTGGCCCTACGGGACAAGGAGCGCAACCTCAAGCGGGGGGCAGCCTGGGAGCGCTACCACGGCATGAGCTACGCCCAGCTCCTGGCGATCACCGACGCCGTGGCTGAGATCGTCGGCGCTACGCCGCTGAATCGCCAGGAGCTCGCCAGCCAGCTCAGTGATCACACTGGCGATCCGGCGCTGGGACAGGCAGTGCGGTCGAGCTTCGGGGGCTCCGTGCTCAAGACAGCGGCGGCGGAAGGCTCACTGTGCTTCGGGCCCGACCGTGGGCGCAACGTCACCTTCGTCGACCCCAAGCGCTGGATCCCCGGCCGGTGGAGCGAGCCTTCCGCCGAGGAGGCAAGGGCTTGTGTGGTGCGGCGCTTCCTCGACGCCTGTGGGCCGGCGACGGCCGCCGATCTGGCCCGATGGTGGGGCGTCCCACCGGCCGAGGGCAAGCGGCTCTTGCGGGGGGTTGGCGAGGAGGCAGAGGAGGTGGAGCTCGACGGGGAGCGGGCCTGGGTGCTCACTGACTCCATCGACTCGCTGGCGGCAGCGTCACCGCTCAAAGGCCACGTCCGCCTCCTGCCGGGCTTCGACACATATGTCCTGTCGCCCCACAGCCACCGCCGCCACGCCTGGCCGGAAGGCCGCCACGACCGCATCTCCCGTGCCGCCGGCTGGATCACCCCGACCGTGCTGGTGGACGGTCGCATCGCCGCCGTCTGGCAGCCTGAGCGCTGCGCCGGTAAGGTCAGCATCCAGATAGAGCCCTTGTCGAAGCTGTCGAGCCGGTTGCGGTCAGGGATCGTCGAGGCCGCCCTCGCCTACCAGACGCCGCTCGGAGCGGAGGTCACAGTCGGGTGGGTCGAGAGAATCGGTACCCAGAAGGGCTGATCCGCCATGCTGGAGGGTATGCTGTAAGCACGACGATCCAGATAGCAGTGAAGCTGGGAGACGACGTTGTGGCCGAGCTTGACGGGCTCGTCGCTCGTGGCTCCTTCCAGAGCAGATCCGACGCCGTACGCACGGCGGTGGCGGCCCTGGTCCGCAGCGACGAGCGAAGGCGAGTCGACGCCGCCTTCGTCGAAGGCTTCCGCAGCCATCCGGAGGGCGACGACGAGTTGGCCGAAGCCACCCGCCTGGCGATCAGCGCCATCGAAGAGGAGCCCTGGTCTCGATGGTGGTAGCCCGGGGCGAGGTCTGGTGGGGAGAGTCGCCCGACGAGAAGGGACGTCCTTTTCTCGTCGTGAGCCGTGATTCCGCCAACCTCGCCATCCAGCGGGTTCTGGTGGCACCGGTCACGACCCGGACGCGAGACGTGCCGAGCGAGCTTCCACTGGGAGAAGCCGAAGGGCTGCCGCTTCCGTCGGCTGCCAGCTTCGACAACCTCCGGCCGTTTCCCAAGGCGATGCTCGTCCGCCGCCTAGGGGCTCTCGACCATGCTCGGCGCCACGAGTTGTGCTCGGTGGCGGCGGTGACCCTCGACTGCTGAAGGCCAGCCGTCACCGGTCCGACGGCACCGCCGAAGGTGCGGCTGGTGTCCGGCGTTGCCGGAAATTCCCCGCGCAGTAGAGCGCTTCGACCGTAGGGTCGTTCGGTGCGCACCGCCCGGGTCATCCCCTGCCTCGACGTCGATGCCGGGGTGGACGCTGCTGCTGTCGTGGGCGGGCGGGTGGTCAAGGGCGTGAACTTCGTCGGGCTGCGCGACGCGGGCGACCCGGTGGAGCTGGCTGCACGCTACGACGAGCAGGGGGCCGACGAGTTGGTGTTCCTCGACATCACCGCCTCGTCGGGCAACCGAGCGACGATGGTCGACGTGGTGGCCCGCACCGCCGAGCAGGTGTTCATCCCCCTCACCGTGGGCGGGGGGGTCCGCGGCGTCGACGATGCCCGGGCGCTGCTGCGGGCCGGGGCCGACAAGGTGGGCGTCAACACCGCCGCCGTCAGCCGCCCCGAGCTGGTCGCGGAGCTGGCCGAGGAGTTCGGCGCCCAATGCGTGGTGGTGGCCATCGACGCCCGGCGCTCGCCCGGCGGCTTCGAGGTCTACACCCACGGGGGGCGCAAGCCCACCGGCCTCGACGCCGTCTCCTGGGCGGCCGAGGTCGAGGTCATGGGCGCCGGCGAGATCCTGCTCACCTCGATGGACCGCGACGGAACTGGCGACGGCTTCGACCTGGAGCTCACCCGAGCCGTGACCGGGGGCTGCGGCGTGCCGGTCATCGCCAGCGGTGGGGTCGGCCGCCTCGAGCACCTGGTCGAGGGCGTAACCCAGGGCGGAGCCGATGCCGTGCTGGCAGCGTCGATCTTCCACTTCGGGACCCACACCGTGGCCGATGCCAAGCAGGCGCTGGCAGCGGCGGGTGTGGTCGTTCGTCCGCCCCGAGGCTGATCCCGCCGCCGACGTTATGGCGCTGACGGAGGGGACCGGATGGTGGTCCGTCCGCCTACCATGGCCCACGTGCCCGTCGTCAGCCCCATCTCCGTCAGCGACACCGACCTCGCTGCCGTTCGCTATGACGCCAACGGCCTGGTCCCCGCCATCGTGCAGGACGAGGCCACCGGCGACGTGCTCATGTTGGCGTGGATGAACGCCGCCACCCTGCGCCGCACCCTCGAGAGCGGGCGCACCGTCTTTTGGAGCCGCTCGCGCCAGGAGGAGTGGGCCAAGGGGGACACCTCGGGCGACCGCCAGTGGGTGCGGCGGGCCTACTACGACTGCGACGGGGACACCCTGCTGTTCATGGTCGAACAGGAGGGGAGGGGGGCCTGCCACACCGGTGACCGCACCTGCTTCTCCCGCCGCTTCGGCGGCGGCTGACGGCGACCGGGCCGTGCTGCGACCGAGCCGGGAGGAGTTCCGGGCGCTGGCCCGGGACCACACCGTGGTCCCGGTGTGGCGGGAGGTCCTGGGCGATCTGATCACCCCGGTGGCGGCCTTCGCCCGGGTGGTCGGCGACGGCCCCGGCTTCCTCCTGGAGTCGGTCGAACAGGGCGCCCGCTGGTCCCGCTTCTCGTTCGTGGGCCGCAACCCTCTGGCCACCCTGGTGGCCCGCTCAGGAACCATCCACGTCGACGGTGCCCTGCCCCTGTCGGTGCCCCTCGACGCCGGCGTGCTGGGGGCGGTCGAGGCCATCCTGGCTGCCTACCGGTCTCCCCACCTGAGTGAGCTGCCCCCGCTGCACGGGGGCATCGTCGGCTACCTGGGCTACGACGTGGTCCGTGAGGTCGAGCACCTGCCCGACACCCCACCCGACGACCAGGGGCTCCCCGACTCGCTGCTCAGCGTCATCGGCCAGCTGGCGGTGTTCGACCACTGGCGCCAGCGGGTCACGCTCATCGACAACGTCTTCGTGGCCCCGGGAACCGCCGACGCCGATCTCGACGACGCCTACGACGCCGCCCTCAGCCGCCTCGAGGTGCTGGCCGACGATGGCGCCCGAGCCACCGCTGAACCGGTGGTCGACCCTCCCGACGGCGCCGAGGAGTTGCCCACCGTGCGCTCGACCATGGGTGCCGGTGTCTTCATCAAGGCGGTGGAGGTGGCCAAGGAGCACATCCTCGACGGCGACATCTTCCAGGTGGTGCTCTCCCAGCGGTTCGATCTCGACCTCGACGCCGATCCCTTCGACGTCTACCGGGTGCTGCGTCAGGTCAACCCCAGCCCCTACATGTACTTTCTGCGCCACCCCGAGGTGACCATCGTCGGGTCGTCGCCCGAGCGGATGGTGCAGTTGCTCGACGGCCGCATCGTCTCCCGCCCCATCGCCGGGACCCGCCGCCGGGGCACCACCGACCACGACGACCACCGCCTGGCGGCGGAGCTGCGCGAGCACCCCAAGGAGGTGGCCGAGCACGTCATGCTGGTGGACCTGGCCCGCAACGACGTAGGTCGGGTGGCCATCTGGGGGACGATGGAGGTCGATGAGCTCATGGTCCTGGAGCGCTACAGCCACGTCATGCACCTGACCTCCCAGGTCTCCGGGCAGCTACGCCCCGGGCTCGGCCCCGTCGACCTGCTGCGGGCCACGATGCCGGCCGGCACCATGTCGGGAGCACCCAAGGTGCGGGCCATGGAGATCATCGACGCCCTCGAGCCCACCAAGCGGGGGCCCTACGCCGGCGTCGTCGGCTACCTCGACTTCTCGGGCAACCTCGACACCGCCATCACCATCCGCACCATGGTCGTGGACGCTGAGGGGGCCGCCTCGGTCCAGGCCGGCGCCGGCATCGTCGCCGACAGCGACCCCGAGGCCGAGGACCGGGAGTGCCGCAACAAGGCGGCTGCCCTCCTGGCTGCCGTCCCCGCCGCCAGGCGGATGTCGGCGGCACGCCGAACGATCGAGGAAGCGGCGGCACGCCGAACGAGCGATGAAGCGGCGGCACGCCGAACGAGCGACGAAGCGGCGAGGCGGCCGATCGGGACGGCGCACAGTGAGGGAGGGGCGTGATGGTGGCCACCGACGAGGCGCTCGCCCTGCGCCAGGCGTTGGGCGCCATGAAGCTGCCCCGAGACTTCGTGCTGGCATCGGGTCCCGACGCGGTGGCCTTCCTCCAGGGCCAGCTGAGCCAGGACGTAGCTGGCGTGGCGGTGGGGGAGTCGGCCTTCTCCCTGCTGCTCCAGCCCCAGGGCAAGGTCGACGCCTACTTGCGCCTGACCCGAACGGCCGACGAGGAGGTCGTCCTCGACACCGACGCCGGCTGGGGTGCGGCCATGCTGGCCCGGCTCGATCGGTTCAAGCTCCGGGTCCGCTGCGAGCTTGCGTCCCTCGACTGGTGCTGTCTGGCTGTGCGGGGGAAAGTCGCCGAGAACCTGGCCCCCAGTCCTCCTGGGACGTGGCGGACGGTGCCCGAGACGCCCGGCGTACCGGGGTTCGACCTGCTCGGCCCCCAGCCGGCCGTCCCCGAGGGGGCGCTGGTCGTGAGTGCCGAGGCTTACGAGGCCCTACGCATCGAGACGGGCGTTCCCCGAATGGGCGCGGAGCTGGACAGCTCCACCATCCCCGCCGCCACCGGGCTGGTCGAGCGTTGCGTCAGCTTCTCCAAGGGGTGCTACACCGGCCAGGAGCTGGTGGCCCGGATCGACTCACGCGGTGGGAAGGTCCCACGGCGCCTGCGGGGAGTGGTCGTGGCTTCCAACGTCCTGCCTCCGGTGGGCGCAGTGGTGGTGGTCGATGCCAAGGAGGTGGGCTCGCTCACGAGCGTGGCCGAGTCGCTCACCCGTCGGGCGCCGGTGGCCCTGGCCTACCTCCGTCGCGACGTGGACCCGCCGGCCGATGCCCTCCTTCGTTGGGAGGGTGGGGAGGTGGCGGCGAGGGTCGAATCCCTGCCCCTTGTCGGCTGATGTCCGGTCGTCGGTCCCAGGGTGTTCTTGCAGCTCTGGTGGCGGGCATCGCCCTGGTCGCCGCCGCCTGCTCATCGGGCGACGCCCTCGACCCGCTGCCGGTTCCCGATACCAGCGCCACGGTGCCGACGTCCACCACCGTCGCAGCGGACTATCGAGGAGTGGTGCTGGCCCCCGTCGCAGGCACCACCACCACCAACGTGGTGGTGGGGCCGGGTCCAGGGATACTGGCCGGGCGGGTGGAGGGACCGGAGGGACCGGTGGCAGGTGCCACCGTGCGCCTCGAGCGCCTGGTGGATGACGCCGTCGCCACTCTCGACGTGGCCACCGAGGCCGACGGCAGGTGGCGGGCCAACAACGTGCTGGGGGGGCGCTACCGGGTTCGAGCCTGGCTGCAGCCCGATCTGGCCACGGTGGAGCCCCAGATCCTCTTCGTCGCCGCCGCTGGCAGCGCCGAGGTGGTGGTCCCAGTTCAGCGCTTCGGCCAGATCGTGGTCGACGCTGCGTTCGCACCCGACCCCCCAGTGGTCGGTGAGCGCACCAACGTGGGGGTCCGGCTGTCGTCTCGCAACGTCGACGCCGGAGGTGTGGTTCGCGCCCTTTCGCTGCCCGGTGTCCCGGTCGGGCTGGACACGGGGACCGCCTGGGCGTTGGAGACGTCAGCGGTGGTGACCAGTGACGCCGCCGGAAACGCCACCTTCACCCTCACCTGCCAGGCCCCTGGGGCAGCGCCCCTGACCGTGGTGCTCTCACCCACCCAGGTCGTCCCCCTGGCTCCCCCGGCGTGCACGTCGCCGACCCCGCAGTCCCCGTCCCCAGTCGAGGGGTCCACCACCTCGACCACGACCGAGTCGTGAGCGGGTCGTCGCTCAGCCGTCGGGGTCAGGACGCCAGCTGGCCCACTCCCGGCGGCGGACCTCATAGATGCCGATGGCTGCGGTGTGGGCCACGTTGAGGGATCCCACCCGCCCGAGCTGGGGGACGAAGGCCAGAGCGTCGCAGGCGCTGAGGGTGAGCGGCGACAGGCCGTGGTCCTCGTGGCCGAGGACCAGGCACACTTCGGAGGGCATGCTCACCTCGTGGAGGGGAACGGCCCCGTCGGCCAGCTCCAGGCCGACCAGGAAGAACCCGGCGTCCTTGGCCTCGTCGATGGCGCCCTCCACGGCCTCGTGAGAGCTCCAGGGAACGTAGCGCTCGGTGCCGAGCGAGGTCTTTCCCGCCTTGGGGTGCCGGGGGCTGATGCTGGCCCCCCCGAGATAGAGGTGTTCGATCCGCTCAGCCGCGGCCAGGCGAACGATCGAACCGACGTTGAACGGCGTCTGCACCGAGTCGAGGAGGAGGGCCAGGCGCCCCTCGGTGCGACGTCGCCACTGGCGGTGGAGACGCTTGAGCTCGGTGTCACGCAAGTTCCTCATCCCACCCGTCCTCCCACCCGCAACAGCCGGTACCCCATCCGGGAGCTGAGCCGCTGGGTGGGGAAGCGCTGGGCCACCAGCCAGCGGGCCAGCGAGTCGGCACCCAGGTGCTTGTGCACGACCAGGCTGGCGTGCCCCCCATCACCCAGACGTGCGAGCCAATCGGCCAGGAGCGCCTGCAGGGGCCCCTTGCCGATGCGTACCGGGGGGTTCGACCAGATGGTGGCGAAACGGATGTCGTCGGGCAGGGCCTCGGGCAGCACGGCGCGGACGTTGTCCACGCCGGCAGCGGTGGCGTTGGCCTCGGTCAGCTCCAATGCCCTGCGGTTGACGTCGACGGCCCAGATGGTGGCGTGGGGCGCCCGGCGGGCGAGGACCACGGCGATGGCGCCGTAGCCGCACCCCAGGTCGAGCAGATCTCCTTCAGCAGGCGGCCCAGGGGACTCCAACAGCAGCAGCTTCGTGCCCGGATCGACGCCATGGCGGGCGAAGACGCCCCGGTCGGTGGCCAGTTCCAGGGAGAGGTCGGGCAGCAGCAGGGGGACGTGATGGCGCTGTGAGGCGACCGCCGGGTCGGCGTCGGAGTAGTGGGCCACGGGCGCTTGACGCTATTGGCTGTGGTGGCCGCCCATCGGGCGAGGCCGAGGAGGGGCCGAAGCAGCGACAGGCTCCCGCTACCCTGGCTCGCCGTGGCCCCCTACGACATCCGCCTAGTCGGCGACCCGGTGCTGCGCCAGCCCGCCTCTGCAGTGACCGAGATCGACGCCCGTCTGGCCCGCCTGGCCGCCGACATGATCGTCACCATGCACGAGGCGCCAGGCATCGGCCTGGCTGCCCCTCAGGTCGGTGTGCAAAAGCGCATGTTCGTCTACGATCTCCAGGACGACCAAGGTCCACACACCATCATCAACCCGGTGGTCAGCGAGGCCCGGGGTGAGTGGGTCTACGAGGAGGGCTGCCTTTCGGTTCCCGGGCTGTCGTGGGAGATCGTGCGGGCCAAGGAGGTGCACCTCATCGGCCTCGACCTCGACGGCAACGAGGTTTCCTTCGAGGCCGACGACCTGCTGGCTCGCATGTTCCAGCACGAGGTCGACCACCTCGACGGGATCCTGCTGCTGGAGCGGCTCGACGACGACCAGGCCAAGCAGGCCAAGCGAGAGCTGCGGGACCGCGCCCTGGCGCTAGAGGGAACCGAGCCTCGTCGTCGGCTGCGGCTCCCGCTCCCGAGCCGGGACTGAAGCCCCTGGAGCCGCCCCGGCGGCTGGTCTACCTGGGCAGCCCCGATGTCGCCGTCGCCCCATTGCGGGCGCTGGTGCAAGCCGGCTTCGACTTCGCCCTGGTGGTGTCCCAGCCCGACCGCAAACGTGGCCGAGGCGGGGCGCTGGTCCCCACGCCGGTAAAGGCGGCTGCCCTCGACTTCGGGCTCCCGGTTACCGACAGGGTCGACGACGTGCTGGGAGTCGAAGCCGACCTCGGGGTGGTCGTTGCCTTCGGCCGTCTGGTGCGGCCCCACGTGCTGCGGCAGCTGCCCATGGTCAACCTCCACTTCTCGCTGCTGCCCCGGTGGCGTGGGGCGGCGCCGGTGGAGCGAGCGATCCTGGCCGGCGACGACGAGACCGGGGTGTGCCTCATGGCCCTGGAGGAGGGCCTCGACACCGGGCCGGTGTACGGCTGCGAGCGGCTCGCCATCGACCCCGACGAGACCGCGGCCGAGCTGCGGGGCCGGCTGGTCGCCGCTGGCACCGCCCTGTTGCTGGAGGCGTTGTCGGCCGGCCTCGGCCGTCCCGTGCCCCAGGCCGGTGAGCCGACCTACGCGGCCAAGCTTGCCCCGGCTGACCTCGAGCTCGACTGGGAGCGGCCCGCGGTCGAGATCCACCGCCTCGTCCGGGTCGGGGGAGCGTGGACCACCTTCCGCCAGCGTCGGCTCAAGGTGCTTCGTTCCCGCCTGGTAGGCCCGGAACAGTCCGGCGAGCTGGCGTCGGGGATGGTGGAGGGCACGAAGGTGGGCACCGGGGACGGCGCCCTGGAGCTGGTGGAGGTCCAGCCCGAGGGCAAGGCAGTCCAGCCCGCCACGGCCTGGCACAACGGGGCCCGGCCCGCACCAGGGGAGCGGCTGGGGAGGTGATCACGCCCTTGGGCGTGCTCACCAATGAGCACAGTAACCATTCTCATGGCTTCGCCATCCGCAGGATGGTGTGCCAGTGAGCCGCCCGCCAGCCGTGGTGTCCCCGCCGGGGACCGGGCCCCGACGGGTGGCGTTGGATGCCCTGGAGCGGATCGAGGAGGGCGGTCGGGCCAATCCGGTGCTCAGCGAGGCCCTGTCCGCCAGCCGCCTTACCCCCCGCGACCGTGCCCTGGTCACGGAGCTGGTCTACGGCGCCACCCGCATGCGCCGGGCGTGCGACTTCCTGGTCGACCGCTTCGTGCTGCGCCGCCTCGACACCCCCACCCGGGCCGCCCTGCGCCTCGGCGCCTACCAGTTGCACTTCCTGCGCACCCCGGCCCACGCCGCCGTGTCGGTCACCGTCGACCTCGCCCCCAGGCGGTCGAGGGGGCTGGTCAACGCTGTGCTCCGCCGGGTGGCCGATGCTCCCGTGGCCTGGCCAGACGACGCCACCCGGCTCAGCTACCCCGACTGGATCGTCGATCGCCTGGTCGCCGACCTCGGCCAGGCCGACGCGACGGCCGCCCTCGATGCCATGAACCAGGCGACCCCCGCCAGCGAGCGTCCCGACGGCTACACCCAGGACCGAGCTTCCCAATGGGTGGCGGCCGCGGTGGGGGCCGAGGAGAGGCAAAGGGTGGCCGACGTGTGCGCCGCCCCCGGGGGCAAGGCCACCGCCCTGGCTACCACCGGCGCCTGGGTGTTCGCCAGCGACATCGACCCTGCCCGCGTTGGCCTGGTGAGCGCCGCCGTCACCCGCACCGGTGCCGCCTCCGTCTCCGTGGTGGTCGCCGATGCCCGAGATCCACCCTGGGCGCCGGCCAGCTTTGCGCGGGTGCTCGTCGACGCCCCCTGCTCAGGGCTCGGCGTCCTCCACCGCCGCCCCGACGCCAGGTGGCGGCGCCAGCCAGACGACATCGCTCGCCTGGCGACACTCCAGCGGGAGCTGCTCGACGCCGCCGCCCAGTTGGTGCGACCAGGGGGAACGCTCGTCTACAGCGTGTGCACCATCACGTCCGAGGAGACCCTCGACATCGACCGCTGGCTGGCGGCGACCCACTCTGAGCTGGAGGCGCTTGCCCCTCCCGATCCACCGTGGCGCCCCCAGGGCCGGGGAGCGCTACTGCTGCCCCAGGCCGCCGGCACCGACGGCATGGGCCTCCTGCGGCTGGCCCGAGTCCGGCGGGACTGACCAGCGGCCGTCCCCAAGGCGTCGGTCACCGCTAGGCGGGGATGGTCCAGGTGTGATCTGGGATGACGCGCATCGCCACGGTGTAGCTGCTGGTGAAATGCTCCGCGGTCATGCCGATCGCATTGAGCAGGTCTGTGTACTTGTCCAGCAGACCGGGTAGCGCAGCGGCCGGTGGAGCGTCGGGCGCGAGCTCAGCCCTGCCGGCCATCACCACCGCATCGCCGCCCCGCGCGTCGGAGCTGAAGTTCAGCGTCACTCGGTCATTGCCGGCGATGTGCCCCAACTTCGCGGCTGCGGTCTGGCTGTAGATCAGGCAGCTGTCGCCCGTCCACATGAACCACACCAGTCGGGGAGCAGGACGACCGCGGGGAGACACGGTGGTCAGCCAGACAAGCGTGTCGTCGGTCAGTCGACGTCGGAGTTGATCGGTCATCTCGAAAGCCATGGCCTACATCCTTGCTGCGCCTGCAAGCCTGATCGAGGGGCTGGGCGTCCCGAGGCGAGCACGCTGAGAATGGGAGACTGGCGAGGACGCACGCTTCCGGGCCGGATCGAGCTGAGATCACGGCCACAGCTTCCAGGCCGCCAGGGCAACCACGATGCCGAGGGCGCCACCAGCGAGCACGTCGCTCGGGTAGTGGCTGTGCGTGCGGACCAACGACCAATCACGGTAATGGTGGCGGCAGAGAGCAGAACGAACAGCGGCGGGATCTCAGACTCCCCAGCGCGTAGGCTAGGTCGCTGGTCGTACGGCGGATGCTGGATGCTCCAAATGACGTCGCGCTTCTCGTCTAACTTCGAGGCATCACCACGACGGAGGCAGGATGAGCGACGACGACGCCGGGTACCTGTCGGCCAAGGTGCTGACCGTCTCTGACGGGGTCATCGCCGGCACTCGGGAGGACCGCTCCGGTGCCGCCATGGCCGAGCGGCTGACCGCCGCCGGGTTCAACGTTGTTGACCACCAGGTCGTCTCTGACGGGACCGAGGCGGTGGCCCACGCCCTGCGCACCATGTGCCGGAGCTTCGCCGGCCTGGTGGTGACCACGGGGGGCACCGGCTTCGGTCCCCGGGACCTGACCCCCGAGGGGTCGCGGGTGGTGATCGAACGGGCGGCCCCCGGCCTGGCCGAGGCCATGCGCCTGGTCAACCCCTTGGGCCGGTTGTCCCGGGGGGTGGCGGGCACGATCGGCCAGGCCCTGGTGCTCAACACCCCGGGGTCGACCACCGGTGCCCTGGAGTGCCTGGAGGCGGTGCTCGAGGTGCTGCCCCACGCCCTGCGCCTTCTGGCCGGACACCGGGAGCACTGAAAATCACCGCCGAACCAGAGGTTCGGCGGTGAGCCGACGGCGCTCCACCCGCCCGGCTCTGTGCTACTTACGGCGATAATCCGCCATGGGAGCCGGCCGGCCTCCGCACCTGAACACCTCGAAGGCGAGCTCAGTACCAGTCACGGCGATAATCCGCCGTGGCTGCTCGCCGGGCCGCCATCCAAATACGGCCGCATTCGGCGGCGGGCGTGGCCGGCGGCCGATGGTCCAGCAAGTCCTCGTCCGTCCTGGCGGGCGCCGGGGCCATGGGGTGCAGGGGAACGGCTCTGGAAGGGGGGACGCCGAACCGGGGGGAGCCGAAGCGGGGTGCCGTCTGCTCGCGGCACTCTCGTGTGCATGGCTTCCGAAAAACGGCAGTGGTAGACACGAGACGTCGCTGAGGAGCCGGAAAGGACTACCTGGGCGGGCGGCCTCGTAGGCTGAGGTTGTGGACGACGAGGAGGCCATGGGCCGGGCGGTGGCATTGGCCGCAGGTGTCCGGGCGGTGGCGTCGCCCAACCCCTGGGTCGCGGCGGTGCTCGAGGGCGTGGACGGGCGGGTCTTCGAGGGCGCCACCTCGGCGCCGGGGGGTCCCCACGCCGAGGCTGCCGTCCTGGCCGGTGCCGACGGGGCCACGCTGGGCGCCACCCTGTGGTGCACGCTGGAGCCGTGTGCCCACCACGGCCGCACCCCTCCCTGCGCCGACGCCATCGTGGCCGCCGGGGTCCGTCGCGTCGTCGTGGGCCTCGTCGACCCCGACCCGAGGGTGGCGGGCAGGGGCCTGCGCCGGCTGCGGGATGCGGGGGTGGAGGTGGTGGTGGGGGTCGGCCAGGAGGCGGCAGCCGAGCAGCTCGCGCCCTACCTCAAGCACCGCTCCACCGGCCGCCCCTGGGTGGTGTTGAAGCTGGCTGCCACCCTCGACGGTCGCACCGCTGCGCCCGACGGCTCGTCCCAGTGGATCACCGGTCCCGAGGCCAGGGCCGACGCCCACCGGCTGCGAGCCGAGAGCGACGCCGTCATGGTCGGCGCCGGCACCGTCCGTGCTGACGACCCCAGCCTCACCGTGCGCCTGGCCGAGGGCGCCGACCCGCTGCGGGTGGTGCTGGGCCGAGCCCCCGACGACGCCCGGGTGCAACCGGCCTTGGAGCTCGGCGGCGACCCCGGCGCCGTCCTCGACACCCTGGGCCGGCGCGACGTGGTCCAGGTCCTGGTCGAGGGAGGCCCGACCGTGGCCGGCGCCTTCCACCGGGCCGGCCTGGTCGACCGCTACGTCCTCTACCTGGCGCCCAGGCTCCTCGGTGGCGACGACGGGCGGGGCCTGTTCCGCGGCCCCGGGGCGGCCACGCTGGATGACGCCTGGGACGGCCGGGTGGTGTCGGTCCGGCGCCTGGGGCCCGACCTGCGGGTCGAGCTGGCGCCGTCTCCCAACCCGCCCACCCGTTCTGGCCTGCGAAATGGGGCGGAAACGGCGGCGATCGGCAGGCCAGAAGAGCGAGGGGCCGCCGCCGAGATGGAGGCGGTGTAGGTGTTCACCGGACTGGTCGAGGAGGTGGGCCGGGTGCAGGCTTCTGGGGGCGCCCGGTTGCGGATCGGGGCCTCGGCCGTGCTCGATGACGCCGGGGTGGGGGCATCCATCGCCGTCGATGGCTGCTGCCTCACCGTCGTGGCCCTGGGAGCGGGCTGGTGGGAGGCCGACGTCAGCGACCAGACCCGCTCCTGCACCACCGTCGGCGACCTGGAACCCGGCGACCGGGTCAACCTGGAACGCCCCCTGCGCCTGGCCGATCGCCTGGGCGGCCACTTGGTCCAGGGCCACGTCGACGGGGTGGGTGAGGTTGTGGCTCCGGCGCCGGACCTGCGGGTAGGGGTGCCGGCCGACCTCGGGCGCTACCTGGTGGCCAAGGGGGCCGTCGCCGTCGACGGGGTCAGTCTCACCGTGGTCAGCGCCAGCGACGAAGCCTTCACGGTGGCGGTGGTGTCCCACACCGCCACTGCCACCACAATGGGGTCCAAGCGCCCCGGCGACCGGGTCAACCTGGAGCTCGACGTGGTGGCCAAGTACGTCGAGCGGCTGGTGGCGGGCGTGGCCGGGGGCGGGAGGGGGGCGCCATGAACGGGCCCGGCAGCTCCCGTCTGGCGCCGATCGACGACGCCGTGGCCGCCATTGCCCGGGGCGAGATCGTGGTGGTGGTCGACGACGAGGACCGGGAGAACGAGGGCGACCTGGTCATGGCCGCCGAGTTCGCCACCCCCGAGAGGATCGCCTTCTTCGTCCGCCACACCTCGGGCGTCATCTGCATGCCCATGGAGGGCGACCGCCTCGACCGCCTCGAGCTCCCGCTCATGGTCACCGACAACACCGAGAGCCAGCGCACCGCCTTCACGGTGTCGGTCGACTTCCGGCCCAACACCACCACCGGGATCTCCGCCGCCGACCGCGCCGCCACCATCCGGGCCCTCATCGACCCCGCCACCCGTCCCGTCGACCTGGCCCGCCCCGGTCACATCTTTCCCCTGCGCTACCGCCAGGGCGGGGTCCTCAAGCGAGCCGGCCACACCGAGGCCACCGTCGACCTGGCCAGGTTGGCAGGGTTGAAGCCGGCCGGCGTGCTCTGCGAGCTGGTCAACGACGACGGCACCATGGCCCGGGCCCCCCACATCGAGCGCTTCTGCGCCGAGCACGGACTGCTCATGATCTCCATCGCCGACCTCATCCGCCACCGTCGCCAGTCGGAGAAGCTGGTGCGGCGCATGGCCGAGGCCCGCATACCCACCGACTGGGGCGACTTCACCTGCTACGTCTACGAGTCCCTCCTCGACGGCGAGCAGCACGTGGCCATGGTCAAAGGAGCCGTCCAGGGCCAGGACGACGTGCTCGTCCGGGTCCACAGCGAGTGCCTCACCGGCGACGTGTTCGGGTCCCTGCGCTGCGACTGCGGGGTCCAGGTCGACGCCGCCATGCAGCGGATCTCCAACGAGGGCCTGGGTGTGGTGGTGTACCTGCGGGGCCACGAGGGCCGGGGGATCGGCCTGGGGCACAAGATCCGGGCCTACCGCCTCCAGGACCAAGGTCGCGACACCGTCGACGCCAACGTCGAGCTGGGCTTTCCGGCCGACACCCGGGAGTACGGCATCGGGGCCCAGATCCTGGTCGACCTCGGCATCACCACCATGCGCTACATGACCAACAACCCGGCCAAGTACGGCGGCCTCGACGGCTACGGGCTCAAGATCGTCGAGCGTGTCCCCCTGGAGTCGGTGCCCAACCCCGAGAACATCCGATACCTGCGGACCAAGCGGGAGCGCATGGGCCATCTCCTGGTAGGGCTGGGCGACGAAACCCGTTCGGCGGAGCCGACAGCGGAGTGAGAGGCTAGAGGCGTGACCACCTATGCGGGCAGGCTCAACGGCGAGGGACTGCGGGTGGGCCTGGTCTGCGGCCGCTTCAACGGCCTGGTGACCGATCGCCTGGCCTCCGGCGCTCGCGACGGACTGGTGCGACACGGTGTGGACGAGGCGTCTATCACCGAGGTGTGGGCGCCGGGCGCCTTCGAGCTCCCCCTGGTGGCTCAGCGCCTGGCGGCGTCGGGTGAGCTCGACGCGGTAATCGCCCTGGGGGCGGTGCTACGGGGCGCCACCGACCACTACGAGCACGTGGCTGGGCAGTGCGCCGCGGGCCTGCAGCGGGTCGCCCTCGACACCGGCGTGCCCGTGGCCTTCGCCGTGCTCACCACCGACACCCTCGACCAGGCCCTGGAGCGGGCCGGGGCCAAGGCCGGCAACAAGGGCTACGAGGCGGCTGAGACGGCCCTCGAGATGGCCGACCTCCTCCGCCAACTCCCCAAGGGCAAGCAGTGACAGCGGACGGGCGAGGCGAGGACCGGTGCTGAGGCTGGTCCTGCCCAAGGGGTCGCTGGAGCGGGCCACCCTGGAGCTCTTCGAAGCTGCCGACCTGGCCGTGGGCCGCAGCTCCTCGGTCGACTACCGGGCCACCATCGCTGATCCTCGGGTGGCCGACGTGTCCATCCTGCGACCCCAGGAGATCCCCGTCTATGTGGCCGAGGGCCTCTACGACCTGGGCATCACCGGGCGAGACTGGATCGAGGAGACCTCAAGTGATGTGGTGTCGCTGGGCGAGCTCCACTACTCCAAGGCCACCGCCCGTCCCATCAACGTGGTGCTGGCCGTGGCTGACGACTCACCGTGGCGCAAGGTCGGCGACCTGCCCCCCGGGGTGCGGGTGTCGACCGAGTACCCGGGACTGACCCAGCGGTTCCTGGCCGACCACGGAGTCGACGCCGAGGTCCGCCTCTCGCATGGAGCTACCGAGGCCAAGATCCCCGACGTGGCCGACGCCGTGGTCGAGATCACCGAGACCGGCCGGGCCCTGCGGGCGGCCAACCTGCGCATCATCGACGTCATCCTGGTGAGCTTCACCGAGCTGGTGGCCAACCCCACCGCCTACGCCGACCCGTCTAAGAGCCACGCCATGCGCCAGCTCCACACCCTCCTCCAAGGGGCGTTGGAGGCCCGGGGGAAGGTGCTGGTCAAGCTCAACGTCAGCGAAGCCAGCCTCGAGGCCGTCATCGACATCCTGCCCTCCATGAAGGCGCCGACGGTCTCCAAGCTGTTCGGCGCCGACGGCTACGCCGTTGAGACCGTAGTACCCAAGGCCGACATCAACATCCTCATCCCTGCCCTGTCCGACGCCGGGGCCAGCGACATCATCGAGGTCCCGCTCTCGAAGATCGTGCATTGACCGACCAGGCTGGCGTGCGGGTGCTTCGAGGCGAGGTTGTCCACTTCGACGAGGCGAGGGGGTGGGGGACGGTCCGGGGCGACGGTGGCGTCGAGCTCTTCTTCCACTGCACCGCCGTGGCCGACGGCAGCCGCACCATCGAGGTAGGCACGTCGGTGCTCTACGTGGAGGTTCCCGGCCACCTCGGGCGTTGGGAGGCGGACGCCATCGAGCCACTGCCCACGGCTCCGTAGCTCACACGCCGCCTCCGCCTGCTCGACGGCGTCATGGTGGGCTCATCGAGATCCCGCCGAAGTAGGCCGGACAGCCGAAGCGGATGCACTTGGTGCCGTCCGCCACCGTTCTGGCCCCTGGAGCGAGACCAAATGCCCGCGTTTCTGGGGCCAGAACGGGGGGCATCATCCGGGCGTCACACGCCGCCGCCGCCCATCTGGAGGTGCTGGGTGTCGACCACCACCAGGTCCTCCGGGCCCCCGGTGACGTCGATGCCTCCCGCCCCGAGACGGCGGCGCTGGCGGACCTCGAGGCGTCGGGCCAGTCGGCTCAGCACCAGGTTCACGGCGATGTAGATGGCTGCCACCGCTAACAGGGCTTGGAGCAGGTTGCCGTCGAAGCCCCCGGTGAGCTGGCCCCGGCGCAACAGCTCCTCGAACTGGATGAAGAACCCCAGCGAGGTGTCCTTGAGCAGGGTGACGAGCTGGCTCACGATGGCCGGGACCATGCGCCGCAGGGCCTGGGGCAGCACCACGGTGGCCATGGCCTGCCGGTAGGTGAGGCCCACGGCGTAGGCGGCTTCGCTCTGGCCCCGGTCGAGGGAGAGGATGCCGGCTCGGAAGACCTCGGCCAGCACGGCGCTGTTGTAGACGGCGAGGCCGAGCACCAGGTACCAGAACAAGGGGAGGTCGACACCCAGGCGGGGCAGCCCGAAGGCCGAGAAGAGGATGAGCAGCAGCAGGGGGAAGCCCCGGAAGAACTCCACGTAGACACCGGCCGCCCACCGCAGCGGACGGTTCTGGGCCAGGCGGCTGAGGGCCATGAGCGCTCCCACCGCCACGGCTCCCGCCATGGCCACGGCCGCCGCCTTGAGGGTGTTGGCCAGGCCGCCGAGGAGGAAGCGCAGCACCGCGGGATCGGCCAGGGGCGCCCACAGCTCGCCGTTCAGCTGGCCCTCGGCGGCGAAGCGGCGCACCGCCACCACCACCACGGCGGCCAGGACTGTGCCTGCGACCACGGTGGCCACCCGCGTCCGGCGCCGGCCCCGGGGCCCGAGCTCGTCACCGATCAACCCCGCCTTCACCGCTTGATCGCCACCCGGCGTTCGAGCACCCCTACCAACGCTCCTGACGGCAGAGTCAATGCCAGGTAAGCGATCGCCGCCGCCAGGAACACGGGGATGACCTGGGCGGTCGAGTTGGCCAGCCCCCGGGCGGAGCCGGTGAGCTCGACCACCGAGATGGTGTAGGCGATGCTGCTGTTCTTGATGAGGGCGATGAACAGGTTGCCGAGCGGGGCCACCACCGCCCGCAGGGCCTGGGGCAGCACCACCAGGCCGAGCACCTGGGGGAAGGTCAGCCCCACGGCCCGGGCGGCTTCGACCTGACCGGGGGCCACGGTGTTGATCCCGGCCCGCACCGTCTCGGCCACGAAGGCTCCGGTGTAGGCGGACAGCACGATGATCGCCGAAGTGAACGGAGGGGCGATGACGCCGATCTTCGGGAAACCAAAGTAGAACACCACGAACAGCACTGCCAACGGGCAGTTGCGGACCACCTCGACGTAGGTGGCGCCCACCACCCGCAACGGCGGGACCGGGCTCACCCGGAACGAGGCCACCACCACGCCGATGACGAAGGCGGCCGCCCACGACAGCACGGTCAGCGCTGCCGTGGTGCGGATGCCTGCATAGAAGAGATCGAGGTTGTCGAAGACGACGTCCATCAGTTGGCCGTTTGTCGGCTCAGCAGCGGACGAACGAAGCAGCTGGGCGGAACGCCGGCTAGTAGCGGTCGACCTTGGGCGGCTCCGGCGTCTCCTCGCTGACCTGGCCCACGGTTCGCTCAAAGGCCTTGGCCCACTCACCGTTGGCGTAGATCTCCTCCAGGCGGTCGTTGATGAAGTTGCGGAAGGCGACGTCGCCCTTGGTGACGCCGATGCCGTAGGGCTCGGAGGTGAAGGGCTTGCCCACCACCTTGAGCTTGTCGGCGCCGTACTGCTCGACGAGGCCGAGGAGGATGACGTTGTCGGTGCTCATGGCGTCGACCCTCCCGTCGATCATGGCGTCGGCGCACTTGGTGTAGACGTCGAACTCGGTGAGCTCGGCCTGGGGCGCCATCTTGCGCACGTTCTCCA
>JBPCJK010000034.1:0-12237 GCA_051005375.1 Acidimicrobiales bacterium
CGTCGACCCGGCATCGAGCGCCGCCTGACCGACTCGCTGGAGACGGCCCTGCGCCTGGCCGAGGGCGTGGCCGAGGTGGAGATCGTCCCCCCGGGAGGCGGGGCCACCGCTGGCGGCAACACCGGTGGCGGGACAACCAGAGGCGGGGGCGACGACGCCTCCCAGCTCCTGACTTTCAGCCAGCACCTGGCCTGCGCCGCCTGCGGGCTCTCCTTCGACGAGCTGGCGCCCCGCAACTTCTCGTTCAACTCACCGTACGGGGCATGCCCTCACTGCGACGGTCTGGGTACCCGCTACGAGGTCGATGCCGAGCTGGTCGTACCCAACCCCGACCTGTCCCTGGCCGAGGGAGCGGTCGCCCCCTTTGTGACCGCTCGGACCCAGTACTTCGAACGGGTCCTGGCGTCACTGGCCGAGTCCTACCAGTTCAGTCTCGACATCCCCTGGTCGAAGCTCAAGAAGTCGCACCAGAAGGTGGTCCTGTACGGGTCGGGCACCAAGAAGCTGCAGGTCGAGTACAAGAACCGCTACGGCCGGTCCCGCTCCTACCGCACCCCCTTCGAGGGCGCCATCCCGTGGCTGCAGCGACGCCACTCCGACACCGAGTCCGACTGGAGCCGGGGCCAGGTCGAGTCCTACATGCGCGAGGTCCCCTGCCCGGTGTGCGGGGGGTCGAGGCTGCGGCCGGAGTCGCTGGCAGTCACCGTCGACGGGCGCAACATCTACGAGGTGTCCTCGTTGCCCATCACCACCGCCGCCGCCGTGCTCCAGGACCTGGAGCTGTCCGATCGCGACCTGATGATCGCCGAGCGGGTGGTCAAGGAGATCAACGCCCGCATGGGCTTCCTCCTCGACGTGGGGCTCGGCTACCTCGACCTCCACCGGGCGGCGGGGACCTTGGCCGGGGGCGAGGCCCAGCGCATCCGCCTGGCCTCCCAGATCGGCTCGGCCCTGGTCGGTGTGCTCTACGTGCTCGACGAGCCGTCCATCGGGCTGCACCAGCGCGACAACCACAAGCTCATCGACACCTTGGTGCGGCTGCGCGACCTCGGCAACACCGTCATGGTGGTCGAGCACGACGAGGACACCATTCGCGTCGCCGACCACGTGGTCGACGTCGGCCCGGGAGCGGGGGAGCACGGCGGCCGGGTGGTCTACTCCGGCCCCGTCGACGGCCTGCTGGCCTGTCCCGAGTCGGTGACCGGTGACTACCTGTCCGGTCGTCGGTCCATCCCCGTACCCGAGGTGCGGCGGCCCCCGGGCGACGACTGGCTGGTGGTACGCGGGGCTCGCGAGCACAACCTCAAGGCGGTCGACGTCGAGCTCCCCCTGGGCTGCTTCGTGGCCGTGACCGGGGTTTCGGGCTCGGGCAAGTCGACCCTCATCAACGACATCCTGCTGCGGGCGCTCATGCAGCGGGTGTACAAGTCGCGCACCGCCCCGGGTCGCCACCGCTCGGTGGAGGGCACCGAGGCCATCGACAAGGTCATCGCCATCGACCAGTCGCCCATCGGGCGCACGCCCCGGTCCAACCCGGCCACCTACACCGGGGTGTTCGATCGGATCCGCACGCTGTTCGCCCAGACCCCGGAGGCCAAGCTGCGGGGCTACAAGGCGGGAAGGTTCTCGTTCAACGTCAAGGGTGGGCGCTGCGAGGCGTGCGCCGGCGACGGCACCATCAAGATCGAGATGCACTTCCTGCCCGACGTCTACGTGCCCTGCGAGGTGTGCAAGGGCGCCCGCTACAACCGCGACACCCTGGAGGTCACGTTCAAGGGCCGCACCATCGCCGAGGTGCTCGACTTGCCCTGTGACGAAGCCCTCGAGCTCTTCGCCAACCAACCGGTGATCTCCCGCCACCTGCGCACCCTGGTCGACGTAGGCCTCGGCTACGTCCGCCTGGGCCAGCCGGCGCCGACGCTGTCGGGCGGGGAGGCCCAGCGGGTCAAGCTGAGTACCGAGCTGGCCAAGCGCTCCACCGGCCACACCATGTACGTCCTTGACGAGCCCACCACCGGCTTGCACTTCGACGACATCCGCAAGCTCCTCGGCGTCCTCGAGCGCCTGGTCGACCAGGGCAACACCGTGCTGGTCATCGAGCACAACCTCGACGTCATCAAGACCGCCGACTGGATCGTCGACCTCGGCCCCGAAGGCGGCGACGGGGGAGGCAGGGTGGTGGCCGAAGGCACCCCCGAGCTGGTGGCCAAGAGCCCCGAGAGCCACACCGGCCGCTTCCTGGCCGGGGTGTTGGCCCCTCGACCCGAAAGCTGAGCGCTTCTGTAGGGAATTGGACCTACCATGAAGGTCAACGAGAAGGGGCAGGTCGGTATCGTCAAATCAGCGACAGCATGCGCTCCAGGGCGACCTTGGCCCATCTGGCGGTGTCGGGGTCGACGGTGATGCGGTTGAGCACCTGGCCCTCGACCAGGGCTTCCAGGACCCAGGCCAGGTGGGCGGCGTCGATGCGGAACATGGTGGAGCACGGGCAGATGAGCGGGTCGAGGGACACCACGGTGCGGTCGGGGTGCTCGGCGGTCAGGCGCTGCACCAGGTGGATCTCGGTGGCCACGGCGATGACCGAGGCGGCGGGGGCGGCGTCCACGCCCCGGATGATGGCGTCGGTGGAGCCGACCACGTCGGCCACCTCGCACACCTGGTAGGGCGCCTCGGGGTGGGCGATGACGATGCCCTCGGGGTGGGCGGCTCGGAAGGAGGCGACCTGCTCCGGCGTGAAACGCTGGTGCACCGAGCAGTGCCCCTTCCACAGCAGGAAGGTGGCGGCCTTGCAGTCCGCCTCGCTGAGCCCGCCGAGGTCGCACCTGGGGTTCCATACCGCCATGTCGGCGTGGTCGTGGCCCATGGCCAGGGCGGTGTTGCGACCCAGGTGCTGGTCGGGGAAGAACAGCAGCTTGTCGCCCTTGGCCAAGCCCCATTCCATCACCGCCCGGGCGTTGGTCGAGGTGCACACCGCCCCACCGGCCCGGCCCACGAAGGCCTTGAGGGCGGCCGAGGAGTTCATGTAGGTGATGGGCACCAGGCGCTCGACGTCGAGAACGGTGACCAGGGCCTCCCACGCCTCCTCCACCGAGTCGATGTCGGCCATGTCGGCCATCGAGCACCCGGCGTTGAGGTCGGGGAGGAGGACCTGCTGGTGACCGGCGGTGAGGATGTCGGCCGATTCGGCCATGAAGTGCACGCCGCAGAAGACGATGTAGTCGGCGGCGGCGTTGTCGGCGGCGAGCTGGGACAGGCGCAAGGAGTCACCCCTGGCGTCAGCCCAGCGCATGACTTCGTCACGCTGGTAGTGGTGGCCGAGAATGAAGAGCCGCTCGCCCAACGCCGCTTTGGCGGCGGCGATCCACTGGCCGAGCTGGTCGGGGGTGGCGTCGAGGTAGCGGTCGGGGAGTGGAGACTGCACTCGCAGCATGGGCAGAGCCCTCCAAAGCAAGGGCTCCGATTGACCGGTGCGGACAGCCTGGTCGCCCTGCACGGGGTTGTCGGCCTCGGAGCCGGATGTGTCGCCGCAGTACCAGGACGGCGATTCGCGCACGAGTCTAATCCTCCCGCCGCCAGTTCGCGCTTCGTAGGCAGGGCTCACCGTTCTGGCCCCAGGAGCGAGATGTTTTCCCCGCGGTTCTGGGGCCAGAACAGAGTCGTCTCTCTCTAGCGTAAGACAGGCCCATGCACGCCTTGCTCTTGAGCTTCGGGGTCATCTTCATCGCCGAGATCGGGGACAAGAGTCAGTTGATGGCGCTCGCCTTCGCCGCCCGCTACAAGGCGCTTCCGGTGCTGCTCGGGGTCACCGCGGCCACCGCCCTGGTCCACGCCGTCTCGGTGGTCGCCGGCGCCGTGGTCGGCGCCCGCCTGCCCACCGAGGTGATCTCGATCGTGGCCGGCCTGGCCTTCTTCGCCTTCGCCGCCTGGACCCTCCGAGGCGACTCGCTCGACGAGGACGAGGCCGCCAAGGCGGGACGGACCAACCGATCGGCGGTGATCGCCGTCGGCGTGGCCTTCTTCCTCGCCGAGTTGGGGGACAAGACCATGCTCGCCACCATCACCCTGGCCACGACCGAGGGGGCGGTGGGCACCTGGGCGGGCTCGACGCTCGGGATGGTCGCCGCCGACGCCCTGGCCATCGTGGTGGGCAAGCAACTCGGCACCCGCCTCCCCGAGGGCGCCATCAGGATCGGCGCCTCTATCGCCTTCGTCGTCTTCGGCGCCGTCCTCCTCGTCCAGGGCCTCACCGGCTGACCGCCGACCAAGCCCCATCAGGCACGGCGACGCGGAACGGCAAGGATCGTGTCGCGAACCGATGACCGGCGGCGAGACTGGGAGCATGGTCACCCGACCCCCGGCCGGCAGCATCCCCGACACTCCCGGCTCCTACCAGTTCAAGGACGCCCAGGGTCGGGTCGTCTACGTGGGCAAGGCCAAGTCGTTGCGCCCCCGGCTCAACAGCTACTTCGGCGACCCCCGCTCCATGGCGCCTCGGACGGCCCAGATGGTGGACACGGCGGCCACGGTCGAGTGGATCGAGGTCCGCAACGAGGTTGAGGCCCTCATGCTCGAGTACAGCCTCATCAAGGCCCACCACCCCCGCTTCAACATCCGTCTGCGCGACGACAAGAGCTACCCGTTCCTCGCCGTCACCCTGGCCGACGAGTGGCCCCGGGCCCGGGTCATGCGGGGCAAGAAGCAGAAGGGCACCCGCTACTTCGGCCCCTACGCCCACGCCTACGCCATCCGCGAGACCCTCGACCTGCTGCTGCGCACCTTCCCCATCCGCACCTGCTCGGACAACAAGTTCGTGCGCCACCAGCGCCTCGGCCGGCCCTGCCTGCTCTTCCACATCGAGAAGTGCGCCGGGCCCTGCGTGGGCGAGGTCAGCGCCGAGGACTACCAGCGCCTGGTCGACCGCCTGGTGTCCTTCCTCGACGGCAGCACCGACTCGGTGGTCCAGACCCTCGAGGCCGACATGGTCGACGCCGCCGACCACCTGGAGTACGAGCGGGCAGCCCGCTTGCGCGACCGGCTGGTGAGCGTGCGCAAGGCCATCGAAAAGCAACAGATGGTGGCCGAGCGCTCCGAGGACTTCGACGTGGTCGGCCTGGCCGACGACGAGCTCGAGGCCTCGGTGCAGGTGTTCTTCGTGCGCAAGGGAAGGGTGGTGGGCCGGCGCGGCTTCATCGTCGACAAGGTGGAGGACGTGACCCCTCCCGAGTTCATCGGCAGGGTCATCGAGGGCCTCTACGCCGAGCCCACGCTGGGCATCCCCCCCCAGGTGCTGGTGCCCGGTGACCCTGACGACCCTGAGCTCTACCAGGCCTGGCTGACCGAGCTGCGGGGGAGCCGGGTCCGGGTGCGTGTCCCGCTGCGGGGCGACAAGCGGGGTCTGCAGGAGACCGTGACCCGCAACGCCACCGAGGAGCTCACCCGCCACCGGTTGCGCCGGGCGGTGGACCACAACAGCCGGGCCCGGGCCCTGCGCGAGCTCCAAGAGGCGCTCGACCTGCCCGAGGCCCCGCTGCGCATCGAGTGCTACGACATGAGCCACATCCAGGGCACCGACTACGTGGGGTCGATGGTGGTGGTGGAGGACGGCCTCGCCAAGAAGCGCGACTACCGCCGCTTCAAGGTGCGGGACGTGCCCGGCAACGATGACTTCGCCGCCATGCGCGAGGTGTTGACCAGGCGGCTCTCGGCCTACCTCATCGATCGGGAGCGCCCCGTGGCCGAGAGGGAGGGACGGTTCTCCTACCCGCCCCAACTCCTGGTGGTGGACGGGGGCAAGGGCCAACTCAGCGTGGCCCGTGAGGTGGTGGAGGAGCTCGGCCTCGACGAGGAGATCCCCGTGGCCGCCCTGGCCAAGCGCTTCGAGGAGGTGTACGTGCCTGGACGGGACGAGCCGGTGCGCATCCCCCGACAGTCCGAGGCGCTGTACCTGCTCCAGCGCCTGAGGGACGAGGCCCACCGCTTCGCCATCAGCTACCACCGCCAGCTACGGGACAAGCGCATGACCACCAGCATCCTCGACGGCATCCCTGGGCTCGGCCCTGTCCGCCAGAAGCGCCTGCGGAGCGAGCTCGGCGGTGTCGCCGCGGTGAAGCGGACCTCGCTCGACGACCTGGTCGCCCTTCCCTGGCTGCCCGAGGCGGTGGGTCGGGCGGTGTGGGACAGGATCCACGGGCAGGCCGGTTGACCGGGGTGCCGGCGCCGGCCGGCCAGGGTGACGGCGACCTTTGGGAGGTCCACGCCCGGTGGTGGCAGGACGGCTTCACCGAGGGGGCCGATGCCGAGTACGTCGAGCAGATCATGCCCCTGGTGGTCGAGCACCTGGGCGATACCGTGGACGTAGCCGATGTCGGCACCGGCGAAGGACAGTTGGCTCGCCTGGCCGCCGCCGCTGGTAACCGCACCGTGGTGGGCGTCGATCCCACCGCCGCCCAGATCGTCGAGGCGAGGCGGCGGGGCGGTGGGTCGCTCTACGCCCGGGCCGATGCCGCCCACCTCCCGCTGGCCACGGCCCGGTTCGACGCCGTCGTGGCCTGCCTGGTGTTCGAGCACATCGAGGAGGTCGACGACGCCCTGGCCGAGGTGGGCAGGGTCTTGCGCCCCGGGGGCCGGTTCCTGTTCTTCTTGAACCACCCGCTGCTCCAGGCCCCCGGCAGCGGATGGATCGACGACCACGTCCTCGACCCCCCCGAGCAGTACTGGCGCATCGGCGCCTACCTGGAGGAGGACCGCAGCGTCGAGGAGGTGGAGAAGGGCGTGTTCATCCCCTTCATCCACCGGCCCCTGTCCCGCTACGTCAACGCCATGACCGCCGCCGGTCTGACCATCCGGCGCATGGACGAGCCCCCGCCTCCCGCTGGCTTCCTGTCCCGCGCCAGGGAGTACACCGAGGCCGCCACCATCCCCCGGCTGCTCTTCCTCCTGGCCGAGAAGACCTGAGCCTGTCCCAGGGCGGCGTTAGCCTGTACCTGACGTGAGCGAGTTCGTGGTCATCACCGGCCTCTCGGGGGCAGGCCGCAGCCAGGCGGCCAACGTGTTGGAGGACCTGGGGTGGTTCGTCATCGACAACCTCCCGCCGGCGTTGATCGACAAGGTGACCGAGCTGGCCCAGGCGCCGGGCACCAGCATCGAGCGGGTGGCGCTGGTGATCGGGCCCCGGGCCGGCCTGGAGGAGCTCACCGCCAGCCTGGCCACGCTGCGGGCCACCAACGCCCGGGTCCGGGTGCTGTTCCTGGAGGCCTCTGACAAGGTGCTCGTGCGTCGCTACACCGACACCCGCCGGCGCCACCCCCTGGGCGAGGGGGAAGGCATCGTCGAGACCATCGAGCGGGAGCGAGCCACCCTCGAACTCGTCAAAGGGGGCGCCGACGTGGTGGTCGACACCTCCGAGCTCAACGTCCACCAGCTCCGGGCCCGCATCATCGCCCTCTTCGGCGCCGAAGCCGCCTCCCCGGGCATGCAGACCACGGTCATGTCCTTCGGCTACAAGCACGGTCTGCCCCTGGACGCCGACGTGGTGATCGACTGCCGCTTCCTGCCCAACCCCCACTGGGTGGAGGAGCTTCGTCCCCGCACCGGCGAGGACGCCGAGGTCCGGGCCTACGTGATGCGCTTCCCGGAGACGGCCGAGTTCCTGACCCGCCTCGACCAGCTGCTGGAGCTGGTCCTGCCCGCCTACCTCCAGGAGGGCAAGTCCTACCTCACCCTGGCCCTGGGTTGCACCGGCGGTCGCCACCGTTCGGTGGTAATCGCCGACGAGGTGGCCAAGCGCCTGCGCAAGCGGGGCTTCGAGGCCAGCCTGGTGCACCGGGACATCGGGCGGTGAGCCTGGACCGCCCCAGCGTGGTGGCCATCGGCGGCGGCCACGGGCTGGCGGCCACCCTCCAGGCCGTCCGCCGCTACGCCGGCGACGTCACCGCGGTGGTGTCGGTGGCCGACGACGGTGGGTCCAGTGGCCGTCTCCGGGAGGACTTCGGCATCCCCGCTCCCGGCGACCTGCGCCGGTGCCTGGTCGCGCTCGGCGATCCGACCTTGGCGTGGGCAGGGTTCTTCGAGCACCGCTTCGACGCCGGCGAGCTCGAGGGCCACGCCCTGGGCAACCTGGTCATCGCCGCCCTGACCAGCGCCACCGGTGACTTCATCGCCGCCCTGGACGAGGCCGGTCGGCTGGTCGGGTGCCGGGGCCGGGTCCTGCCCGCCAGCACCGTCCCCGTGATCCTGCGGGCCGAGGCCGCCGGGGGCAGGGTCGAGGGCCAGGTCAAGATCTCGTCCGCCGGGAGCATCTCGACGGTGTCGCTGGTGCCCCCCGACGCCCCGGCGCCGGAGGAGGCGCTGGCCGCCATCGCCAGCGCCGACCAGGTCGTGCTCGGTCCGGGGTCGTTGTTCACCAGCATCCTGGCGGCGGCGGTGGTCCCCGGCATCCGGGCTGCCCTCGCCGCCACCCCGGCCACGACGGTCTACGTGTGCAACCTCCGGCCCCAGGTGCCCGAGACCGACGGCTTCGACGTGGCCGCCCACGTGGCCGCCCTCGCCCACCACGGCGTCCATCCCGAGGTGGTGCTGTGCCAACCGGGCTCCTCGCCCGCCGGCCTGGGGGACCTGCCGGGCCCCGTGGTCGTCGAACGTGAGATGGCGGCTTCCGGCGGGTTGGTCCACGATCCCACCCGCCTGGGGGAGGCCCTGGCCGAGCTCGCCCAACGGCCGGTTGGCAGCGGCCGAGCACAGGGGGCCGCAAGGCGACTACGGTTCGGCGGATAGGACCGGGGGGCTCGCCCGCTGCAGGCAGCCGGCGGAGCACCGCCGCCCGGACGATGCGGGCGCGTGGCCGTCCGCCCGAAGGGATGGAGGAGCGCACATGAGCGTTCGGGTCGGGATCAACGGGTTCGGCCGCATCGGCCGCAACTTCTACCGGGCAGCGCTGGCATCAGGGGCCGACGTCGAGGTGGTGGGGGTCAACGACCTCATGTCGCCGGGCACCAACGCCCACCTGCTCAAGTACGACTCCACCCACCGGAGGCTGGCCGAGGACGTGTCGGCCAGCGACGACAGCATCACCGTCGGCAGCCACACCTTCAAGGTCTTCGCCGAGCGTGACCCCAAGGCGCTGCCCTGGGGCGACCTCGGCGTCGATGTGGTGGTCGAGTCCACCGGCATCTTCACAGACGGCGAGAAGGCAGGGGCCCACGTCGACGCCGGCGCCCCCCGGGTGATCATCTCCGCCCCCGCCACCAACGTCGACGGCACCTTCTGCGTCGGCGTCAACGACGACACGTTCGACCCCTCGGTCCACACGATCGTCTCCAACGCCTCGTGCACCACCAACTGCTTCGTGCCCATGGTCAAGGTTCTCGACGACGCCTTCGGGGTGGAGAAGGGCCTCATGACCACGGTCCACGCCTACACCAACGACCAGAACCTGCTCGACCTGGCCCACAAGGACCTGCGCCGGGGTCGTGCGGCGGCGGCCAACGTCGTGCCCAGCTCCACCGGCGCCGCCCGGGCCACCAGCCTGGTGCTGGAGTCCATGAAGGGCCGCCTCGACGGCACCGCCCTGCGGGTGCCGGTGCAGTGCGGCTCCATCACCGACTTCACCGCCGTGCTCCGCGACGAGGCCACCGTCGAGCAGGTCAACGACGCCTTCCGCGCTGCCGCCTCCGACGGGCCCCTGTCCAAGGTGCTGGTCTACACCGAGGACCCCATCGTCTCCTCCGACATCGTGGGCTCCCCGGCGTCGTGCACATTCGACTCGCAGCTCACCATGACCATGGGCGAGCTGGCCAAGGTCCAGGGGTGGTACGACAACGAGTGGGGCTACTCCAACCGCCTGGTAGACCTCGCCCTCATCGTCGGCGCCGCCAACAAGAAGTAGCCGGGGTGGCCCTGAAGCTCCCCCAACTCGAGGACCTGCTGCCCCTGGAGGGCAAGCGAGTCCTGGTGCGCGCCGACTTCAACGTCCCCATGGAAGATGGGCGCATCACCGACGACATGCGCATACAGGCGGCCCTGCCCACCATCAAGTGGCTCCAGGAGCAGGGCGCCACCGTCACCGCCTGCAGCCACCTGGGCCGGCCCAAGGGCAAACCCGACCCGACCTTCTCCATGGACCCGATCCGGGCCCGGCTCGACGAGCTGGTCACGGGGGTGGAGCTCATGGAGAACCTCCGCTTCGACCCCGGTGAGACCGACGACGACCCCGGCTTCGTCGAGCGCTTGGTCGAGGGCCAGGACGCCTACGTGCTCGACGCCTTCGGCGCCGCCCACCGGGCCCACGCCTCGGTGGTGGGGCCGCCCCGGACCCTGCCCAGTGCCGCCGGTCGCCTCTTGGCCCGCGAGGTCGAGGTCCTCTCCAAGGTGCGCGAGTCCCCCGAGAAGCCGTTCGCAGCCATCCTCGGGGGGGCCAAGGTCAGCGACAAGCTGGGGGTCATCAAGGCCCTGCTCGACATCGTCGACTCGCTGGTCATCGGCGGCGGCATGTGCTTCACCTTCCTCGCCGCCCAGGGCCACGACATCGGCGACTCCCTGTGCGAGAGAGACCAGGTCGACACCTGCCGCCAGCTCCTCGACGACGCCGGCGATCGCATCCGCCTGCCCCACGACCTCGTGGCCCTCGGTCCCGACGACGAGGTCGAGCAGGTGGGCGCCGACGTGGCCGACGGCTGGAAGGGCCTCGACATCGGCCCGGCCACGGCGGCGGAGTTCGCCGACGTGGTCCGGGAGTCCCGCACCGTGCTGTGGAACGGCCCCATGGGGCTGTTCGAGGACGAGCGCTTCGCCGCCGGCACCCGGGCGGTGGCCGAGGCCATGGCCGAGGCATCCGGGTTCACGGTGGTGGGCGGGGGTGACAGCGCTGCCGCCATGGCCTCCTTCGGCCTGGCCGACCAGGTCGACCACCTGTCCACCGGCGGCGGGGCGTCGCTCGAGCTGTTGGAGCAGGGCGACCTGCCCGGCCTCGAGGCCCTGCGGGAGGCTGCCGCCCGGGCCGGGGCAAGCGCGTGAGCGATGCCGGGCGCAAGCCGCTCATCAGCGGCAACTGGAAGATGCACCACAACCACTTCGAGGCCATCCAGGCGGTGCAGAAGCTGTCCTACCTGCTGACGACGGCCGACTACGCCGCCGTCGACGTGTCGGTCCACCCCCCTTTCACCGACCTGCGCTCGATCCAGACCGTCCTCGAGTCCGACGAGGTGCCCGTCGCCCTCGGCGCCCAGCACTGCCACTGGGAGGACAAGGGCGCCTTCACCGGCGAGGTCAGCCCGCCCATGCTGGCCAAGCTCAACGTGGTCTACGTCATCGCCGGGCACTCGGAGCGCCGCGACCTTTTCGCCGAGACCGACGACATGGTCAACCGCAAGGTGCGGGCCATCCTGGCGGCGGGCATGACGCCCATCATGTGCGTGGGCGAGCACCTGGAGGAGCGGGAGGCGGGGACCACCGAGGAGCGGGTGTCGTCCCAGGTGGAAGCTGGCCTGCGCGAAGTCAGCGCCGAAGCGGTCGCCGGCATGGTGATCGCCTACGAGCCCATCTGGGCCATCGGCACCGGCCGGACTGCCACCCCTGACGATGCCCAGGAGGTGTGCGCCGCCATCCGCCGGGTGGTGGCCGAGGACAAGGGCCAGGCGGCGGCCGACGGCGTGCGCATCCAGTACGGCGGCTCGGTCAAGCCCACCAACACCGCCGAGCTCATGGCCCAGGCCGACATCGACGGCGCCCTGGTCGGGGGAGCGTCCCTCGACCCCGATGACTTCGCCCGCATTGTGCAGTACCACCACGGTTCGTGACGCAGGCCACGGCTGGTAGCCTCGTAGGTCCGGCTGGCCAACAGAGGAAACAGGGGGCGGGATGCTGACAGTGGCGGTGGTCGTGGTCCACGTCACCGTGTCCCTGCTGCTGGTGCTGCTGGTCCTGCTCCACAGCGGCCGGGGCGGTGGCGTCTCCGACATGTTCGGGGGCGGCATGGGCGCCTCTGCCGCCGGTTCCTCGGTGATGGAGCGCAACCTCGACCGCATCACGGTCGGCGTGTCGGTGCTCTTCTCGTTCACCACTGTGATCCTGGCGCTGCGCCTGCAGTAGATCGGGCGTCGGCCCCACATTTCGCCAACTAGTGGGTCCTCGCGGAAATTACACAGATGTGATTCGATAGGGGTCATGCGACTACCTCCTCTTGAGATCAGCGACGAGATCAGAGCCGAGCTGGAGCGGCGGGTTCGTTCGAACACCGTCGAG
>JBPCJK010000035.1:0-6514 GCA_051005375.1 Acidimicrobiales bacterium
ACTTGGCCTACGGGTTCCGCTCGACGGACAACCTCATCGCCTTGTGCTTGCTCGATCGAGGCGGTCACTGTCCTGCGCTACCGGGACGACTGGCTTGATGATGGCCCACGGAAACGTCAGGAGAGCCCGGCGCTCACGCTGACTGAGAGCAAGAACGCAGCACGCCCAATGACGAACGCGTCGCTGTTATCGCCGCTGGCGTGGACGAGCTTGATGCCTTGCAGGGAGCGCTTGCCGCAAGCAACCTGTCGCGCCAGCGTTTCACGGTGATGGAGAGCCGAGATGACGTTGAACTGTTGAACTACTCGCGCAAGTCGATCGCAGTCGGCGCCGCTGAGTTTTGTGCGGGGTTACAGTTTTGCACACGTGATTACGGTCGCGTTCTCCGCGGGGGAGGCGGGCCGCAGCGGCGGTACCAGCGCCGTGCGGGCATCCCTCTCTGAGCTCTACCTCGCAGTCACACGCGCCGAGCTGTCGTTGGCAGTGGTGACCTGCGGAGGCGAGGGACCCGTGTACTCGGTCACCCAGAGGGCGATAGACAAACGCCTAGCCAAGGCGTCATCACTCCATTGACTAACCATGGACAGGCGGTCAACGCTGCCGGAGCACGATCGTCTCGCCGTCGAACCTTCGGTTCGGCGGCGACTCACTCGGCGGCGACCTACTCGGCGGCGAGACCCTCGGTGAGGGTGTTCCAGGCCAGGGTGGCGCACTTGATGCGCACCGGGAACTTGACCACGCCCTGGAGGGCGGCCAGGTCGCCCAAGGACACGGTCGGATCGGGCACGGGCGTGTCAGTGCCGCTGCCGTCGCCCTCGTCGCCGTCGAGGCGTGACTCGTGGATCGACATCAGGGCCTTGAACGCCTTGTTCAGAGCCCTTATCTCGTCGCTGGTCCGTCCCTTCACAGCCTGGGACATCATCGACGCCGAGGACTGGCTGATGGAGCACCCCTGCCCGCTGATCTTCAGGTCGGCGACCCGACCGTCGTCGTCGATGTCGAGGTAGACCACGATCTCGTCACCGCACAGCGGGTTGAAGCCTTCGGCTCGCCGGGCCGGGGGGCAGGCCAGCTCCCCCCGGTTGCGGGGGTTGCGGTAGTGGTCGAGGATGATCTCCCGGTACAGGTCCTCAAGCCCGGCCATGGCGCACCCGCTCCGTCATCTCCGTCGTCCCCGTTCCCGTCATCACAGGCAGAACAGGTCGGAGCAGCTGTCGAGGGCGTCGGCCAGGGCGTCGACGTCGGCCTCGTCGTTGTAGAGGTAGAACGAGGCCCGGGCGGTGGCGGACAGACCCAGCCGGCGCATGAGGGGCTTGGCACAGTGGTGGCCGGCCCGCACGCACACGCCCGACTGGTCGAGGACCTGGGAGATGTCGTGGGGATGGATCCCCTTGAAGCTGAAGGAGAGCACCCCGCCCCGTTCCGTGGGAGCGAGGGGGCCGTGCACGACCAGGTCGTCGCCGTAGCGGTCGCCGAGGGTGCGCAGGGCGTAGGCGGTGATGGCCAGCTCGTGGGCCCGGATGGCATCCATGCCGTAGCGCTCCAGCTCGCCCACGGCGGCGCCGAGGCCGATGGCCTCGGCGATGGGAGGCGTGCCCGCTTCGAACTTCCAGGGCAGCTCGTTGGTGGTGAAGCCGTCGAGGCGGACGTCGCGGATCATCTCGCCCCCGCCGAGGAAGGGTGGCATGGCCTCGAGGAGCTCCTGGCGCCCCCACAGCACGCCGATCCCCGTCGGTCCCAGCATCTTGTGCCCGGTGAAGGCGAGGAAGTCGGCCCCCAGGGCGCGCACGTCGGTGGGCAGGTGGGGGACGTACTGGCTGGCATCGACCACTACGACGGCGCCGGCGGCGTGGGCGGCGTCGGCCACCTGTCGTACCGGCGTCAGCGTACCCAGCACGTTCGACATGGCGGTGACACCGACCAGCTTGGCCCCATCGAGGGTGGCGTCGAGACCGGAGAGGTCGAGCAGGCCGTCGTCGGTGACGCCGAGGTAGCGGAGCTCGAGGTCGAGCTGCTCGGCCAGGATCAGCCACGGCACCAGGTTGGCGTGGTGCTCCATCTCGGTGAGCACGACCGCGTCGCCGGCGCCGAGGTTGGCCCTACCCCAGGCGTGGGCCACCAGGTTGAGCGACTCGGTGGCGTTCTTGGAGAACAGCACCTCCCGGGTGGACGGGGCGTGGATGAAGCGGGCCACGGTAGCCCGGGCCGCCTCGAAGCGAGCGGTGGCTTCCTCGGCTAGGGCGTAGACGCCGCGGTGCACGTTGGCATGGGTGGTCCGGTAGTAGTCGTCCATGGCCTCGAGGACGGCGCTCGGCTTCTGGGACGACGCCGCCGAGTCGAGGTAGACCAGGGGCCTCGGCCGTGCTAGGTCGAAGATCGGGAAGTCCTTGCGCACCTGGGCCACGTCGAGGATGTCGGCGACCAGCGTGCTCACTGGCGCACCATCCTGCGGATGGCGCCGCCATGAGCATGGCTACTGTGCTCATTGGTGAGCACGCCCTCAGGCGTGCTCACCGGTCCGCCTGTTCCGCCGGCTGCCAGGCGTCGTAGCCCTCGTCCTCCAGGCGCTTGGCCAGCTCCGGGCCGCCCTGCTCGACGATGCGGCCGTCGATGAGGATGTGGACCACGTCGGGGCTGAGCAGCTCGAGGATGCGCTGGTAGTGGGTGATCACCACCACGCCGAGCTGGGGCCGGTCGCGCCGCACCTCCTGGACCCCCTGGGCCACGACCCGCAGGGCGTCGATGTCGAGGCCTGAGTCGGTCTCGTCGAGGATGGCCAGGTCGGGCTCGAGCATGGCCAGCTGCAGGATCTCGTTGCGCTTCTTCTCCCCGCCGGAGAAGCCCTCGTTCAAGTAGCGGTCGGCGAAGGACGGGTCCATCTCCAGACGCTGCATCCAGTCCATCACCGCCAGGCGGGTCTCCAGCGCCGAGAGGTCGGCGATGCCCTTGCGGGCGGCGAGCGCCTGCTGCAGGAACGACCGCACCGGGACCCCGGGGATCTCCTGGGGGTACTGGAAGGCGAGGAACATCCCCGCCTTGGCCCGCACGTCGGGCCCCCAGCCGGTGATGTCATCGCCCTTGAGCCAGACCTTCCCTGAGGTGATCTGGTAGTCGGGGTTGCCGAGCAGGGCGTTGGCCAGCGTCGACTTGCCGGACCCGTTGGGGCCCATCAGGGCGTGGACCTCGCCGGGACGCACGGTGAGGTCGACCCCTTTGAGGATCTCGACCGGCGCACCGGTCCCCTCGGGGTCGACGGCGACGTGGAGGTCATCGATGACGAACAGCGGCTGGTCCACGGCCCCAGTGTATTAGCACTACGCCGATAGGGGAAAGGCTCTTGCTCCTCCCTTGGTCTGGGCCGCCGAGCCCGAAGCCTCGCGCCGGCAGGTGCCTCGATGTCGTCTTCGGGACGATGCGGCTCGTAGGCTGTGCCGGTGTTCCGCCACGTGACCTTGTTCCGGTGGGTGGAGGGGACGACCGTTGCCCAAGTGGAGTCCCTGCGCCGCGACCTGGACTCGTTGCCGGCGGTTATACCCGAACTGCGGGCCTACCGGGTCGGCGCCGACGCGGGACTGGTCGATGCCAACTGGGACTTCGCCGTGGTGGCCGACTTCGACGACATCGACGGCTGGCGGTCGTACATTGCCCACGCCGCCCATCAGCGGGTGATCGAACGCCACATCCGGGGCATGCTCGGGGAGCGGGCGGCCGTCCAGTTCCAATAGCGGCCTCGTCTGACCTCAGGCGGTGCTCGCGTGGTCAGAACGGACCACGCTCCCCTGATCACGAATGGTGGATCCTGGCGATGCGCCACAGCCGTCGCCTTCCTAGGTTGCCCTCATCGTGTGATCAGCATGGACGGCAACCAGGAGGCGCACCATGGCCAGCCCGCAACTCGAAGCCATCCTTGAATTCGACGCCGTTGAACGGCTGAGCACGGCGTTCAACCGCTGCTTCGAGACGCTCGAGGCGGGAGACCACCTGTTCTCCCCTGACGTGTTCTTCGATCTCTACCCGCCCTTCTGGCGGTTCCAGCTCGAGGGGCCGAATGCCTTCGCCGCCCAGCTCCGCTTGATCGCCGAGGGGCCTGTGAGCGTCAAGGTCCTGCGCACCGTGCCCACGGCGTCGGGGTTCGTCACCGAGCACGAGGAGACCCAGCACGGCGACAAGGTCGAGGTCGCCCGACGCCTCTGGTTGTGCGAGGTGGGCGACGGCCGGATCACTGAGGTCGTCGGCTATTGCAACGGCGGATGGGATGACGACTTGCGGGCGCGCCACGCCGCCGAGGCCCCGATGCTCCGGTCCTGACAACCCATGAGCGCCGCTACATGACCAGCCACATCGTCACCATCCGGGACTGCTGACCCGGAGTACGACCGTGCGCGGTGAAGGTGTCCGAACCCTGATCGTCGGTGCCGGCATCGCCGGTCTCGCTGCCGCTCGCACGCTGCGCAGCTGGGGCGCGGTGGTCGAGATCGTCGAACGGTCGCTGGCCCCGGCGGCCGAAGGTACCGGGATCTACGTGCCCGCCAACGCGGTCCGTGCCCTGGAGATCCTGGGGGCTCGCCCCAGGTGTGCTCGACCGCGGCTGCGCATCGAACGGCAACGGACTGCCGACCACCGCGGGCGTGTTCTTTTCGAGGTCGACGTGCGCAAGCTGTGGTACGGCGTGGGCCCGTGCCTGACGTTGCACCGGGCCGACCTGCAGTTGGCCCTTCTGGCCGGGATCGACGTGCCCGTCGGCTACGGACAGACACCCCACTCGGTGCTACCCGATCACATTGGTGTGGTGGTCCAACTGGAGGACGGCCATACCGACCGCTACGACCTGGTGCTCGGCGCCGACGGCGTGCACGCCACGGTCCGACGGTTGGTCTTCGATGGGCACCGTGCTCGCCCGGTCGGCCAGCGTGCGTGGCGTTTCGTGGCCCCGTGGTCCGACCCGGACCCGTTGTGGTCGGTCCAGCTCGGGCGGGGATCGGCGTTCCTGACCATCTCGGTCGGCGACGGCCGGGTCTACTGCTACTGCGACGGGCCCCTCGACTACTCGCCGCCGCTGCGCGAGCTGTTGTCTGGCTACTTCGAGTCGGTTCCTACCCTGCTCGACGCGTTCGACGGCGCCGACGTTCGGCACACGCTCCACACCGGCGCAGTCGAGGAGGTCGTGCTCGACTCGTGGTCTCGTGGTGCCGTGCTGCTCATCGGCGACACCGCCCACGCCACGTCGCCAAACATGGCGCAGGGAGCTGCGATGGCAATCGAGGACGCCCTCGTCCTGGTCGAGTCCCTCGCTCCCGCCGCCACCATTGCCGAGGCGCTCTCGGTCTTCGAATGCCGGCGGCGGCGGCGAACCGACTGGGTGGTCGCCCAGACGCAACGCCGTGATCGAGCTCGCTCGCTCCCCCCGAGGCTGCGCTCCGTCGTGCTCAGGCGGTTCGGGAAGCGGATTTTCCACGCCAACTACCGCCCCCTGCGAGAGCCATCGTGACAAGAGCGCTGGCCAAGGGCGACCTGATCGGACCCTGGACACGAACCCCCCACGCGGTTGCACCGGCCCCCATCATCGCTGTGGGAGCATGGTTCGTGGCCGGTGCCCTCGATCGAGCCCGGGAGTCCTTCGCAGACAAGGCCTGGGGTGACGCCTTCGCCAAACTCTCGGCAGCCGACGCCGAGGCGCCGCTCCAGCCTGAGGATCTCGAGCGACTCGCCATGGCCGCCTACCTGACCGGTCGTGCCCCGGACTGCGAAGCGGCCTGGTCCAGAGCCAACCACGAGCTCTTGGACCGAGGGGATGTGGCCGGCGCCGCCCGGTGCGCTTTCTGGTTGGGCTTCGTGCTGACCATGAAAGGTGAGGCGGTTCTCGGGGGCGGCTGGTTCGCCCGGGCCCAGCGCCTGGTGGATGACGGCGAGCTCGACTGCGCCGAGCGTGGCTACCTGCTGGTACCCCTCGGCTTGGGGTCGATGACGGAGGGCGATGACGCCGGCGCACTCGAAGCCCTCGCCCAGGCCGGCGAGATCGCCGAGCGCTTCGCTGACGCCGATCTGCGCGCCTTTGCCTGGTGCGGTCGGGGCGGGGCGCTGGTACGGCTGGGCGAGCTGGCTGAGGGCTTGTCGTTGCTCGACGAGGTCCTGGTGGCCTTGACCGCCGGGGAGGTCTCATCTGCGGTCTCCGGCATCGTGTACTGCGCGGCCATCGAGACATTTCAGGAGGCCTTCGACCTGCGCCGGGCTCAGGAGTGGACCGCGGCCCTGACCCAGTGGTGCGAGGCCCAACCTGACCTCGTCCCTTACCGTGGCAACTGCCTGGTGCACCGCGTCGAGATCATGTGCCTGCGGGGCGCCTGGCCCGACGCCCTGGATGAGGCTCGTCGGGCCTGCGAGCTCCTCACCCGGCCACCCCAGCCGGCAATCGGCGAGGCCTTCTACCAGCGAGCCGAGCTCCACCGCCTGCGCGGCGAGCTGGCCGAGGCGGAGGAGGCCTACAGCGAGGCCAACCACCTGGGTCGCCCGCCCC
>JBPCJK010000036.1:0-5568 GCA_051005375.1 Acidimicrobiales bacterium
GAGAGGGCCGACTGTCCTCGCCGGTAGACGAAACCACAACTCAGCTCGTCACCAACCCTCCGATTCGGCGACGCAGGACCGTCTTGGCCTACAGCGGAGGGCTCGACACCTCGGTGGCAGTGCGGTGGATGACCGAGGAGCAGGGGCTGGAGGTGATCGCCGTCGCCGTCGACGTCGGCCAGGGCGGCGACTTCGACGCTATCCGCACTCGAGCCATGGCGGCGGGGGCGGTGGAGGCGCTGGTGGTCGACGCCCGCCGGGAGTACGCCGATGACTTCGTCGCCCCGGCACTTCGGGCCAACGCCCGCTACGAGGGCAAGTACCCGCTGGTCTCGGCGCTTTCGCGGCCCGTCATCGTCAAGCACCTGGTGGCTGCCGCCCGGGCCCACGGCGCCGGCTCCGTGTCCCACGGCTGCACCGGCAAGGGCAACGACCAGGTGCGGTTCGAGGTCTCGACCGGGGCCCTGGCGCCCGACCTCGAGGTGCTGGCGCCGGTGCGGGGGTGGGGGCTCACCCGGGCCGAATCGATCGAGTACGCCCAGCGCCACGACATCCCCGTCACCGTCACCAAGGCCAGCCCCTACTCCATCGATCAGAACCTCTGGGGCCGCACCATCGAGTGCGGCGTGCTGGAGGACCCCTGGCAGTCTCCCCCCGAGGAGGTCTACGAGACCACCATCCCCACGGCCACCGAGGCGTGCGACCTGGTGTTGGGGTTCGACCGGGGGGTGCCGGTGAGCATCGACGGCCGGGCCCTGCCCCTCCACGAGCTGGTCGAGGAGGTCACCAGGGTGGTGGGCAGCTACGGCTGGGGCCGCATCGACATGGTGGAGAACCGCCGGGTCGGCATCAAGAGCCGGGAGATCTACGAGTGCCCCGGCGCCCTGGCCCTGCTCATGGCCCATGCCGACCTGGAGGACCTGACCCTCGAGCGCGACCTGGCCCATGAGAAGGCCCGCCTCGAGCCCCGCTACGCCGACCTGATCTACGACGGGCTGTGGTTCTCACCCCTCAAGGCCGCCCTGGACGCCTTTGTCGACGAGAGCCAGCGCCACGTCACCGGCGAGGTGCGCCTGCGCTGCGAGGTGCCCGGCCGTTGCATCGTCGCCGGCCGTCGCAGCCCCGTCGGGCTCTATGACTACGACCTGGCCACCTACGAGGCCGCTGACCGCTTCCGGCACCAGGACGCCGAGGGCTTCGTCCGCCTCTGGGGCCTGGGCGTTCGCACCTGGGCCGCCCGCCAGGGCCGGGAGCCCCGACCATGACCGTACCGATGCTCGTCCTCCGCCGGGCGGACCCGCCGTGACCCTGTGGCAGGGCCGGTTCTCAGGACGACCAGACGACGCCCTCATGGACCTCACTGCCAGCCTGGCGTTCGACCAGCGGCTGGCCGCCGACGACATCGCCGGTTCCCGGGCCCATGTGCGGGGGCTGGGCCGGGTCGGCGTGCTCGACCAGGCCGAGGTGGAGGCGGTGGTCGCCGCCCTCGACGCCGTGGAGACAGAGCTAGCGGAGGGCACCTTCGCCTTTCGCCGCCCCGACGACGAGGACATCCACACCGCCGTCGAGCGCCGGGTCACCGAGCTCGCCGGCGCCGCCGGGGCCAAGCTGCACACCGGTCGCAGCCGCAACGACCAGGTGGCGACCGATCTGCGGCTGTGGTGCAAGCGGGAGCTGATGGCCGTCGCCGATGGGGTGACCGGCCTCCAGCAGGTGCTCGTGGACCGGGCCCTCGAGGTCGGCGACGCCTACCTGCCCGGCTACACCCACCTGCAGCGAGCCCAGCCCGTCCTGTTGGCCCACCACCTGCTGGCCCATGGGTGGGCGCTGGCGCGCGACGTCGACCGGCTGGTGTCCACCTGGCACCGCCTCGACGTCTGCCCCCTCGGTGCTGGTGCGCTGGCCGGCTCGTCACTGCCCCTCGACCCCGACGGGGTCGCTGCCGACCTGGGCTTCTCGGCCCGCTTCGACAACAGCCTCGACGCCGTGTCTGACCGGGACTTCGTGGCCGAGGCGCTGTTCGACCTGGCCCTGCTCGGGGTGCACCTGTCCCGTCTGGGCGAGGAGATCGTCGTGTGGTCGACCGAGGAGTTCGGCTTCGTCAGCCTCGACGATGCCTGGGCTACCGGGTCGTCGATGCTGCCTCAGAAGAAGAACCCCGACGTGGCCGAGCTGGCCCGGGCCAAGGCCGGTCGCCTGATCGGCCACCTCACCGCCGTACTGGCCACCCTCAAGGGGCTGCCACTGGCCTACAACCGCGACCTGCAGGAGACCCAGGAGCCGCTCTTCGACGGTATCGACCAGGTCCGACTGGCCCTCGCCGCTCTCTCCGGCCTGCTGTCCAGCGCCACCTTCGACCCCGCAGCCATGAGCGGTGCCGCCGACGGCCCTGCCGCCGCAGCGATCGACCTGGCCGAGCACCTGGTGGCGGCGGGGATGCCCTTCCGGGCGGCTCATGCCCTGGTAGGTGGCCTCGTCCGCCAGGCAGCGGGGAGGGTTGGTGAGCTGGCTCGGCTGGTGTCCGACCACCCAGACCTGGGGCCCGAGGCGGCGCGACTGCTGGCCCCCGGGGTGGCCGTCACCCGCCGCACCACGCCGGGAGGGGCTGGGCCAGTGCCGGTCGTCGCCCAGATGGCAGCCTTCCAGGCCCGCTTGGAGGAAGACCGTCGACGGGTCCGTGACGCCACTGCCCCGTGACTTCTACCGCCGCGACCCCCGGGAGGTGGCGCCGGCGCTGTTGCACAAGGTCCTGGTACGGGGACCCTGCCGGGGCCTGATCGTCGAGACCGAGGCCTACTGCGGCGCCCTCGACCCTGCTTCCCACGCCTACCGGGGTCGCACCGCTCGCAACGCCACCATGTTCGGGCCGCCGGGCCGGCTCTACGTCTACTTCTCCTACGGGATGCACTGGTGCGCCAACGCCGTGTGCGGAGAGGAGGGGGAAGCGTTGGCCGTCCTCATCCGCGCCCTTCGACCTCTGGCCGGCCTGGACGAGATGTGGGCCCGACGACCGGCGGCCCGCACGGAGCGGGACCTGTGCCGGGGACCGGCCCGGCTGTGCCAGGCACTGGCCATCACCGGCCCCAACGATGGCGACGACCTCTGCACCGCTTACGGCGACGATCCGAGGTGGCTGGTCACTGGCGCGGGCGGCACCGGCATCGTCGACGACGGCACGCCGCCTCCCGATGAAGTGGTGACGAGCACTCGGGTCGGGATCAGCGTCGGGGTCGACCGGCCCTGGCGTTGGTACGTCGGCGGCGACAATTGTGTCTCTCGTCATCGAACCGGAAGTTCGACGACGAACTGACGGTGCTCTGTTCGACCGGCGGAGCCGATCGAACTCCGCCTGACCACTCATCTGGCGAGCTGGCGCTTGCCGACCCGCAGCCGACCCGGGTTGGACCGATGGTCGGGCACCGGCGAGCATTCTGCGGTGCCCGTTCCCGCCTTTGACGTGCTGGCTGACTTCGAGGCTCGGGGGCTGGTGCAGGACACGACCGATCGCGCCGCCTTGGCCCGCCTACTCGCCAGCCCGCCGGTCACCGTCTACCACGGCATCGACCCAACAGCCGACAGCCTGCACGTGGGCCACCTCATCGGCGTCTTGGCCCTGCGCCGGTTCCAGCTCGCCGGACACCGCCCCATCGCCCTTACCGGTGGGGCCACGGGAATGATCGGTGACCCCGGTGGCCGTTCCGAGGAGCGGAACCTCCTCGACTCCACCACCCTGGGGACAAACTTGGCTGCCATCGAAGGGCAACTGCGACGTCTCCTCTTCTTCGAAGGCGGCGGGGTCGACGGTGACGGCGTTGTCGGAGACGACGTCAGGCCAGGCGAGCGTCCCGGCGCCCTGCTGGTCGACAACGCCGCATGGACTGCTGGGCTCAACCTCCTGGCCTTCCTGCGCGACGTCGGCAAGCACGTCACCGTCAACCAGATGATGGCCAAGGAGTCGGTCCGGTCGCGCCTCGAAGGGACGTACGGCATCTCCTTCACGGAGTTCAGCTACATGCTTCTCCAGGCCAACGACTACCTCTGGCTGCACGACCACCACTCGTGCGACCTCCAGGTCGGCGGCTCCGACCAATGGGGCAACATCACCGCCGGCGTCGACCTGGTGCGACGGCGCCGGGGAGACCACGTTCACGGGCTCACATGGCCTCTGCTGACCCGCGTCGACGGGACCAAGTTCGGTAAGAGCCAGGGTGACAACATCTGGCTCGACCCGGCGCAGACCAGCCCCTACGCCTTCTTTCAGCACTGGATGCAGACTGGCGACGCCGACCTGGGTCGTTACCTGCTCCAGCTCACCCTGCTCCAGGTAACCGAGGTGGACGAGGTGGTGGCCGCCCACACCGAGGCTCCCGGCCGCAGAACCGGCCAACGGCGGTTGGCGTTCGAGGTCACCGCGTTGGTCCACGGTGCCGATCAGGCCGTCGCCGCCCAGGCAGCCGCCGCCATCCTCTTCGGAACAGTGCCCGACGACATCCCCTACAACGCCTACCTCACGTTGGAGGGCGAGGTGGCCACCACCGTCGTCACGCCGGCCCGCCTCACCGAGGGGGTCGACCTCGCCGGCCTGCTGGCGGAGACCGGCCTGGCCACTTCCCTGAGCGACGCCCGTCGCAGCCTCGACCAGGGCGGGATCTACATCAACGGACAGCGAGTCGACCAGCGTGCCGGCCCCCTGACGCCAACCAGCCTACGACTCGGTCGATGGATCATCTTGCGTCGGGGGAAGCGCCACCACCACCTCATCCGGGTAAGTCCCGAGGAGGTTGACACTCGAGCACCTGGCCGGTAGGGTGATCGTCCGCCCAGAACACGGGCTCTGGACTAGATCGGAGCCCCAGCCGGCCTACTACGGCCGGCAGAGGCGGAACTGGCATCGACAGTTCCTGCGGGAGCGGTGTGCCACAGAGCCGAGTGCTCCTTGAAAACGGAACAGAGGAAGGTTCAAAGCGAGTGCGGGCGCTCGTGCGCTTGGGTTGCGACCCGAGCGGATGCGCGTTCAGTCAATACCTTTTGCATCAAAATGGACAACTTTTACACTGTCCGTCTTTGATGCCAGTCAGCAACGAGCGGTTTTCCGCTCTGAGCTGGCTCTCCACGATCGACGGGCTGGCCGATACTTCGGCTGGCTCTCACGATCTCGACGGAGAGTTTGATCCTGGCTCAGGACGAACGCTGGCGGCGTGCCTAACACATGCAAGTCGAGCGAGGTCCAACCAGTGGTAACACTGGGGAAGACCGAGCGGCGAACGGGTGAGTAACACGTGAGGAACCTACCCCGAAGACTGGGATAACTCCGGGAAACCGGAGCTAATACCGGATGCCCTCATCAGATCGCATGGTCAGGTGAGGAAAGTGGTACCTATTAGGTACAGGTGCTTCGGGAGGGTCTCGCGGCCTATCAGCTTGTTGGTGAGGTAACGGCTCACCAAGGCATCGACGGGTAGCTGGTCTGAGAGGACGATCAGCCACACTGGGACTGAGACACGGCCCAGACTCCTACGGGAGGCAGCAGTGGGGAATCTTGCGCAATGGGCGAAAGCCTGACGCAGC
>JBPCJK010000037.1:0-5628 GCA_051005375.1 Acidimicrobiales bacterium
GGCAGGCCGTAGGCGAGGCCGGCCACCACCAGCAGCACCACCGACGCCACCAAGGTCAGGATCAGGCCCACCGCCAGCTGGGCGGCGGCGAAGGACCAGCGGGGGAACCCGGCGGCGGTGAAGCGCCGCAACACCCCCCGCTCCCGGTAGCCGGCCAGCTGCACCGGCACCATGACCAGGCCCACGGCGGCGATGACCACCGCCAGGTACGACGCCACGTACCACTGGGAGGGGTCTACCCCGGCGAAGGCATCGGCGTCGTCGGCGCCGAAGGAACCGGCGATCACCAACACCGTCACGATCGGGAAGGCGAAGACGAAGGCGAGCACCAGCGGCTCGCGAAGCACCAGGCGGAGCTCGGTGCGGACCAGTTTCACGACACTGTTCATCGGGGGCCTCCCGTCGTCTCGAGTGCAGGGTCACTTCCATTGGCGAGCAGGGTGATCACGGCCTCTTCCAGGTCGGGCATGACCACCGCCAGGTCGCCGGGCACCTCGCCTTGGGCCACGAGGTGAGCACAGACGTGGGCGACCATGCGCCGGTCGCCCCTCACCTCCAGCGATGTGCCCACCCGGCGCACGTGGCGGACCCCGTCGATGGCTTCGAGGACCTCGGGCCGCAAGGCGTGGGCACTGCTGCCGAAGCGCAAGGTGGCCCAGGGGGCGTGGCGGTCGACCAGCTGGGCGGGCGGGCCCGAGTCCAGCACACGGCCGCCGTCCATCACCGCCACGCAATCGCACAGGGCCTCGGCCTCATCCATGTAGTGGGTCACCAGCAACACGGTCGTTCCCCCTTCCCGCAACGACCGGATGGCGTCCCACACGTCGCGCCGGGCGGCGGGGTCGAGGCCCTGGGTGAGCTCGTCGAGGATCACCAGCTGGGGTCGGTTCAGCAGGGCCAGCACGAGGAACAGGCGCTGGCGCTGGCCACCGCTCAGGGCCGAGAAGGGCTGCCGGCGGTGTTCGGCCAGGCCGAAGGCGGCCAGCAGCCCGTCGACGGGCATGGCCCGTGGTCCCCGGAACAGCTCGATGGCTTCTCCCACCCGGAGCCGGTCGGGGAGCGCCGACTCCTGCAGCTGGCTGCCGACCAAGGCCCGGAGCCGGGGCCCGTCGACCTGAGGATCGAGGCCCAGCACCCGCACCGAGCCGGCGTCATGGCGACGCAGTCCGCTGATGCACTCCACGGTGGTCGTCTTGCCCGCTCCGTTCGTGCCGAGCAGGCCGAAGATCTCACCTTCGCACACGTCAAGGTCGACGTGGTCCACCACCAACCGGTCGCCGTAGCGTTTGCACAGCTCCCGCACCTCCACGACGTTGGCCATCGCCATACCTGGTCCTCCATCCTGCGGGTCCGTCCCGCTCAGGTCGACGATGACCCTTCTGACCCGGCGCCACATCGGTCCATGGGCGGGACCTCGACTCCACCCCGGGGTGGACGGTCCGGTCCTCCCGGCGTGGCCGGACCAAGAGGGTGCGCTTATGGGCGCACCCGAGGCCCGAGCGGCCCGCCGGCGAAGCCGGCAAGAGCGGGAGATACAGCCTCGCTCTCGGCGGCGAAGCCGCCGAGCATGGGGAGAGCTTGCACATCCGCGAATGCTTCAGGTCGTGGCGATGCCCTGCTGGTAGGCGAACACGATGGCGCCGGCCCGGTCCCGCACCCCGAGCTTGGAGAAGATGCTGCCCACGTGGGTCTTCACCGTCGCCTCGCTCACGAACAGCGCGCTGGCGATCTCGTTGTTGGTGGCGCCGACAGCGATGTGGTGGAGCACGTCGAGCTCCCGGCTGGTCAGCAGCGCGGCCTTGGCCGCCTGGCGTTGGCGGGGCAGGCCCGACGACCGGGTCACAGCCAACACCCGGGCGGTCACGGCCGGGTCGAGCCAGGCCCCGCCCAGGGCGACCTTGCGGGTGGCGGCGATGAGGTCCTCGGCCGACGCCTCCTTGAGGACGAATCCGGCGGCGCCGGCATCGATCGCACCCCAGAGCACGTCGTCGTCGTCGAAGGTGGTGAGCACCAGCACCGGTGGGCCATGCAGCTCACGGACCTGTCGAGTCGCTTCGATGCCGTCCAGACCCCGCATGCGCACGTCCATCAGCACCACGTCGGCGGGGACCGACTTCACGGTGGCGACCGCCGCAGCCCCGTCGGCGCACTGGGCGACCACGGTGAAGCCCTCGTCCTCGGACAGGATGCGCTGCAACCCGGCCCGCACTAGCGGCTGGTCGTCAACCAGGATGACGGCGATCACGTGGCGTCGGCGCCGCTGATGCGGGGTACGTGGGCTCTAACTCGCCAGCCCCCCGTCGCCTGACCCACCCGCAGCGTCCCTCCCGCCGCCGCCACCCGCTCGCGCATGCAGATGAGCCCCATGCCGGCCGAACCGTCGCTTTGGGAGCTCCCGCCGGTGTCGAACACCTCCACATCCACCCCGTCGGGCTCCACCGCCACCGCCACGCGGGTCGGCGCCCCAGGCGCGTGCCTGGCTGCGTTGTTGAGCGCCTCCTGCACCACCCGGTAGACGACGAGGCCGGCGACAGCTTCGACCTCGTCGATGTCACCGGTGATCTCGAGGTCCACCGATGTGCCCGCCGCCACCATCCTCTCCACCAGCTCGGGCACATCGACAGCCCCGGGCATGGGTACGACCTGGGCGCCCACCGCCTCGTCGTCATCACGCAGCGCCCTTACGCTGCCCCGGATCTCAGCCAGGCTGGCCCGGCCGATCGCCTCAGCCTCCAGCAAGGCCTCGGTGGCGGCTTCGGGGTCGTCGCCCACGAGCCGGCGGGCGCCGGTGAGGCTGAGCAGCACCACGGTGAGGGAGTGGCCGACCAGGTCGTGCAGCTCGGCGGCGATGCGGCGGCGCTCGAGGTGGACCGCTTGTTCAGCCAGGAGCCCCCGGGTGGCAACGACCTCGCTGACCAGGGCATGGGACCGGCGCATCTGCTCTCCCGAAAGCCACCCGAAACCGATGCCCATCACCCAGAACGGCCATCCCCAGTCCTGGGGGCTGACGACTTGGATGGCCGGCGGGGCCAGCAGCGCCACCACACCCGCCACCACCCGGGTGCTCCGGTCGTCGGTGACGAGCACCAGGAAGCACAGGGCGACGACGAGCAGGAACATGGTGCCCTCGCCACGCTGCCTCAGGTTGAGGACGATGGCAGGAGTGAACGTCCACACCGCCAGGAGGACCGGCGCCAGGCTGGGCCAGCGGGACTTGGCCAGGAACCCTGCCATGGTCACGACTGACAGGACCGCCACCTCCAGCCGAGCGCCGGTGCCGTCGGCGGCGACGACGCCCGCCAGGCCGACCGCTCCTACCAAGACCACCGCTCGGGTCCACCAGGCGCCTCCCTGCGAGGTCTGCGCCCGCTGCTCCACAGGTACGACCGTACCGAACACCGTCAGCGCTTACATCCGCCCCCGAGGGGAGGGCCGCCATCCACCCAGGGGTGGACCCCGACCCGTCGGATCAGGTCGGTGAGCTCAGGTAGGCCTCGGTCAGCCATTCCCGCAGCCTGCCGTCCAGGTCCTGCGGACTGCGGAGGTTGGCGACGTGGTGGTAGCGCCCGTGGTAGAGGACGACCTTGCGGGTGATGCGCGCATGTGCGACCTTCCGGGGTAGCGAGAACGACATCGCCACCCACCGGTCCTTGGGCCGGAGTTGGGCGAAGGTCTGGGTTCGCTTGAGGAAGATGCCCACCGACACCGGCTCCACGTGCACGGCGCCCACGCCGTCGAGGTGGCGCATGACCGCCTCGAAGATGGGCCGCTCGTGGACGGGGCCGGTCGAGAAGTACTCCTCCAACGACATCGCCGGGGAGCACTCATGCGACTGTCGAGCTCGTCGGAACTGGCGCCGGCACTGCGGACAACGCCAGCCCGACACGTGCACCATCCTGACGGACGACGGGAGACGCTGCACTTACGGCAGCCGAGGTGCTACCCTGGCGCACATGCAGTGCATCGGCGTACGGGAGCTCCGGCAGAACGCCAGCCGTTACCTGAAGAGGGTGGCGGCCGGAGAGGACTTCCAGGTCACTCAGCGGGGCAGGCCGGTCGCCCTGTTGGTACCCGTCCCCGATGACCCGTGGGAGGAGTTGTTGACCAGCGGCGCGGTGCGAGCTCCAGAGGAGGAGAGCGACATCGCCGATCTCGCCCCGACCGACTTCGGGGTACATGCCACGGCCATGCTGGCGGCGATGCGCGAGGACGAGAGCTGAGGATCTACCTCGACTCCTCCGCCCTGGTGAAGCTGGTGCAGAGCGAGGCCGAGAGCGCGTCGCTGCGGCGCTACCTGCTACGCCACCGCGACGACCAGCGGGTGACCAGCGAGCTGGCGCGGGTGGAGGTGGTGCGAGCCGTGGCTGCCGCGGGTGCCCCGGCCACGTCACGGGCTCGGCGCCAACTCGGTCGCCTCCACCTCGTGCCGCTCGACCGGCGCCTGCTCGACGACGCCGCAGACCTCCCAGCACCGGCGACACTGCGCAGCCTCGATGCGATCCATCTCGCCTCGGCACAGCGCCTTGGTCCCGACCTGCGGGCGGTCGTCACCTACGACCAGCGGATGGCCCACTGCGCCACGAGCCTGGGCTTGGCCGTCGAGGCTCCCGGCACCTGAACCCGGGGCCGACCGCCGCCGTCACCACTCGCCTGTCGGGGTGGCGTCGGGCAAGGCGGGCTACGGCACCGCAGGCTCGACGCCGAAGTGGGGATTGTGGATCAGCCCGAGGATGTTGCCGGCGGGAGCTCTCACGGTGGCGGTGACGATGCCTCCTCCGACGTCGGAGACTGGGGTGTGCTCGGCTGCCCCCTCGGTGACGAGCGCCACCACCGCGGCGGCGACGTCGGCCACTCCCCAGTAGGTCAAAGCGCCATCCGACGGGTCGGCGTCCGGCAGGAGCCCGAACTCGTAGCCGCCGATGTTGTAACCGACGTAGAAGGGCTCGTCGAAGTAGGGCTCGACGCCGAGGACCCTCGTCCACCACGCCTTCGCCGAAGCCAGGTCGGGGGACGGATAGATTACCGTTCGGAGCCCTTCCAGTGCAACGGTCACGCCTGTGAGCTTGCCACGCGGAGCACACCTTCGCCTACCCTTGGTGCACCCCGAGCGTGGCACTATTTCGCTTCCGACGTGGAGAGAGCACGCCCACATCGTGGCGTCCTCACCGCTGGAGCGCACGGCGCGCAGCAGCGCAACGGGGCGCCCGAGTGAGGAGCGCTCGCATCTCGCATAAGAACGAGCCGAAGGCGAGGCACCCACCAGAGCGATCGAACGACGATTCTAGCGCTGCTGTGTTCCCAGTCGAGCCGCCCATAACGACGTCGCGAGGCCAACCACCTGGGGCGCACCGAACCGGCGATATACGGCGACAGTTGCCGTCACCTTCGCCGTCCGGTCAGTTCTCGTTTCTCGGGACGGCTGCTCCGTTGAGGATGCTCTCTGCCGCGACAGTTCACGTCGGTGATCCCATGGAGGGCAGGTTGTTGGCGCCGTCGGCCTGGACGGCCGCTGCTCTCTCGACCTCCAGCTCGAAATGAACTCCAAGACGGCTTCCCTGGAGTCGGGCCGTCGACCGTCTGTGGTGGCCGAATCCATCCCCGCCTTCGTCGCCGAGAGCCTCAACGAGC
>JBPCJK010000038.1:0-18654 GCA_051005375.1 Acidimicrobiales bacterium
CGGTGCCGGTCAGCGTGGCCCGCCGCCTGCTGGGTGACTCGGTGCTCAAGCTGGTGCTCACCAACGGCACCCAGGTGGCCAACGTCACCCACCTGGGCCGGGGGCCCAACGCCGCCCAGCGCATCGCCCTGCTGTGGACCCAGCCGACCTGCTCAGCGCAAGGCTGTGGTGCTGCCCGGGTGGAGAACGACCACCGCATCCCCTACGCCGAGACCCGCCACACCCGACTCGAGGAGATGGACCCACTCTGTCGCCGCCACCACGATCTCAAGACCTACAAGGGCTGGGCCCTGGTGGAGGGCAGCGGCGACCGTGCCTTGGTGCCCCCCGCCACCCGGGTGACCGGGCGCCGCCGGGGAAGTCGGCGCCAACGACACCGTCTGCCGGGAAGCCGACGAGCGATCAGAGGCCGGGTGATCCCAGCCTGTTCGGTGAGGTCGCATGAGGGGCCGACAGAGACAGAGCCGGCTGCCGGCTGGTCCTCGGTGGAGAATGGGCCGCCAGCGGGTCGAGTCAGAACGGGCAGGTGCAACGTCACTGCTGGTGCGATGGGGTCTCGCCGGTGTGGAAATGCGCTCACAGCCGGGGCGCCTACCCGGGGCCGACTCGAGGTGCCTGGCGGCAACGCCCATGTCGAGACGGATCGGTGGTCTCAACAGGAGCAGCCGGCAAGGCCCCCCGAGCCGGCTGGCCACCGCGCTCCGCGCTCGGGCCGGAGCCGCCAGACGGACCTGATCACCGCTCACGGCCCGGCGCGCAGCTCGGGGTCGAGCTGGGTGAGGAACTGGGCGCAGCGCTCGGCCTCGTCGTCCTCGCCGATGGCCGCTGCCGCTCGGGCCAGGCCCTGCACCGACCGGAGGAACCCCCGGTTGACCGGGTGGCGCCAGCGCACGAGGCCCGACCCCCGCCACCCCGACTGGCGGAGGCGGTCGAGGCCCCGGTGGTAACCCACCCGGAAGCAGGCGTAGGCCTCGACGTCGTCACGGGCCAACTGGCCCAGTTGGGCCCAGCCGTCCAGGAACCGGGGAAAGCGGGCGACCACGCCCGACACCGCGTCCCGGCGCCGGCCGTCGGCTTCGGCCAGGGCGGTTTCCAGGCTGCCAAGCGCTTCGGCCGGCTCCTCGTCGAGGACAGTCTCGGGTGGACCGGAGGTGCTGAGGTTGACGGGTCGGGCGTCGGACATCGCCGCAGGCTAGCCCGGCCCCTCTTGACGGGGGTCCGCTGGGCCGAAGCCCCGCTCGTCGAGGTAGGTGGCGGCAGCGGCGTGGGAGCGCTCCATGAGCTCCCGGGTGCGGCTGAACCCGTCGTAGCGGAAGCGGGACCACGACACCGACGGCAGCACGTGGACCTCGACGCCCGGGGGCAACGTGGCCAGCTCGTGGACGAAGCGGGAGTTGCGGGAGATGGCGAACGCCCGGTGCAGGACGTCGAGCGGGCGGCGGGGGCGCCGGGGGGTGGCGTCGAGATCCTTGAGCTGGAGGATGAAGACCCGGGTCGCCCCCATCTCCAGGGCCTTGGCCAGGGGCACCACGTTGACGGTGGCCCCATCGATGAGGGCCTCGCCGTCGACCTCCACCGGCGGGAGCAGGGCGGGCAGGGCGGAAGAGGCCAGCACCGCATCGACCAGCGAACCCTCGGTGAACCAACGCTCCCGCCCGGTGTCGAGTGAGGTGGCCACGCAGGCGAAGGGCAGCTCCAGGTCGGCGAAGGTCGCTCCCGGCAGGAACCGGTCCACCACCCGCCGCAGCCCGTCGTTGCTGTTGATGGCCGGCCGGCGTCGCAGCAGCTGCACCACGCTGGCCGCCGTCCGAGACGGCCACACGTCGGAGGCCGACAGCCCCAGCCACAGGGCCTCCAGACGGGCCAGGGTCTCCAGGGTGGGGCCCGAGGCGATGGCGCCGCCGTTGAGGGCGCCGACCGAGCACCCCACCACCACGTCGGGGACCACCTGGCGCTCGAGAAGCGCCCGCAGCATCCCCAGCTGGATCGCCCCCATGTTCCCGGCCCCGCCCAACACGAAGGCCGTGGTCGTAGGGGCCGGGGCACCTGGAGGCTCAGGCGGCAGCGGCATCCCTGGCGGAGGGTACCGGGGCCTGCGCAGCGAGGGTGCGGGCCAGCCCGGCGGCGGCCACGATGGTGGCCACTCCCCCGAGGGCCAGGCCCACCCGAGGTCCCAGATGCTCGCCGACGAACCCCACCACCGGTCCCCCGATGGGCGTCGTGCCGAGGAAGGCGATCGACCACAGGGACATCACCCTGCCCCGCATCTCTGGGGCAGCGGTGAGCTGCAAGGTGGTGTTGGCCAGGGCCAGAAAGGCGATGCTCCCTGCGCCCATGCCCACCAGGGCCACCAGCTCCAGGGCGAGGTTGGGTGCGGCCGCAGCCAGCAGGATCAGGGCGCCGAAGACGTTGGCGGCCATCACCAGCGAGCGAGGTCCGGTCCGGTTGCGCCCGGCGATGAGCAGGCCGGCGACCACCGCCCCCAGACCCATGGCGGCGGTCATGGCCCCGTAGGTCCCGGGGCCGCCGTCGAAGACGAAGCGGGCCATGAGCGGGAGGATCACCTGGAACTCGTAGGCGAAGGCCCCGACGATGGCCATGAGGACCAGGGGCGCCCGCAGGGCAGGGGTGCGCCACACATAGGCCAGGCCCTCCCGGAGCTGCCCCGGACGACGGGGGACGACCGGGGGACGGAGGAGCTCGGCCTCGCTCATGGAGGCGAAGGCGGCGATCACCACCAGGTAGGAGGCGGCGTCGACCAGGAAGCAGGCGGCCGTGCCGGCGGTGGCGATGAGCGTGCCCGCCACCGCCGGGCCGACCATGCGGGCGGCGTTCACGGTGACGCTGTTGAGGGTCACGGCGTTGACCAGCTGGTCGGGCCCGACCATCTCCATGACGAAGGTCTGGCGGGCGGGGTTGTCGAGCAGCTGCACCAGCCCGAGCCCGGCGGCGAGGCCCATGACCATCCACATACGCACCACGCCCGTGGCCGTGAGGACCCCGAGGACCAGGGCCAGTGTTGCCGCCAGGGACTGGGTGACCACCAATAGGCGCCGCTTGTCGACACGGTCGACGACTACGCCTCCCCACGCCCCGAGCAGGAGCATGGGGAGGAACTGAAGCGCGGTGACCACCCCGATCTCGGTGCCACTGCCGCCAAGCTCGAGCACCAACCAGGCCTGGGCCACCCGTTGCATCCACGTGCCGCTGAGCGACACCGCCTGGCCCAGTGCGTAGCGCCGGTAGTTCTGGATTCGCAGGGCGCTGAAGGTGCGGGCCATGGTCACCCGCACGCCGCCGACGATGGTGCTCACGGCGAGGTCCCCGGAGGCGGTGATCGATCCTCGATCAGGCCCTCGAGTAGGGGCAGGGCGGCAGCCAGCTGGGCGCGCTGGTCGGGCGTGAAGGAGCGCAGGCGGGTGGCGAGCAGCGCCGTGGCCTCGCTGCGGATGGAATCCAGGGTGTCAGACCCCTCGGAGCTGAGGCCGATCAGCGAGCAGCGACCGTCGATCGGATCGGTGTTGCGCTCGACCAGCGCCTTGTCCTCCAGGGCGGCGACGATCCGGGTGAGCGTCGGGGGCGCCACTCCTTCCCTGGCCGCCAGATCCCCCAGACGAACTGGGCCCAGCTTGGACACACTGGCCAGGGCGGAGAGCTGCGATGGCGTGAGACCGCCCACGCTGTGGCGACGGAGCTGGCGGGCCAGCCGGACGACGGCCAACCGGAGCTGGGCAGCGAGGCGGACATCGGGGGGTGCGGTGTTGGTTAGCACTGCGAAGTATTCTGCCCGTGCCGCCCGGCTTTCGCACTTGCGGGCGCAGTCGGAAGCGTCTCTTCAGTTGAGCCGGGCTCGCAACCGACGGGCGTCGGCGACATCCTCATCGCCCGCCCTCCCCGACGTGTGCGCCGCCAGTCGCTCCAGCACATCGGCCGCCTCGCCGAAGCGACATGAGGCCGCCAACACCGACGCCAGCCGGCGATGCTCTGCGGGGGACGCCCCGGGCAGACAGGTTCGCAGGCGGACCACCCAGGCCAGCATGGTCCGATCGGCCCGGGCGGTGGCGATGGCGTCGAGGTTGGCCAACATGCGGGCCAGGACGCTGCGGGTGGGCACCGGCTCCAGGAACCTCGCCTCGAACGCCGTCCCGGGCGGATGGATGGCCCGGAAGCGGGCTTCACAACCGGACCGGTCGAGCACCGCGCCCCGGTCGAAGGGATCCACAAACCGGTCGGGTTGACGCTGGTCACCTACCAGGAAGTGCCCAGGCATCGAGACCGCCGCCAGGGGCACCTCGAGCCGTCGTCCCACCTCGATCATCAGCACCGACAGGGTGATGGGGATGCCGGCCCCCCGTTCGAGGACCTGGTCGAGGTAGGAGTTCCGGGGGTCGTAGTAGTCGGCGTGGTTCCCCGAGAACCTCGCCTCGGCGAAGAGGTGGTGGCGCAGGGCGTCGACGGTCGGCGCCGGCACCTCGTGGGCCAGCCGGTCGAGTCGGTCCTGGGCTGCGGCCACGTCGAGGTCGGGCCTGGCGTGGGCGGCGATGAGCAAGGCCGCCTCGTCGAGTGGCACCGCTGCCTCCGGTCGGCTGACCACCTCGGCGAACCTTGCGCTCAGGTCCACTCCGTCACGTTAGCGAGCGTTGGCAAGGCTCTGGTCCGAGGAACGGGCCGACTCTCGACTCAGAGGCAGCGACGCGACTAGGTGCGTCGGGATGCCAGCAGCAGCCGGGCCGGGGTAGGGCGTCCCCCTCGATAGGGTGACCGGTCGATGCCGCCGTCGCCCTGGCCCTTCCTCGACCACGCCGGTCCCCTTGCCTTCGCCCACCAGGGAGGCGCCGGGGAGCATCCCGAGAACACCATGGCCGCCTTCGAGCATGCGGTGTCGCTTGGGTACCGCTATCTGGAGACCGATGTGCATGCCACCAGTGACGGCGTCCTGGTGGCCTTCCACGACGACGAGCTGGGCCGGATGACCGACGGCTCCGGTCGTATCGGCGACCTGCCATGGTCGGTGGTGAAACGGGCGAAGATCACCGGTGAACACGCCATCCCCCTCCTCGAGGACGTGCTGGGCGCCTGGCCCCAGGTCCGGGTGAACGTCGATCCCAAGCATGACGCCGCCGTCGCCCCCCTGGCGGCGGTGCTGAAGCGGACGTCCAGCGTGGACCGGGTGTGCGTGGGCGCGTTCTCCGACCGCCGTCTGGCCCGGGTGCGCCGCCAGATCGGCCCCGACATGTGCACGTCCCTCGGCCCGGTGGGCATCGCTCGGCTCAAGGCTGCCTCGCTCGGGGTTCCCACCGGGCGGCTCCCGGCATCGTGCGCCCAGGTCCCCGTGGCCAGACGGGGTGTCACCGTCACCGACGCTCGACTGGTCGAGACCGCCCACGACCGAGGGATGCAGGTCCACGTCTGGACCATCGACGACGCCGAGGAGATGGGCCGGCTGCTGGACCTCGGCGTCGACGGGATCATGACCGACCAGCCTGTCGTGCTCAAGACCGTGCTCCAGCGACGGGGGGCCTGGACGTGACAGGGAGCCTGGACGTGAAGGCCAGATGGCGGGGGAAGGGTGGGCTGAACCGGTACCCTCAGTCGATCCGAGGCCAGGGGAGTCGATGGACCACAGAACCCGCCTGATCGTCCTGGGCCGCCAGGGAGCGGGCAAGGGCACCCAATGCGCCCGCCTCGCCGCCTGCCTGTCGGTCCCTCACGTCTCCACCGGAGAGCTGTTCCGGGCTGAGGCTGCCACCGGCACCGATCTCGGACGTCGAGCGGTGGAGTACCTCGACGCCGGCCGCCTGGTGCCGGACGAGATCGTGCTCGACGTCGTGGCCCGCCGCCTGGGAAGCCCGGACGCCCGTTCGGCCGGCTACCTGCTCGACGGGTTCCCCCGCACGCTCTGCCAGGGCCGGGCCTTGTTCGACATGCTGGGAGCGGCAGCCGCCGACGTAGCCGTGGAGCTGCACGTCCCCACCTGCGTGGTCCTGCCCCGCCTCGCCGCCCGACGGGTGTGCCAGGGATGCGGCGCGACCTCCAGCGCCAGCCCCGGCGGCCCTGACATCACCTCCTGCCGGGAGTGCGGGGGGACTGTAGCCCGTCGCACAGACGACACCGATGCCGCCATCAACCGCCGCCTGGCCGACTACGAGCAGGAGTCATCGCCCCTTCTGGCCTGGCTTGAGGACACCGGCTTGCTCATCAGGGTCGACGGGGTGGGCGACCCTGACGAGGTCCACCACCGAATGCTCGGCGCCGTGCAGGCCCGGGTCCCGGTCGCCCACGCTAACGGCGGGGGGGTGCCGGGCCCTGGTTGAGACCGACGGCCCTGCTCCCATCGTGGTGGTGCGGGACGTGGTCAAGCGCTACCCCAACCGACCGGTCAACGCCGTCGACGGGGTCTCCTTCGAGGTGGGCCGGGGGGAGGTGTTCGGCCTTCTCGGGCCCAACGGGGCGGGCAAGACCACCATCGTGGGGATCCTGACCACTCGGGCCCGCGCCACCGGCGGTCAGGCCTTGGTGGCCGGCTTCGACGTGGCCCTGGACCCTGTCGGCGCCCGCACCGCCCTGGCCGTGGTACCCCAGCGGATGAACCTGGACCGCTCCCTCTCGGCTCGTCGCAACCTCCTCTTCCACGGCGCCTACTTCGGGTTGCCGCCGGCCGTGCGCGTGGCCCGGGCCGATGCCCTGCTCGATGAGTTCGGCCTGACCGACCGGGCCAACGACAAGGTCGACCGGTTCTCGGGCGGGCAGATGCAGCGGGTGATGATCGCCCGGGCCCTCATGCACCAGCCCCGAGTCCTCTTCCTGGACGAGCCCAGCACCGGGCTCGATCCCCAGGCCCGCCTCTTCGTCTGGGACCGCATCCGTAGCCTGCGCCGGCGAGGTGTCACCGTCGTGCTCACCACCCACGACATGGACGAAGCCGCCTCCCTTGCCGACCGGGTGGCGATCATGGACCACGGCAAGCTGCTGACCCTCGACACCCCGACCGGGCTCACCAGTCTGGTACCTGGACGGGCCACGCTGACCCTGGCCCTACAGCCCGGTGCAGCTGACCCGAAGCTGCTGCAGGCTTCCCTCCAGGAGCTGTCCGGGGTGGAGCGGGTCGAGCAGCTCAGCGGGACCGGGGCTGCGGGCCAAGCCGGGATCGACGACGCTGACGAGGGCATCGTTACCGATCGGCCTCTCCCGTCGACCACTGGCGAAGGCCAGAGCCAAGCGGCTCTCGATGCCGCTTACGGCGATGATCCGCCGTGGTCCCTCCGGCTGTACTGCTCGGTGGACGCCGCCGGACTGGTCGCCCCGGTCGTCCAGGTCCTCCTGGACCACGGGGCCGCCGTCACCGACATCGGTGTGGGCCGACCCAGCCTGGAGGACGTGTTCATCCACCTGACCGGACGTGAGCTGCGGGGATGACGACCACCACCACGACACCGGGTTCAGCCGGGGCGGGTGACAGCGCCGTCAGCGAAGGCTCGGTCAGCGGCGTGCGCGTCTTCGCTTCGATCTTCTGGCGCGACCTCTTCGTGACCGGCGCCACGCTGCCGACGTTTCTGGCCAAGGTGGTGCTCCAGCCCTTCTTCTTCGTCTTCGTCTTCGGCAAGATCCTCACCAGTCTTGGCTTCGTCCAGGGCGACTTCGTCGACGTGCTCATCCCGGGGATCATCGCCCTCACCGTGTTCCTGACCGGTCTACAGTCCATCGCCCTGCCCCTGGTCATCGAGTTCGGCTGGACCAAGGAGATCGAGGACCGCCTCCTCGCCCCCCTGTCCACCACCATGGTGGCCGTGGAGAAGGTGGCCTTCGCCACCCTCCAAGCCCTCATCGCCGGTGCGCTCATGTTCCCGATCTCCTTGCTGGTGATCGGGAGGCTGCCCATCCACGCCGAGCGTTCGGTCCAGCTCGTCGCCTTTTTGGTCCTGGCCGCCGTCGTCGGGTCTGCCACCGGACTGGTGCTGGGGACCGTGGTGGACGTCCGTCGGATCAACATCGTCTTCTCCCTGGTCCTGACCCCGTTGCTGTTCACCGGTTGCAGCCAGTACCCATGGCCGAGCCTCGGTGGTCTGGCCTGGTTCCAGGTCCTCACCCTGGTCAACCCGCTCACCTACGCCAGCGAGGGGATGCGCTCGGCCATGGTCCCCCAGGTCCCGCACATGTCCACTGCCATCGCTGCGGCTGCCCTGTTGGGCATCACCGTGGTGGCCCTGGCCGGCGGCATCGCCGGCTTCCGCCATCGCGCCGTCGATTGACGAGGTGACGGAGGGACGTCCCCGGCACGGCCGCCGGCAACGGGGTCGACCTGGTCAGAGGCGGTCCGTTCGGCGGTCGACCCGGTCAGCTCGGCGGCAGCGCACAAGCTTTGAGCTCGCTGCTGAAGGTCAACGAGCCCTCGGACACGAGCGCTCATCGCGACGAGACCCCCGGCGCCAGGCCGGGGGTCTCGTCGGTCGAGGAGGGTGGTGTGCTACAAGCCGGAGCCGGAGCCGGAGCCGAAGAACGAACCGAAGCCGGTGCCGGTGCCGGTGCCCGAGCCGGAGCCGGAGCCGGAGCCGGAGCCGGGGAAGAACGAGCCGAAGTCAAAGCCAGAGCCGGAGCCCAAGCCGGGGATCGAGCCGGAACCGGAGCCGGTGCCGGGGATCATCCCTGCAGGCAGGCAGTCCGAGAGGATCCCCGACAGGCCGGAGATATCACCGCTGACGAAGGTGGGCACCGCGCTGACCACCGACGACAGGCACCCGGACAGGTCGATGGGCAGGTTGGCCGAATCGATGACTCCCTGGATGAGGTCGAGCGGCAGGTTGGCGGTGACGACGCTCAGGATGCAGGTGGGAAGCTGGGAGACCAGCTGGGTCGGATCGGGAATGCTCCCCCCGGTGGGGATCAGATCGGTCACGCAGCTGGGAAGGGCGGGCATCGCAGGGATGGCGGGGATGTCGACGCCGGCGACGTCGGCGACGTCGGTGAGGTCGGCGACGGTCGGGACGGTGCCACCGGTGCTGGCTTGGGCCGAGGTCGAGCTGGTGGGCGGCGTCACCGAGGCCTCGTTGTCGGCCTGGGCATCGGTTGTCGCCGAAGTCAGGTCTGGCAACTGGTCGGTGGTCGAGCCCACGGTGGCGGCGGTCTGCTCGACGACGGGTTGGGCAGTCACCCCGGCGCCGGCGTTTCCGGCAGCCATCGGGATGACACCGGCGGCGGCGCCGCCGGCCAACCCCATGGTCAGTGCCGCGGTGGCGGCGATGGCGGCTTTGACCAGTGTCCCCGCCCCCGTCAACTTGGCAATCAGTGCAGCGAGAAATCCAGGCATGTCTGATCCTTTCCACTTCGGTAGTCCGGCCGCCTACGCTTTGCAGGCCCGGTGACGTTGCTCGCTGCTGTCACCAGCAGGTCGCCTTTTCGGTGGTCACGCCATGCGGCGTGGCAACTGAGGCTAAGTGTGGAGGGCCGATGCCTAACCCCGGGCAAAGTCGCACATAAGTCTTGGAACGGATTGCAGGAAACGTCGGGCGGTTAGCGTCCAGCGTGTGACGACCGTCGCCGTGGTTGAGGACGACACCGACATCCTGGCCGCCGTCACCCGAGGGTTGACCGAGCGTGGGCACGTGGTGTTGGGAGCTTCCACCGGACTGGGCGCCTTGGGCCAGATCGTGGACCAGGGCCCCGACGTGGTCGTCCTCGACCTCGGCCTGCCCGACATCGACGGCCTCGAGCTGCTGCGGATGCTGCGGGCGGTGACCAACGTCCCGGTGATCGTGGCCACCGCCCGCGACGACGAGGGGGCGATCATCCACACCCTCGACGCCGGCGCTGACGAGTACGTGGTCAAGCCGTACTCGGCCGAGCAGCTCGAGGCTCGCATTCGGGCGGTGCTCCGCCGGATCAGGGCAGACGACGTGGAGGAGCCGATGCGCATCGGTGGCTTGACCATGGACAGCCGCAGCCGGGTCGCCACCGTGGACGGACAGCTCATGGACTTGAGCCGAAAGGAGTTCGACCTGCTCTGGCACCTGGCCGCCCGACGAGGAGAGGTCGTGTCCAAGCGGGAGCTCCTGGCCGCGGTGTGGCGCCAGCCCTATGGCGGTCCTGAGAAGACCGTCGACGTCCACCTGTCGTGGTTGCGCACCAAGCTTGGTGAGTCGGCGAGGGCGCCTCGCTACCTGCGCAGCGTGCGAGGCGTGGGCGTGATGCTGATCGACCCCGCCGCTCCGTGAGAGCTCGCCTGGCGCTCACGGCGGCGGCGGTGACGACCATGATCGTGTTGGCCTTTTGCATCCCCCTCGGCCGCCTCATCCAGGTGGTTGCCGTCAACCGAGCGCTTGACGCGGCCAAGCTCGAGTCCCGGTCGCTGGCCGGCGCCGTCAGCGCCGTGCCCGGACAGCTGCCCACCATCACCCAACTGGTGGAGCAAGCCAACGCCGGCAGCTCCCGGCCCATCACCTTGTACCTGCCCGACGGCACGGTGCTCGGGCCGCCTGTGCCCGTCGATGCCGAGGTCGAGTTGGCCCGCAAGGGCCGCTCCTTCACCGCTGCCGGGCCTGACGGCGGCCGGGACATCCTCGTCGGGATCGTGGGATCCGACCCCGGGGCCACGGCCGTGGTGCGGGTCCGGGTCGCCGCCTCGCTGTTGAACCGCGGCGTCCAGCGCGCATGGGCCATCCTCGTCGCCGTCGGCGCCATGGTGGTGGTGGTCGCCGTTGGGCTCGCCGACCGCCTGGCCCTGTCCATCGTCCAACCCATGAGCGAGCTGTACCTGGTGACCCGCCGGCTCCAGCGGGGTGATCTGGACGCTCGGGTCTCGCCCGCCGGCCCCCCCGAGGTGGCGGAGGTGGGGCTCGCCGTCAACGGGCTGGCCGATCGCATCGGCGATCTCCTGGCCGCCGAGCGAGAGGGGGCCGCCGACCTGTCGCACCAGCTGCGAACCCCCCTCACCGCCCTTCGCCTGGACGCCGAGGGGCTGGCGTCGGCCGAAGATCGGCTGCGCCTGGCCAAGGACGTCGACCGCCTGGAGGAGGTGGTCACCCAGGTCATCCAGGAGTCCCGGAGGAGCTCTCGCCGCCAGCGAAGGGCCGACCGTCACGAGGCCTGCGACCTCGGCCAGGTGGTCCGCCACCGGCTGGCCTTCTGGTCGATCCTGGCCACCGGCCAGGGCCGTGAGCTCACGGTGCACGTACCCAGCGGTCCGCAACCGACCGGCGTGTCGCAGGGAGCGCTGGAGGTTTGCCTGGACGCCCTGGTCAACAACGTGCTGGCTCACACCCCCGGCGGCTCGTCCTTCTCGGTCGAGGTCGTCGCCGGATCGGACCGCAGGTGGGTGCTGGTCGTCGAGGATGCCGGCCCCGGTCTCCCAGGGCGCGTGCTCCCCACACGGGGGACGAGCGGCGGGTCCGGCACCGGCCTGGGTCTGGACATCGTGCGCCGCACGGCGGAGGCTTCCGGCGGCCGGCTTTCGGCCGGGCGCTCGCCCAAGGGTGGAGCTCGGATCGAGGTTTCCTTCGGACCGCCGCCCGAGCGCTCCTGATCGAGCGGTCGCCTTCGGCGTCAGGAGCCAGGCGGCTGCCTGGGCGGGGGGCCCTGGTCGTAGTACCGGATCGGTTGGCCGAAGCACACCGCCTTGACCGACACCTCCTCGCCCGGCCCGACAAAGCGGACGTCGACGTTCGCCGGCCCGCCCGCCACCACATCGACGGCGTAGCCGTTGCGCGGGATGGCGGAGACCAGGTCGATGAAGATGCCGCTGCAGGCAACCCTGACCACACCACCGGTGGTCGAGTAGGTGGCGGTGGGGCGCGACGGCGGTTGCGTCGTCGGCGGGCTGCCCGGCTCGGCGTCGGGGAGCGGCGCCGGAGGGACGGTCGCGGGCGTGGGTGAGGGCGAGAACGGCGCAACCGTGACCGCCGGCGTCGGGGTCCGGGAGGGAGGCGCTGGCGGCATCGGCGCGTTTGCGCCCCCGGGCGCCGGACCTCGATCGCCAGCCGGAACCGTCGCCGTGGGGAGGTCCGGCGCCGGGGCGGTGGTGGTCGGCGTCGTCGTGGGGCCTGACAGAGCCGACTCCAGGTCGCTCACCACCTCGTGGTGGGCGAGGACCGAGGGAGGGCGATCGGTCACGTCGGCGGCGACGACCGACGTTGCCGTCCAGATCATGGCCGTCGACCCCACCGTGGCCGCCGCCCACAGCCCAGTGGCGAACAACCGGGGCAGCCGCATCCTCGAAGGATGCCCGCTCAGCGCCCTCTCCAGGGATAAGGGGCTCCTAAGTTCGCCATACCGACCCAACTCCCGACCAACACCGGTCTTTCGTCGCTCACCGGCACCTGGTGCGTGTCACCGACGAAAGAACGCCGTGGGGCTACACCAGGGCGGGGTCCCGGGTGCCGGTGGCGGCAGCGACGTCGGCGGCGTCGGCGACATCGAGCCGGGTCTGGCGCCGTCCGGCGATGCGCCGGGCAGCCTTGCCCACCCGGGTGATGTAGTCGATGACTCGGGTACGGGCCTGTTCGGCCTCGGGGCTCAGGCCCTCCAGCGACTCGAGGCGCCAGTGGCCGAGCACGACGGGCTTGAGGATGCGGTCGTGGTGGTTGGCGAAGTCGTAGATGCCGGCATGGGCGATGGCCTTGGCGTGGGCGGCGAAGTTCGGGATGGCGGTCCCTGGCATCTCGAAGCCCCGCACCTGGCGGTCGATGGCCAGGACCACCGACGACGGGTCGAGCTCGAGCACGGCGCTGGTGGCGTCACGGTAGAAGACGTGGTGGAGGTTCTCGTCGCCGGCGACCCGGGCCATGACGTCGCGGCCCCGGCGGTCGGCCAGAAGCCGTCCGGTGTTGCCATGGGAGATGCGGGTGGCCAGCTCCTGAAGGGTGACGTAGACTAGGCCGTCGACCACCGACTCGGGCTGGGGCACCTCGCCCGAGCTCACCTGGAACATGCGGCCCCGCTCCAGGGCGACGGGATCGACGCTGCGGGTAACGGTGAGGTAGTCGCGGATGACGATGGCGTGGCGGCCCTCTTCCGCCGTCCAGCGGTTGGACCAGGCGCCCCAGGCGTCGTCGATCCCGAAGAGCCCGTTGATGGTGCGAAAGTAGTGGGGCAGGTTGTCCTCTGTCAGGAGGTTGACGAACAAGGCGCTGCGCACCGCCTCGTCCATGGGGGCCTGCGCCGGGTCCCACTCCTCGTCGGCCTCGAAGTCGCGCCCCAGGCTCCAGGGCACCAGCTCATGGGGAAACCACTCCTTGGCGTGGGCCAGATGCCGTTCGAGCAACTGCTCGGCAACAGGGGCCAGCTCGTGAAGGAGGTCAGTGTCGCGATCCATGCCCGAATCCTACCTACCGGTAGGTAGGTCCGCCACCTCCAGGGCCCGCCAGCAGTACCACGACACCACCGATCGCCACGGCCGGAACCGCTCCCCCAACGCCTCCATGGCCACCACCAGCGGGACCTCGGCCAGGCCGTCCATCACGGCCAAGCCCCGGCGTACCCCGAGGTCGCCGGTGGGCCACACGTCGAGGCGGCCGAGCCGGAAGATGAGGAACATCTGCGCCGTCCACCGACCGACCCCCCGTACCTGCGACAGGCGGGTGACCACCTCCTCGTCGCCGAGGGTGTCCAACTCCCCCAAGTCGAGCGCCCCGGTCGCCACCCGCTCGGACAGGTCGGCCAGCGCTCTCGCCTTGGCCCCCGACAACCCCGCGCTCCGGAGCGACCCCGGTTGGAGCGACTCCAGGGCGAGGACGGCGTCGGCGGTGAAGTCACCGTCGACCAGGGCCCGCACCCGGCCCCAGATCGCCCCCGCCGCCGCCCCCGCCAGCTGCTGGTAGACGATGGATGAGGCGATGGCCTCGAAGTGGCTCTCGATGGTGCCCCGGCGCGAGGCCAGCGTGCACGGACCGCACCCCAGGATGAGGGCGGCCAGCGGCGGGTGGCGCCGGGCCAATTCGGCCTCGGCGCTGGCCAGATCAAAGGTCGCCATCTCGAAATTCACAGGGTTCTCCTCTGGATGCCCCCAGGCAATGGGGTCCATGATGCCGGGGTGGGCTACGAGGTGACGATCAACGACGGGGCCAGCGAGGTGGTGGTGGGAGCCGACACCTACCAGTTGGAGGGGCCGCTGACCACGTTTTTCAGCACCGACGCCGGCCGTCGGGTGGTCGACTGCTGGAGCGTGCGCCTGGCCAGCTTCCGGACCGCCGACGTGGTCCGCATCCGCAAGCTCGACGGCCGACGAGCTGCGTGAGCCGGGCGTTCAGTCGGTAGGCGGCTGGCGTAGGCGCTTGGTCTGGCCCCGGCGGGACTTGGCGTCGAGGCGCCGCCGCCGGGAACCCATCGTCGGTCGGGTGGGCCGGCGGGCCGGCGCCACATAGAGCGCCTCGGCCAGGCGGGCCTGGAGGCGGTCGAGGGCGATAGCCCGGTTCCGGGCCTGGGAGCGCTCGTCCGACGCCACCACCCGCACCTCGGAGCCGAGGCGCTCGAGCAGCCGTTGGCGCTGGCGGGGGCCGAGCGACGCCGACCCGACCACGTCGAAGACCACCTCGGCCCGGGTGTCGGAGGTGTTGGCGTGCTGGCCGCCGGGCCCGCCGCTGCGGCTGAACCTCCAGTGCAGCTCGGCCACGTCGATGGCACAGCCCCGGCTGAGCACCAACCGCTCCCCGCCAGCCACGGTGCCGACCGTAGCGGCCCCCGCCTCTCGGCCCTCGCCCTTCACGGTGGTGGAGGTTCCGTCACAGGTCGAGCACCACGGTGTGGTGGGACATGTCGGTGGCGGCCAGGTAGCCCTCACCCTCCACCATCCAGCCCCGGCGACGGTAGAAGTCCAGGGCGGTGTCGCGGCCGTCGGCCCACAGCACCGCCACCCCTGACGCCTGGGCCCTCGCCACCACCGCCCCGAGCAGCTGGGTCCCCAGGCCGGTGCCCCGGAGCTCGGGCGTCACCGCCATGCCCCGCACCCGCCAGGCGTCGACGCCTGGCCGCCAGGTGGTCGGGGCGGGGCTGATGGTCACGACGGCCACCGGGCGTCGGCCCTGGTCGAGAACGGCCAGGTGGAAGGCGCCCGGCTCCTCGTCTTCGGGGAAGCGCACCTCGAGGTCGGCCCGACCGCTGCGCAGCACCTGCCGACGCAGGTCGTGGGTGTCCTCGGCCGCCACCTCCGTCACTCCCGTCCCGGTGGGGACGCCACGGTGGGAGCGCACCGTCGCCCGCTTACAGGTGCTCGGCGGCGGCAGCCTGCACGGCAGCGGTGATGAGGTCCCAGTCAGCGTCGGAGCGGCGGGTGACGGTGACGAAGTTGGCCGTGCCGAACACCGACGCCACCCCTTCGGTACGCAGGACCTCGGCGGCGAAGCGGTTGCCGGCGGCATCGGCCTCGTCGGCGTCGGCCACGTTCATGGTCGCCGGCAGGGTGAGGTCCAGGGTGTACTTGGTGGCGTCGGGGTTGGGCGTGGGCGAAGGGGTGGCGGTGGCCATCCTCGAACGGTAGCCCGCGTTGTCTTGCTAGCGGACGGTGACACGTCCCCGCAGGGCGAGCAGGGCGAGGGTCATGCTCACCGCCGCGGTGAGGGCCACGGCGGCCACTCCCCCAGCCAGTGAGCCGAGGTCCCATCCCGAGGACACCAGCGACCGCAGCCCGTCGAGGACGTAGGTCACCGGGTTGTAGCGGGCGATGGTGCTGAGCCAGCCGGTGAGGGCCGCCCTCGGCAGGTAGGCGGTGGTCAGAAAGGCGAACGGGAAGAAGATGACGTGGCTGGCACTGACAGCCGCCGGGTTCCCGGTCTTCAAGGCGATGGCGTAGGGGAAACCGGTGAAGGCCAGCCCCCAGGAAGCGGCGAGGACGATGAAGGCGGCCATGCCCACCAGCCCGGTGGCGAAGTGCACCCCGACCACCAGGGCGAGGACGATGATGGGGACCGTGAGCGCCGCCACCAGGGTGAAGTCGGCGACCATGAGGCCGAGGAGGAGGGCGAGGCGGTGCACCGGTGTCATGAGCAGGCGGTCGAAGTACCCGGACTGGAGGTCGGTTACCAGCGTCGACGCCCTGGAGCTGCCGGTGACGGCGAAGATGATGGCCACCGGGAGCTGGAAGGCCTTGATGTCGAACCCTGGGCCGAGGCCGTCGGCGACGGTCTGGAGGGACCCGGTGTTGACCACGAAGAAGAACACGGGGATGACCAGGAAGGGGATCACGGCAGCCGGCTTACGGGGGATGGCCCGCACCGCCCGGCCGGCGACGGCGACCACGTCGGAGACGAAGCCGGCCTGTCGGCCCTGGATCCTCGCCCTCGCCGGTGGTGCGGCAGTGGTCGGGGCCGTGGCTGGCACGCTCACCTGGCCACCTCGGCCAGGGGGGGCCGGTCATCGCCGGTGTGATCACCGCCGAGGTGATCGCCGGTGAGGGCGAGGAACACGTCGTCGAGTGTCGGGGTCCGCAAGGTCAGCGTCCGGACCCTGATCCCGCACCCGGCGAGGGTGATGGCGACGGGGCTGAGGGCGGCGGCGCCGTCGACCACGCCGATGGCCAGCTCCCCGCCCCGCTCGTCGCCCCGGACGTCGACTCGCTCGACGCCCACCACTTCGGCAAGGGCCCGCCTGGCCGGCCCGGTGTCGCCGTCGACGGAGGCCACGATGACGTCGGCGCCGATGGAGCGCTTCAGCTCTGCGGGCGTGCCCTCGGCCACCAACCGCCCCCGGTCGATGATCCCCACCCGAGCGGCCAGGGCGTCGGCCTCCTCCAGGTACTGGGTGGTGAGGAAGATGGTCATGCCGAGCTCCACGTTTACCCTCCGCACCTCCTCCCACACCCGCTGCCGGCTGGCCGGGTCAAGGCCGGCGGTGGGCTCGTCGAGGAACAGCACGACCGGGTTGTGCACGAGCGCGGCAGCCAGGTCGAGGCGGCGCTTCATGCCCCCCGAGTAGGTCTCGATGGGCCGGTCGAGTGCGTCACCGATGTCGACGAGCCGGCGCAGGTCGTCGAGGCGGGCGTTGGTCTCGGCTCGAGTCAGGCCGTAGAGCCGGGCCTGGAGGGCCAGCAACTCGACGCCGGTCTGGGTGCCGTCGAGGGCAGCCTCCTGGAGGGCCGCCCCGATCTTGAGGCGCACGACGCCGGCCTCGGTGGCGACATCGTGACCGGCGACGTGAGCCCGCCCCCCGGTGGGCGCCAGCAGGGTGCACAGCATCCGAACCAACGTCGACTTACCGGCGCCGTTGGGGCCGAGGAAGCCGTAGACCTGCCCGGCGGGCACGGCCAAGTCGACCCTGTCCACGGCCACGGTGCGTGCGAACCTGCGCTCCAGGCCCTCGGTCTCCACGGCCATCGTCACGGGCGATGACGCTACTCCTGGCTCCCCCCGACACTGTCCTCGTCGGCGATGTGGGCGTGGTCGAAGTGCTCGACGGCGATCTGGTCGGCCGTGGCTGCCAGCTCGGCCTGCAGGCCCTCGATCTCGGCCAGGAGCTCCTGGGCTCGCTCGGTGCGGCCCTGGACCAGCGCCCGTTCGCGGTTCTCAACCAGCTCGGTGAGCTGCAGCTCCACACCGACGGCGTGGTCCTCCATGCGGGGGTCGCTCATAGCGCAGGCAGCCTAGAGAGGATGCGCCGCGCGCGCAGCCGTGGCCCGAGCGGCCCTGCTCGCCCGGGAATCCTCGTCGAAACAGCAGCGTGGCAACAGCAGACGGATTCCCGAGCTCGGGCGAAGCGGCAAGAGCGGGAAAGCAACGCCTTTCACTCTCGGCGGCGAAGCCGCCGAGCCAAGAGCAGGGTGCCTGTCCGCTGGTCCCGTAGGCTCTGGCCATGACCGGGCGCTACGACCTCGTCGTCGTGGGCATGGGTTCGGGCGGCATGGTGGCAGCCGAGTTCGCCGCGTCGCTCCCGCTGCGGGTGGCGGTGGTCGAACGCCACCGGGTGGGAGGCGAGTGCCTGTGGACCGGCTGCGTGCCCAGCAAGGCGCTACTGGCGTCGGCCAAGGTGGCGCAGCTCATGCGCACCGCAGATCGCTGGGGCCTGTCGGCGGTGGAACCCACCATCGACACCGCGGCGGTGTGGGCCCGCGTCAGCGCCATTCAGGAGAGCATCGCCACCACCGACGACAGCCCCGGGCGCTTCGAGGCCCTGGGCATCGAGGTGGTGTCGGGGGAAGCCCGTCTGGTGGGGCCCCAGAAGGTGGCGGTGGGCGACCGGGTCCTGCACACCCGTTTCATCCTGCTGTGCACCGGCAGCCGGCCGTCGCCGTTGCCCATCGACGGGCTGGCCGACGCCGGCTACCTGACCAACGAGACAGTCTTTGGCCTGGAGCGAGCGCCGGCGTCGATCACCATGATCGGCGGCGGTCCCATCGCCGTCGAGCTGGCCCAGGCCATGGGCCGCCTCGGCGTCGCCGTCACCGTGTTGGAGAAGATGGACGCCATCCTCACCAGGGAGGAGCCGGCCCTGGTCGCCACCCTCTCCAGGCTGTTGGCCGAGGAGGGCGTCGAGCTCCACACCGGCGTCGACATCGAGCGGGTCAGCATTCAGGAGGGGCGCAAGGTGGTGCACGCCAGCCTGGCTGGCGGCCGGCGGCGGTGGGAGTCCGAGGAGCTGCTGGTGGCCGCCGGTCGCAGCCCCAACATCGACGGTCTCGGGCTCGAGGCGGTCGGTGTCAAGACCTCCCCCCGAGGGGTGGTGGTCGACAACCGGATG
>JBPCJK010000039.1:0-5712 GCA_051005375.1 Acidimicrobiales bacterium
CAGCTCGCCCCACAAGGTCATCGACCTCATGGACACCCAGCGGGCCGTGGTCGACCTCGGGGGGACCATGCGCCTGGGCGTGTACCCGGCCAGCCTCCTCCCCGGCTCCCGGGTGGCCAAGGCCTACGGGGCCGGGCTCGTCTACGAACGGCACCGCCACCGCTACGAGTTCAACCCCCGCTACCGGGCCCGCTTCGAGGGATCCGGCCTGGTGTGCTCCGGGGTGTCGCCCGACAACCGCCTGGTCGAGTTCGTCGAGCTCGAAGACCACCCCTTCTGGGTCGGCACCCAGGCCCACCCCGAGTTCAAGAGCCGGCCCGACCGCCCTGCTCCGCTGTTCCGGGAGCTGGTGGGCGCCGCCCTGGAGCGGGCCGAGGGGCGCCGTCGCCACCTGCTCGAGATTGGCGACGTCACTGCCCCGGTCACCACCGCGTGACCGGCTTCTCAAAGCGTGAGGAGCGGGTGATCCACCGGGGCCACGTGGTCACCCTGGTCAACGCCACCTTCGTCGACCCCGACGGCGACGAGTTCGAGCGGGAGATCGTCCACCACCCGGGGGCGGTTTCGGTGGTGGCGGTGTTGGACGACGGCCACACGGTGGTGCTGGTGCGCCAGTACCGCAGCGCCATCGAGGGCCTGCTGCTGGAGATCCCCGCCGGCAAGCTCGACGTCGACGGGGAGGCCCCCGAGGCCGCCGCCGCCCGGGAGCTGGAGGAGGAGGTCGGCTACCGCGCCGGCCGACTGGAGAAGCTGGCCGAGTTCTACAACTCACCCGGCTACTGCGACGAGCACTCCATCGTCTTCCTGGCCCTCGACCTCGAGGGCGGGGCGCTGTCGGCCCAAGGCGTCGAGGAGCGCCACATGGCCATCGAGCACGTCTCTCTGACCGATGTCCCCGCCATGGTGGCCGACGGCCGCCTGGTCGACGCCAAGACCATAATCGGCCTAACCCTGGCCCGGGAGCGCCTCGGCCTTCGCTGACTTCGCTGACTTCGCTCCCCTCAGCCCCATCGCTTCTGATGGCGCAGTTGGGGGCTGCTGGCCGGTTTTCGCCATCAGAACTTTGGGGAATGGGTTTCGGCCCTGCGCCGGCGGACCTCCGAAGGCTCACGACTACCGTGGCGGGGTGCTCGTCGGGGTGCCCAAAGAGGTCAAGGACAGCGAGCGCCGGGTGGCGCTCACCCCTGAGGGGGTGCGGGAGCTCACCAGCCACGGCCACCGGGTCGTGGTCGAGCGAGGAGCGGGGGAGGGGTCATCCATCCACGACGGCGAGTACGTCGTCGCCGGGGCCGGGATGGTCAACGCCGACGAGGCCTGGTCCGCCGAGCTGGTCGTCAAGGTCAAGGAGCCCCAGGGGCAGGAGCTGGCCTGGTTGCACCCCGACCTGGTGCTATTCACCTTCCTGCACCTGGCCGCCTACCCCCACGTCGCCGACGCCCTACTCGCCAGCGGTGCCACGGCGCTGGCCTACGAGACCGTCCAGCACGACAATGGAGCCCTGCCCCTGCTCGCTCCCATGAGCGAGGTGGCCGGTCGCATGGCCCCCCAGATCGGCGCCCACTGGCTGGAGGCGGAGAACGGCGGCCGGGGGGTACTGCTCGGCGGCGCCCCCGGCGTGCGCCCGGCCCGGGTGGTGGTCCTTGGCGCCGGCAACGTCGGCTGGAACGCGGCGTGGATCGCGGCAGGCATGGAGGCCGAGGTCGTCCTGCTCGACAAGAACATCGACCGGCTGCGCTGGGTCGACCAGATCCACAAAGGCCGGATCATGACCGTCGCCTCCAACCGGGGGGCGGTGGAGCGGGCGGTGGTCGAGGCCGACCTGGTCATCGGAGCGGTCCTGGTCCCCGGAGGGCGGGCGCCGACCGTGGTATCCGAAGAGATGGTGGTGGGGATGAAGCCGGGATCGGTGATCGTCGACATCGCCATCGACCAGGGCGGGTGCGTGGAGACGATGCGAGAGACGACCCACACGCACCCCGTGTACACCTGCCATGACGTGCTCCACTACGCGGTAGGCAACATCCCCGGTGCCGTGCCCTACACCTCGACCTACGCCCTGACCAACGCCACCCTTCCTTACATCCTCGCCATCGCCGAGCTCGGCGTGGCCCGGGCGACAACTGCCGATCCCGCCCTGGAGGCGGGCCTCAACACCCTTGAGGGCGCAGTGGCCAACGCCTCGGTGGCGACGGCGCTGACCGGTCCGCCCGCCGCTCGGGCGTCAGTGGGGAGGGCGTGAAGGCGGAGAGCGCCGTGCCGCGGTTGGTGGAGCTCCCCCTCGCCGCCGAGGAGTTCCTGTCGTGGCTGACCGTGGAGAAGGGCCGCTCGGCCAACACCCTCGGCGCCTACCGGCGTGACCTGCGGGCCTACGTAGGATGGCTGGGGGCCCAGGCGATGGCGCTCGGCGACGTCAGGGCGACGACGATCGAGGAGTACGTGGCCCACCTGCGGGACCGGGGCCGAGCCCCAGCGTCGGTGGCCCGGGCCATGGTGGCGGTGCGCTGCCTGCACCGGTTCCTGAGCCAGGAGGGCCACTTGAGCGAGGACCCGGCCGTCGGGGTAGAGGCCCCTCGTGTCCCCCAGGGGCTTCCCAAGGCGCTGGCTGAGAGTGAGGTGACGTCACTCATCGCCGCCGTGGTCGGCAACGACGCCACCGCCCGTCGCGACCGGGCCATGCTCGAGGTCCTCTACGGTGCCGGGTTGCGCATCTCGGAGCTGGTGCGCCTGTCGCTGGACGACCTCGACCTCGACCAGGGCGTGCTCCGGGCCTTCGGCAAAGGCTCCAGGGAACGGGTCGTCCCCCTGGCCGGCATGGCCCGAGAGGCGGTGCGGGCCTGGTTGTCGCCGCCGGGGCGCGACCGCATGGCGCCCGAGCGCTGGGCCCGCCGGGGAGATGCGTCCGCGGTGTTCCTCAACGCCCGTGGCGGCCGGCTGTCCCGTCAGGGGGCCTGGGGCATCGTGCGACGACACGGCGACCGGTCCGGCCTGGGGGAGCGGCTCACCCCACACGTTCTCCGCCACTCCTGCGCCACCCACATGCTCGACCACGGGGCCGACATCCGCGTCGTCCAGGAGCTGCTGGGCCACGCCTCGGTCTCGACCACCCAGGTGTACACCCTGATCTCCGGCGAACGCCTTCGGCGCGTGTACGAGGAGGCTCATCCCCGCGCCCGGGGTCGTCCCGCGCATCGCAGGTCCGGGTCTTCGCTACCCTGACCCGGTGCCGACCAGTGACGTACTCGAAGAACTGCAGCAGCGATTGAACGACGAGCGCGCCCACCTCTGCCGCCAGTTGGAGGAGCTCGGCGTGGGCGCCGAGGGCATGGCCTTCGACGAGAACTTGGCCGATTCCGGACAGGTGGCGGCCGGCAAGGGCGAGCACCAGGTGCTGGCCAACAGCTTCCAGGACGCCCTGGCCGATGTCGACCGTGCGTTGGAGAAGCTCAAGGAGGGCGCCTACGGGCGCTGCGAGACGTGTGGGGCGGAGATCCCCGAGGCCCGCCTCGAGGCCATGCCCGCAGCCCGAAGCTGCATCGACTGCGCATCCCGGCGTTGAGGTCGCGCCCCTCCGGCTTGACTCGGTGAACGTCGACTGGGCCCAGGTCGTCCTCGTGGTCGGGGTGCTGGTGCCCTCGGTGATCCTCCACGAGGTCTCCCACGGCGTCGTCGCCCTGTGGTACGGCGACGACACGGCCAAGCAGGCGGGCCGACTGACCCTGAACCCGCTGTCCCACATCGACGTGTTCGGGACGTTGATCCTACCGGTGCTGCTGTCACTCGGAGGGCTGGGCGCCTTCGGCTACGCCAAGCCCGTGCCCGTCCAGCCCAACCGCCTGCGCAACCCCCGCCAGCACTCCCTGTACGTCAGCCTGGTGGGGCCAGCAGTCAACGTCGTGCTCGCCCTGGTGGCGGTGGTTGTCTACCGCACGTTCTTCGAGTCCGCTCGCGACAACGGCGTGGTCCTCCTGGAGCCGTCGCTGGCGGCGCGCATCGTCTTCTTCTTCGGGTTCATCAACGTGATCCTGGCCGTGTTCAACCTGTTGCCCATCCCGCCCCTGGACGGGTCGGCCATGGTCGAGCGGGTTCTCCCCATGCGCTGGTGGCCGACGTGGCTGAAGGTTCGCCAGTGGTCCTTCGGCATCCTGTTGCTGCTGGTCTTCGCCCTGCCCGGCGCCCTCAGCGCCATCTTCCGCCCCGCCCTGGCCCTCTATACGGGCCTGCTGTAGGCGGCGCCGACGGGAACGGCGTTCTGGCACCTGCAGCGTCCGATTTGTCAGACCCGATCGACTTCTCCGGCAACGAGTATGATGAAGGGTATGACGACCAAGGCAAAGATCGCCGTCAGTCTGCCCAAGGAGTCGGTCGAGATGGCCAGGCGTGCCGTCGAGTCGGGAACAGCCCGAAGCGTGAGCGCCTACGTGGCTGACGCCATGGAGCACAAGGCGCAACTCGACGATCTGGCCTCCCTCTTGGACGAGATGCTCTTGGAGTCGGGCGGCCCCCTGACCAATGATGAGCGCGCTGAAGCCGACCAGGCGCTCGGACGTTGACGGGCGCGGTCTTGGACTCGGGGGCGCTCGTCGGCTTCGAGCGAAACGATCGGCGGATCGTCGCCATCGTCCGACGGGCGGTTGAGCACGGCGACAGCCTGGTGCTTCCGGCCGCTGTGGTGGGCCAATGCTGGCGGGACGGTAGAAGGCAGGCTCGCCTCGCCAGGCTGCTCGGATCGCTGGTCTGTCTCGTCGAACCGTTGGATGACACCGATGCCAGGGCGGCAGGCCAGTTGCTGGGGGTCGCCGGGACCGCTGATGTCGTCGACGCCACGGTGGCGGTGGTGGCGCGCCGCCGTGGCGTCGGCGTCGTCACGTCGGACGCTGACGACATCCACCGACTCGACGCCGGCATCACGCTGTACCCGGTTTGAGGACCAGCCGGGAGCGCAGGTGAACCACCACGAGTACGTCCGACCGCCCTCGACGACCCAGGTGCAACCACCACGACCGCTGCGGTAACAGAACGGCCGGACCGCAAGTCCGCCCGCCGCATGGCGAGAGGATCACTTCGCCAGTAGGCCGACCGCCTGGCGGGCCCGGGCCAGGGTGGGAGCGGCCAGGGCGCAGGCCTTGGCCGCGCCCTCGACCAGGATGGCGGTGATGGCGGCAGGATCAGCGGCCAGCTCGGCGTAGCGCTCCTGGACGGGGCGGAGCACCTCGACCACCGCCTCGGCCGTGTCGGCCTTGAGCGACCCGTAGCGGTCGTAGCGCTCGGCCAGGACCACCGGATCCTCGCCCGTGGCCACACCGAGGGTGGCCAGCAGGTTGGATACCCCCGGCTTGGCCACTGGGTCGTAGCGCACCTCGGTGCCCGTGTCGGTCACCGCCCTGCGGATCTTGCGCTCGATCTCCTTGGGCTCGTCGAGCAGGGAGACGGTGCCCTGGGGCGAGCCCGAGGACTTCGACATCTTGTCGGTCGGTCGTTGCAGGTCCATGATGCGGGCGCCGACCCGGGATATGGCCGCCTCGGGCACCACCAGGGTCGGTCCGTAGCGGTGGTTGAAGCGGGTGGCGACGTCGCGGGTGAGCTCCAGGTGCTGGCGTTGGTCGTCGCCCACCGGCACCCGGTCGGTGTCGTAGAGGAGGATGTCGGCGGCCATGAGGGCCGGGTAGGTGAGCAGGGCGGCGGACACGAAGTCGTCCTTGCCCGACTTCTCCT
>JBPCJK010000040.1:0-4220 GCA_051005375.1 Acidimicrobiales bacterium
AGTCCAGCCTGGAGGCGGCGGTCAAGGCGCTCGAACCCGGCCTGCCCTTCGCCGTGATCGCCCTGGGCCGCTTCGGCGGGGCCGAGCTGTCCTACGCCAGCGACCTCGACGTGGTCTTCGTCTACGAAGGAACCGACGCCGACGACTTCGCCGAAGGTGAACGGGTGGCGTCGGCGTTGTTGCGGATGTTGAAAGGCGCGACCCCGGCGAACCGCATCTACCTGCTCGATGCCGACCTTCGCCCCGAGGGGCGCCAGGGCCCGCTGGCCCGCAGCATCGACAGCTACCGGACCTACTTCGAGCGGTGGGCCCAGGTGTGGGAACGCCAGGCCATGGCTCGGGCCCGACCCGTCGCCGGCGATGTGGAGCTGGGCCGGCACTTCCTGGAGGCGGTGGGGCCCCTGGTATGGGGCCGGCCGCTGGGCACCGAGGAGGTACGGGAGATCCGGCGCATCAAGGCGAGGGTGGAGCGGGAGCGGATACCCGCGGGCGAGGACCCGCAGTTCCACCTCAAGCTGGGTCGGGGGTCACTGTCCGACATCGAGTTCTGCGCCCAGCTGCTCCAACTCCAGCACCACCTATCGGCCCCCGGGACCATGGAGGCGCTGTCCCGCCTGGCCAGCGCCGGGGTGCTGGATGCCAGTGACGCCACCACCTTGGCCGACGCCTACCGCTTCTGCGAGCGGACCCGCAACCGGCTCTACCTGCTGCGAGGCGCCCGATCCGACTCGCTGCCCCAGAGCTCCGAGGAGCTGGGGCGCCTGGCCCGGTCGATGGAGTCCACTCCCGTCGAGCTGCGTGAGCAGTACCGGCGGGTCACCCGCCGAGCCCGGGCCGTGGTGGAGCGGGTCTTCTACGGGAGGGTCCCCTAACCGGACAGAACACACCAGCTTCTGATGGCGCGATCGCGGGCGTGGCGGCCGCTATCCGCCATCAGAACGCCTCCAGGGGCGCCGCTGGTGCCGCTGCCGTGGACGGCCACCAGCCGACGGACACGCCGGCGGAGACCGCCGCCCCCCGAGCGGCGGCCTCTCCCGCCGTCGACCGCCAGACCGGGAGCTCGCATGCCTCCGCCTTCGCTCGCAACCAGGGCCGGCTCCTGCTCCCGCCGCCGAAGACCACCACGCCCGACGCCGGCCCGGTCACCTCCATGGCCCGCTGGGCCGCCTCCCAGGTCCGACCAGCCAGCGCCTCCAGCACCCCCCGCCAGACCGTCCCCGGCGATCCCGCCGGTAGGCGGGGCGGCCGCAAAACCCCTTCCGTACCGTCCTGCCCGTCCCCGTCCCCGTCCTCGTCCCTGTCCCCGTCCCCTGCCCCGGTCCTGCGGCGGCGCTGGTCGGCCTCCACCGAGGCCAACCAGCGGGAGGCGTCCACGCTGCCCACTCCTTCCGCCAGGCGGTCCAGCTCGTCCAAGGGCCGGCCCAGAGTGACGACGGCGTCGTCGAGGACCCGACCCGCCCGGGCGGCGCCGGCGAAGACGGCCCAGGCCTCCCCTGCCGGGAACAGGCTGACCGCCGTCCCCGCAGCCAAGGCCCGGTCGATGTCGGGCACTCGGTCAGCTCGGGCGACCACGGTCTCGGCCGTCCCCACCGAGTTGCCCAGCCGCCCGGCCCCCACACCCGCGCCGGCGAACGCGGCCAGGTGGTCGTGGCCGGCCACCGTCACGGGGACGCCCTGGGCCAGGCCCGACCAGTCGGCGGCAGCGGCGACGACGCTGCCCATCACCGCTCCAGCCGGCTGGATGGGAGGCAAGACCGTCACCGCCAGCCCGAGCGCCTCCACCACCTCGGGAAGCCACCGTCGCCGGGTGACGTCGTAGCAACCGGTCCGTGCCGCCAACGAATAGTCGGTGGCGTGGGCGCCGGTGAGGGCGAGGAGGCAGAGCTCGGGAACGCCCAGCCACGAGCGAACGCCATCGACGCCGTGGTCGACCGACCAACCCAGCTTGGCCACCGAAGACACGGTCCGCAGGGGCTGGCCGATCTGGTTCGCCAGACCGTCGCCGAAGCGCTGGGTGAGCATGGCCACCGTCGCTGCGCCTCGACGGTCGTGCCAGGCGATCACCGGCGCCAGGGGCCGGCCATCGCCGCCGAGCGGTGCCCCGCTCTCGGCCATCCCGGTGATGCCGACGCCCGTGACCCGGCTCCTGTCGTCGCCCAGGCGCTCGAGCACCTGGGCCACGGCCACCAGGAGCCGCTCGACGGTCATCTCCGTCCCTTCCGGGCGGGACTCGAACGGGGTGGCCACCGACGCGGAACCCACGTCGCTGCCCTCGCCGTCGAGGAGCAGCGCCTTGATCCGGCTGGAGCCGAGGTCGAGCCCCAGCAGCAACGGCGAACCGGCCGACGGCCGGGGGGCGCTGTTGCTGCCACTGGGGCCGGGTAGGGACGGTCCATGGATCAACGCAACCTCGGTTCTCTCACGGTGTCGGCCATCGGGCTCGGCTGCATGGGGATGTCGGAGTTCTACGGCACGACCGACGACGAGCAGTCCGTCGAGGTGATACATCGTGCCATCGACCTGGGCTGCAACTTCCTCGACACCGCCGACATGTACGGGCCCTTCACCAACGAGCGCCTGGTGGGCCGAGCCATAGCCGATCGTCGCCAAGACGTCGTGGTTGCCACCAAGTTCGGCAACGAACGCCGTGAGGACGGCTCGTGGATCGGGGTCAACGGTCGCCCCGACTACGTGCACCGTGCCTGCGACGCCTCACTGGAACGGCTGGGCGTCGACCACATCGATCTCTACTACCAGCACCGGGTCGACCTCTCGGTCCCCATCGAGGACACCGTCGGTGCCATGGCCGAGCTCGTGGCCGCTGGCAAGGTCCGCCACCTCGGGCTGTCGGAGGCGTCCGCCCAGACCATCCGGCGGGCCCACGCCACCCATCCGATCACCGCCCTGCAGACCGAGTACAGCCTGTGGACCCGTGACGTGGAGGACGAGATCCTGCCCACGGTCCGTGAGCTGGGCATCGGCTTCGTGGCCTACAGCCCCCTCGGTCGTGGGTTCCTGACCGGCAAGTACGCCAGCGCCGGCGACCTACCCGAGGGCGACACCAGGGCCGACCGATTCCCCCGCTTCAGGGACGAGAACCTCGAGCGGAACCTGGCCTTGGTGGAAACGGTACGGGAGCTTGCCCATCGCAAGGGGTGCACTCCAGGCCAGGTCGCCCTGGCCTGGGTCCTCGCCCAAGGCGACGACATCGTGCCCATCCCTGGAACCAAGCGCCTCAGCTACCTCGAAGAGAACCTGGGAGCCGCCACCGTGACCCTCAGCCCGGACGATCTCACCTGGATCGACGAGCACCTCGGCCAGCCCGTGGGCGAGCGCTACGCCGACATGGGCACGGTCAACCGGTGACGATCTCCGCCCCCGGGCAGCGCCGGGCGGACAGATTGTCGCTCGCCTAGCGTCAGGCGCATGTGCCGTAACATCACGCCCCTGCGGGGCCTGGATCCGCCGGCCACGACCGACGAGGTCGAGTCCGCCGCCCGCCAGTACGTGCGCAAGGTGGCGGCGGCGAGCACTGGCCAAATGACGCTGCCGGAGATCGAGCGAGCCGTCGAGCGGATCGCCGCTGCCACCGCCGACCTCCTCGCCGAGATGCCCCCCCGAAGGAAGCCGCCCACGGTGCTCCCCCCGCTACGCCGCCGCTAGAACGCCCACTTCAACCGCCATGGCCGGCGTGCCAAGGCGATGTGAATCGGCCGCCGGCCACTCCCGCCGCCGAAGGCGGCCTCGCCCTGGCTGGTGGCCCGGCGAGCGGAGCTCGCCTGGGAAGTCTTCTGTGCGGAGGGTGCCGGCTCCGCCGGCGGCCGGAGCCCGATCAGCTCGCCGGCGAACCTCTGGTTCGACGGCGATGGATCGATCAGCTCAACGGCGAACCTCCGGTTCGCCGTTGACTCCCTCGACGTCATCGGCGGACACGGGCTCGTCCGGGCGCAGGGCGCGACGCAGGCGCCGGCCCAAGAGGGCGTCGAGGCCGGTCGGGGGAACCCCTCCGCCCGGCTTCTTGGCGGCGAGGTCGTGCACCGTCAGCACATGCCCGGCCGGCAAGGGGCCCCGGGCCACGAGCGAGCGCCCGAAGAGGGCGCGCATGGGCGCCATCTCCTCGGCCACCGCATCCTTGTCCACCGGAGACGAGAGCGCCGCCTCGATGCAGCGGACGCCCTCGACCAGCGTGGCCAACTCGCCCGTGGTCACCGAGGCGGCGA
>JBPCJK010000041.1:0-12689 GCA_051005375.1 Acidimicrobiales bacterium
CCGCTACACCCCGGCTGCCGGCCTCCCCGAGCTGCGGGCGGCCATCGCGGCCAAGACCAAGCGGGACTCCGGCCTTGAGGTGGGGGCGTCCCAGGTGCTGGTCACCAACGGGGGCAAGCACGCCATCTACACCGCCTTCGCCACCCTGCTCGACCCCGGCGACGAGGTGCTCTTGCCCGCCCCCTACTGGACCACCTATCCCGAGCCCGTCGCCCTCTTCGGCGCCACCGCCGTGGTGGTGCCCACCGACGCCGCCAGCGGGTTCAAGGTGAGCGTCGAGCAACTGGAGGCAGGCGCCACCGAGCGCACCAAGGTGCTGGTTTTCGTTTCCCCCTCCAACCCCAGCGGGGCGGTGTACTCGCCCGAGCAGACCGAGGCCATCGGCCGGTGGGCGGCCGAGCGGGGCATCTGGGTGCTCACCGACGAGATCTACGAGCACCTGACCTACGACGACCACCGCTTCTCGTCCATGCCGGTGCTGGCGCCCGAGCTGGCCGACCGCTGCGTGGTGGTCAACGGGGTGGCCAAGACCTACGCCATGACCGGCTGGCGGGTGGGATGGATGATCGCCCCCCCCGACGTCAGCGCCGCCGCCGCCGGCCTCCAGTCCCACACCACCTCCAACGTGGCCAACGTCTCTCAGCGCGCCGCCCTGGCCGCGGTGTCGGGCAGCCTCGACGACGTGGTGCGCATGCGCGAGGCCTTCGACCGCCGCCGCCTGCGCATGTTCGAGCTGCTCTCGGCCCTCCCCGGGGTGACCTGCCTGCGCCCCGAGGGGGCCTTCTACGCCTACCCGTCCTTCGAGGGGGTGCTGGGCCGCCAGATCGCCGGCCGCCAGGTCGACTCCACCCTGGAGCTGGCCGAGGTGATCCTGGAGGAGGCCAAGGTGGCCCTCGTGCCCGGCGAGGCGTTCGGCACCCCCGGCTACGCCCGGCTCTCCTTCGCCCTCGGCGACGACGACCTCGAGGAGGGCATGGTCCGCCTGGCCAAGCTCTTGGGCTAGGCGGGGCTATTGGTACTCTGGACGCATGACGTCGGGCGGCGGCGTGTTCGAGTTCCTCAGCGGACCCCCGGTCTCAATGAGCGAGCGATAACTATCGATCGCTTTATCGTTTCGTTAGCTACCATCGATCGTGATGCTGGTCCCGACGCCACCGCTCGATGAAGGCGACGAGCGGGCGCTCGATCGCATCGACGATCTGCGACGCCAACTGCGACGCCAACTGCGACTCTACGTCGCCGAGTCGCGGCGGTGGTACGGGCTGCTCCGCCGCACGGCTTTCGCTCGAGCCATCCAGGGGTCGAACAGCATCGAGGGCTATGTCGTCAACCTCGACGACGCGCTCGCCGCCGTCGAAGGGGAGGAACCTCTCGACGCTGCCAGCGAGACGTGGCAGGCGGTGATCGGGTACCGCACCGCGATGACCTACGTGCTTCAGCTCGCGACCGATCAGCACTACGAGCTCAACGAGTCGCTGCTCAAGAGTCTCCACTTCATGATGACCGGCTACGACCTTGGCAAGAACCCGGGGAAGTGGCGGCCCGGTGACATCTACGTCCGCAACGACACCACCGGTGAGATCGTCTACGAGGGACCCGACGCCGACGATCTCCCGACGCTCATGAGCGAGTTGGTGGCGGATCTGCAACGTGAGGATCGGACCACGCCCGTGCTAGTCCGAGCGGCGATGGCCCACCTGAACCTGGTGTTGATCCACCCGTTCAGGGACGGGAACGGGCGCATGGCCCGCTGTCTGCAGACCCTCGTGCTGGCCCGCGAGGGCATCCTGGCCCCGCAGTTCTCGAGCATCGAGGAGTACCTTGGCGCCAACACCGACGCGTACTACAAGGTGCTGGCCGACGTTGGTCGGGGCCGATGGCAGTCCAGAGGTGACGCCCGGCCTTGGGTCCGCTTCATCTTCACGGCGCACTTTCGCCAGGCCCAGACACAGCTGCGGCGGGTCAAGGAGTCCGAGGCCTTGTGGGGCTTGGTCGAGGAGTTGGTCGCCGCCAAGAGGTTGCCCGACCGGGCCATCGGTGCCCTGTTCGACGCCGCCACCGGTCGGCGCCTCCGTCGGGGCAGCTACCTGGCCATCGTGGAGGGCCAGCTGTCCGAGGCAGTGGCGTCGCGCGACCTCCGTGCGCTCGTCGAGGCCGATCTGCTCGTAGCCCACGGCGAGAAGCGAGGCCGCTACTACCTCGCCACACCGGAGCTGTCCCGGCTTCGTGAACGATCACGGCGCCCCATGTCCCCGCGCGGCGGTGACCCGTACGCCGCAGTGGAGCCCCGGGCGGTGCTCTGAGGACGCTGGGCTACCAGGCCGACCCTGTTCTTTGTCGCATTTCCTACACCGGGCGTGGGCCACGCGACAAAGAACGAGGAGGGGAGGGGAGAGAGGGCGGGGCGGCCGGTGGCCCGGCGGCCCGGCGGTTCGCCCCTCGGCGGGCCGAGCGGCCACCATGGGGCCATGGCACGAGTCCTCGTCACCGAAAAGTTGGCCCCGGCGGGCCTGGAGCGTCTGGCCGCGGCCGGCCACGAGGTCGACGAGCGCCTCGGGCTGTCTGCCGCTCAGCTGGTGGAGACGCTGCCGGGGGCAGCGGCGCTGATCGTGCGCTCGGCCACCGACGTGACCGCCGAGGCGCTGGCGGCCGGCGACGACCTGGTGGTGGTGGGACGGGCCGGCATCGGCCTCGACAACGTCGACGTGGCCGCCGCCACCCGCCAAGGGGTGATGGTGGTCAACGCCCCCCAGTCCAACGTGCTGTCGGCGGCGGAGCACGCCATGGCCCTGCTGTTGGCCCAGGCCCGCAACGTCCCCCAGGCCAGTGCCGCCCTCAAGGGCGGTTCCTGGGAGCGCAGCCGCTGGGAGGGCGTGGAGATCCACGGCAAGGCCCTCGGCATCATCGGCCTGGGTCGGATCGGTTCGCTCGTCGCCCAGCGGGCAGCGGCCTTCGGGATGCGGTTGATCGCCTTCGACCCCTACGTGTCGCCGGAACGGGCGCGCCAGATGGGCATCGAGCTGATGGCGCTGGACGACCTCATGGCCGAGGCCGACTTCGTCACCATCCACGTGGCCCGGACCCCCGAGACCATCGGCCTGCTGGGCAAGGACATCCTGGCCAAGGCCAAGCCCGACCTGCGTATCGTCAACACCTCCCGGGGGGGGATCGTCGACGAGGAGGCGCTGGCGTGGGCCCTGGAGGAAGGGTTGGTGGGGGGGGCGGCGCTCGACGTGTTCTCCAGCGAGCCCCTCACGGAGTCGCCCCTGTTCTCTATCGACTCGGTGGTGGTGACGCCCCACCTAGGGGCCAGCACCGCCGAGGCCCAGGACAAGGCCGGTGTGACCATCGCCGAGCAGGTGACCCTGGCCCTGGCCGGGGAGTTCGTGCCCTTCGCCGTCAACGTCAGCGCCAGCGAGGCCTCGGAGACGGTGCGCCCGTTCCTGGCCCTGGCCGAGCGCCTGGGAGCGTTGTTCGCCCGGCTCACCGAAGGGGTGCCACCGGTCCTGGAGATCACCTACCAGGGCCAGCTGGCCGACTACGACACCCGCATCCTCACCCTGTCGGTGCTCAAGGGGGTGTTCAGCGGCGTGGTGCACGAGCCGGTGTCCTACGTCAACGCCCCCCAGATCGCCGAGGAGCGCGGGGTCGAGGTGCGGGAGACCAAGACCTCGGCCGTCCACCACCACGTCAACCTCATCACCCTGCGGGGTGGCGACCACGCCATCGGGGGCACGCTGGCGGGGCTGGACGGTGAGCCTCGCATCGTCATGCTCGACGACCACACCGTGGAGGTCCCTCCGGCCAGCCACATGCTGGTGGTGCGCAATGACGACCGCCCCGGGATGATCGGAATGGTCACCACCGCCCTCGGCGACGCCGGTGTCAACATCTCCGACATCCACGTCGGGCGCTCGGTGGAGAGCAAGGCCGCCCTCATGGTCCTGGCCACTGATCAGCCGGCGCCCACCGAGCTCGTTGACCAGCTGCGCCAGTCACCGGGGATCGACTCGGTCCACGCCCTGTCGCAGTGACTGCGGGCCAGTGAGCGGGTTCCGGCTGGCTCCAGCGGGGCCTTTCTCGCTGGCCGCCAGCACCCGCTTTCTGGAGGGGTTCGCCCCGGCGGCGTGGGAGATGCCGGGCGAATCCGGCCACTTGCACTTGGCCTTCCCCGTCGAGGGGGTCTGGCGCACGGTTGGTGTCTGCCTGCGCCAGCCCGACGGCGACGTGGAGGGCGAGGTCTATGGCGACGGCCTCGACGAGGGCCTCCACGAGGTGGAGCAGGTTCGGGCGCAGACGGCCCGCATCCTGTCCCTTGACGTCGACGGTTCGGGGTTCCGGGACGTGGGGGAGCGGGACCCAGTGGTCGGCGGTCTCCAGCAGCGCTACCCGGGGCTGCGCCCGGTGTGCTTCTGGTCCCCGTACGAGGCGGCGGCCTGGGCGGTCATCTCCCACCGAACCCGGATCACCCAGGCGGCGGCGGTCAAGCGGCGCATCGCCGAGGATCTGGGGACGACGGTGGACATCCACGGCGACGGGGTGGTCGCTTTCCCCGGTCCCGACCAACTGGGTGTGCTCGAGCAGGCTCAAGGCCTGGACGAGCGCAAGGTCACCCGGCTCCACGCCGTCGCCGAAGCGGCCCTGGACGGGCGTCTGGACGGGGCCAGGTTGCGGGGCATGGACAGCGACGAGGCGCTGGCCCGGCTCCAGGAGCTTCCTGGCATCGGGCCCTTCTTCGCCGAGCTGATCCTGCTTAGAGGCGCAGGCGAGCCGGATCGGTTCCCGTCGGGCGAGCGGCGCCTGCACCAGTCGATGGCCGAGCTGTACCGGCGGGACAAGCCTGACCTCGCCGCCCTGACGGGCATCGCCGACGGTTGGCGTCCCTACCGGACGTGGGTGTCGGTGCTCATCCGCACATGGCGGGAGGAAGAGACGCAGGAGATATCGGGCAACTGCGCTGAGGATCGGGGATCAAGCCAGTAGGCCACTTCAGTTCCTCGCCCTGAGTGCCGATACTCCAGGGTGCAACTCCGGTGGCTTCCTGCCCTGCTGTTCGCTGCCATCCTCGTCCTCTCCGCCTGCGGTCAGGCCGGTCCGGTCGGGTCCGCCGTCGCGCCCAACGCCACACCACCAGCACCTGCGCTCGTGGCTCCGGCCACGGCGTCACCATCTGGGCCGGTCCCGACGCCGGATCCTGGCGTCGTGGTCGCCTCGGACCTGCCCGACGGCCAGGACACCTCGGTGGAGCGGGTGGTCGACGGCGACACCATCATCGTGGCGGGTGAGACCCGGGTCCGCCTGATCGGGATCGATACTCCCGAGACCAAGGACCCGAGGAAGCCGGTGCAGTGCTTCGGAACCGAGGCCAGTGCCCACACCGCGGCGCTCGTCGGACCGGGAACCGCTGTCCGCCTGGTGTTCGACATCGAGCGGCTCGACCGCTACGGCCGCACCCTCGCCTACGTCTACCGGCTATCCGACGGGCTGTTCGTCAACGCCGCCATCGTCGCCGACGGGTACGCCCAGGTCGCCACCTTCCCCCCCAACGTCGCCCACGTGGACGAGTTCACCGCGCTGGCGGGCCAGGCTCGGGCTGCAGGGCGAGGGCTCTGGGCCGCCTGCGGCGAGGGGGTGCAGCCGCCGGCATGGGCATCACCACCGTCTTCGACGGCGACGGCCAGCCCGTCCTCACCGGGCTCCGCCAGCGCCGCCTGCGACCCGTCCTATCCGGGAGTGTGCATCCCGCCGGCACCACCCGACCTCGACTGCGGCGACGTCGGTGACCGGCGCTTCCAGGTCGTGCCCCCGGACCCGCACCGCTTCGACGGCAACGGCGACGGCGTGGGCTGCGAGTGAGTCGCTACGAACCACCTGGCCCAGGAGCCGGCTGGAGGGCCAGGTCCATCGTCAGCTGCTCCGCCAGAGCGACAGGTAGGGGTACCCGGGCTTCCCGTTGCTCGGTGGCGCGCTCACCGAAGTCGGGTGCCTCACCCATGACGAGGCCGAACCAGCGCTCCCGGTCCTTGACGACCCGGAACATCTTCTCGTCGTGGGTGCCCCCCAGGGATCGAGGGCGTGGACCTCCCATCGGCGGGAAGCTCGTCGGCCAGACCCTCGCACGCCATGGCCCCGACGGCCATGGCGGTGACGAAGCGGACTCGCTGCATCCGTGAGCGCAGCCCCGGCACCAGCCGGTCGGCGAGGCGGTCCGAGATGGCCGCCAGCCCCATCGGATCGAGGCTGCCCTCGCCCGCAACTTCCGGGTCGTACTGCGAGAGCTCTGGAAGTGTGAGCCCTGTGAGCGTCATGGAGAGGCCGGCAACGTTACCCAGTCGACTCACCGGGAGAGCCGAAGACGTCCAGTTCGATGCCGTAGTGCTCGCACGCCGCCTCGAGCGGTTGCGACGTTGCTGCCACGCGCAAGGAACGCATCGAGAACGATGGCGGTCGCCACCGCTTCCGCGGCGAGAAGATTGAGTCGAACGTCGCTCAGCTTTGCCATCACGGGCACCACGACCCTCCACGAGAACACACCGATGGCCTTCGGCAGTTCGTCGAGCTGAGCCAGGACCATCTGACGGCCATCCAGATCAAGCGCTTCAACCCGGCGGGAGAACGCACCCATGAAGCCACGGTCAAAACGTGGCGCGAGCCAGGCGGTAGTACCAAGTGCCCGTGGTGAACACCTGGGCGGTCTCGAGCGCGACCCTGCAACCCTGGACCGGCCTGGTGAGCGAGGAGCGCCAACAGGTGGTGGTCGTCGACAACGATCAACCGCTGGCGCCCTAGTCGTCGGCAAGATCAGGGTCGTCGGCAACGACACGGGCCACGGCGTCGTTGTAGGTGCCGTCGCTCAACAACTGAGCGATCACAGCTCCAACCTGGGGCAGGATCTGGAGCTGCGAAGCCGAGCGATCGTTCGGTCGTGGCAACTCGCCTCCATCCACCGCACGCCGCCGCGCCCGTTCGACGGTCCCGGCGAGGTCCGGCTCGAGTCTCAGCTTGGTGGTCACGTCCGAAGAGTACCGGGCCATGAACCTCTCGACCCCTGCTCCTCGGGATCGTGGCTGAGGGGCCCGAGCTGGTGGCTGCCTGAGTACTGGGGTGGTTACCCTGCCACCGTGGCTCTCGCTCGCATCCAGGTCATGCGAGGCGAGACTCGAGAGCAGAAGCAACGGCTCTTGCGGGCGGTTCTGTCTGCCCTTGTCGAAGCGCTCGAGGTCCCGGCGGGCGATCCCACGGTCACGCTGATCGAGCATGACCCGGAGGACGTGCTGGCGCCCACACATGTCTCGAGTGGCTACACCATCGTCGAGATCACCATGTTCGCCGGACGGTCGATGGATGCCAAGCGACGGATGTACAGGGCGATCAACAGGAACCTGTCGGCCTGCGAGATCAGCCCGAGCGACATCCTGATAGTGGTCCACGAGCCCACTACGGAAAATTGGGCGGTGCACGGAGGCACGCCCGCATCCGAGGTCGATCTCGGCTTCCGAGTCGACGTCTAGCGAGGGTCGTCACCGAAATAGCTCGGCGGCCAGCGGCTTGCTTTCCCTATCGTCAGCACATGCCTGCCCCTCCTCCTACCGATCGCACACGTCTCCGGCGGCGCCCGCGACGGGGGACGTACGACCGAGCGGTCATCGATGCGATCCTCGACGAGGCGTTGATCTGCCACGTGGGTTTCGTCGAGCGGGACCAGCCCTACGTCGTGCCGACCGTGCACGCCCGCATCGGCTCTCAGCTCTACCTCCACGGCGCTCGGGCCAACCGGATGCTCACGACGCTCGCCGGCGGTGCCCCTGCCTGCGTCACTGCCACGCTGGTCGACGGCTTGGTGTTGGCCCGCTCCGCCCTGCACCACTCCATGAACTACCGATCGGTGATGGTCCTCGGTGCGGCCAGGGAGGTCGTCGGCGACGAGAAACCGGAGGCGCTGCGGGCCATCGTCGAGCACGTCGCTCCCGGTCGGTGGGCAGACGTGCGGCAGCCGACTGAAGCTGAGCTCGTCGGGACCTTGGTGGTGGCTCTGCCCATCGACGAGGCGTCGGCAAAGGTTCGGGTGGGGCCGCCCCTCGATGACGCTGCCGACTACGCCCTTCCGGCCTGGGCGGGCGAGCTGCCGTTGCAGCTGGTGGCCGGTGACCCCGTGCCCGATCCCCGTCTGGCTCCGGGGACCGGCGCCCCTCCCTACCTCTGGATCCAGGGCTAAAAGTCAGGCGATGACCAGGGAGCCCAGCACGGCCACGGTGGCAATGGCGGCGCAGCCAGCTACGCCCAGCGCCCACTGCCCCGGTTGGCGACCCTCGGTGGCGAACAGGGCAAGGCCAGCCACCGCTCCGGCCACCAGGCCGCCCAGGTGACCGCCGATGGCGATGCCGGGGATGACGAAGGTGAGCAGCAGGTTGATGACCAACAGGCCGCCGATGCCCGACTGCATGGGGTTCACGCCTCGCCGCCGCATCCCGAGGAAGGCCGCACCCATCAGGCCGAACACCGCGCCTGACGCCCCGGCGGTCAGCACGTTGGGATCGAGGAGGAGGGCCCCGAACGAGCCTCCCAGCAGGGCAGCGCCGTAGAGAGCGGCGAAGCGGGCCCGGCCCAGCGCAGGCTCGAGCATGGCGCCGAGCTGGTAGAGGATCACCATGTTGAACCCGATGTGGATCACCCCGAGGTGAAGGAACCCGGAGGTGACCAGGCGCCACCACTCGCCAGCGGCCACGTCGGGGCCGTCGAGGGCGAACTGGCGGATCATCGACTGGTCGCTCCCCCCCAGCGCCCCACCGGCCAGCGAGGGGAGGAACACCGCCACGTTGATGGCGATGAGGACGAGGGTGATCACCGGCCGGGGTGCCAGCGAGCGCAGCGACCGCACCGCTGGGGCCTGGTGGACGCAGTCCGGGCATTGGAAGCCGACCGGCGCCGCCACCATGCACTCCGGGCAGATGGGCTGCTCGCAGCGCCGGCAGCGCACCCCGCTCTCCCTTCCGGGGTGGCGGTAGCACTGCCAGATCACGCGCGCGCCGTCGCTGCTGGTGGGAAGGGGCTCGGATGGGGAGGCCGGCATGGCTCGCCCAGGGTACCGCCGACCCCAGGTGCCCTGGCTTCGCCACCGGGCGCCGCCAAGCGGCGCTCGGCCGGCAGCGCGTTGGTGGTGTCAGGGACGGGCGAGGAGCCTGCCCATGAGCTCGTGGCCAGGGACGGCCGGGGCTCCGGCGACGCCCCGCTCGCTGTAGGCGCCCCCCGGCCCGTCGACCTCGCTGTCGACCAACAGCCAGGGGACGGGATCGCCGGTGTGGGTGCGGGTGGCCAGCGGTGTGGCGTGGTCGGGCAGCAACAACAACCGCCACGGCCCGAGGGCGTCGAGACCCTCGACCAGTGGCCCGAGGATGCGTCGGTCCCAGTGCTCCAGGGCAGCCACCTTCTCCCCGACGTCGCCGGCGTGCCCGGCCTCGTCGGTGGCCTCCACGTGGATGACGAACAGGTCAGCTCCGGAGGACAGAGCTGCGAGGCAGGCGTCCCGCTTCCCCTCGTAGTCCGTGTCGTACCAGCCCGTGGCCCCCGGCACCTCGACCACCTCCATCCCGGCGAGGACGCCCAAGCCCCGGACGAGGTCGACGGCGGTGGTCAGCCCGGCCTGGAGCCCGTAGCGGTCGGCGAAGGCGGGTAGCACCGGCTGGTGGCCCTGGCCCCACAGCCACACCTGGTTGGCCATGAGGCTGAATCCGGACACGACCGGGCGCGACGCCTCCATGAGCGCTCGGAGCTGGGGCGCCGCCGGCCCTGTGGGCCAGAGCGCTGGCCGCCCCGAGAGGTCGTGGGGCGGGACGCAGGCGGCGTCGCCCCAGGTCGAGGGCACGACCAGGAGGTGGCGGTACTGCACCCCAGGGTGGAACTGGACATCGTGGGAGCCCAGCTCGTTCTGGAGGGCGGCGAGCACGGGGGCGGCGTCGTCGGTGCTCGGGTGGCCCCCGGCGAAGTCGGCCATGGTGCCGTCGGCGTCCATCGTGACCAGGTTGCAGCGGTAGGCCACCTCCCCTGGCGCCAGGGTGATGCCTCGTCCTGCCGCCTCGATGGGCGCCCGTCCGGTGTGGTAGGTGGCGGGGTCGTAGCCGAGGATGCTCATGTTGCCCACGTCGCTGCCAGGCGCCATCCCCGGCGGGATGACGGCGGCCTGGCCCACCTGGCCCCGACCGGCCAGGGCGGCGAAGGTGGGCAATGACGCCGCTTCGAGCGGCGTGCGCCCTCCCAGGTCGGCCACCGGCTCATCGGCGCAGCCGTCAGGGACGCAGACCACGTACTTCACCCCGCCGACGCTACTGGCGGGGCCTTCGCCCGGCTTCTGGATCGGTTCAAGCCGTTCTGGCATTCCAGCGTCCGGTTTATCGGCGCGATCCAGGTGCCAGAACGGGCTCCGCTGGTCAGCCGACGGCGAAAGTGGCCGGCGCCGAGACCGATGAATTCGTCGCCGAACTTATGTTTCGACGACGGAGCTGTTGGCCACTACATAGTCCCGCACCGCGGTGAGATCGCAGGGCAGGGTGGTGCAGCGCTCAGGTCGGTCGAACAGGTCGGCCAGGTGAGCGGGCAGCTCGGGGCGCACGCCCGTGGCCGCCTCCACCGTGTCGGGGAACTTGGCCGGGTGGGCGGTGGCCAGGGTGACCAGGGGGACCGCCGGGTCGCGCCGGCAGGCACGGCCGGCGACCAGGGCGACGGCGGTGTGGGGATCGATGATGTGGCCGGAGGCGGCGTAGAGCTCGCCCATGGCCCGGGCCACGGTGGCGTCGTCGACCCGCTGGGTGTCGAACACCTCCCGGATGGGCCCCAGGCGCTCCGCCGGCACCTCCAGGCGCCCGTCGGCGGCGAAGCCGGCCATGAGGTCGGCGGTGTCGCCGGCGCCACGGTCGAGGAGCTCGAAGAGGAGGCGCTCGAGGTTGCTCGAGACCTGGATGTCCATGGCCGGGCTGGTGGTGGGGCGCACCGCCTGCAGCTCCATGGTTCCGGTGGAGACGAACCGGGCGGCGATGTCGTTGCGGTTGGCGGCCACCACCAGATGGGCGATGGGCACCCCCATGCGCCGGGCCGCCCAGCCGGCGAAGGCGTTGCCGAAGTTGCCGGTGGGCACCGAGAAGGCGACCGGTCGGGAGGGGGCGCCGAGGGCTACCGCGGCGGTGGCGTAGTACACGAGCTGGGGCAGCACCCGGGCCCAGTTGATGGAGTTGACCGCCGACAGCCGCAGCTGCCGGCGCAGGGCAGGATCGGCGAAGAGGGTCTTGACCAGGCGCTGGCAGTCGTCGAAGGTTCCCTCCACGGCCAGGTTGTGGACGTTGGTCGAGTCGACGCTGGTCATCTGCCGGCGCTGGACCTCCGAGATCCGCCCCGCCGGGTGGAGCATGAACACCTCGAGGGCGTCGCGGTCAGCGCACGCCTCGATTGCGGCCGGGCCGGTGTCACCGGAGGTGGCTCCGAGGATGGTCAGGCGCTCGCCCCGGCGGCGCAGCTCGGCGTCGAACAGGCGACCCACCACCTGCAGGGCTACGTCCTTGAAGGCCAGGGTGGGCCCGTGGAACAGCTCCAGCACCCACTCGTTGTCGCCCACCTGGCGTAGCGGCACCACCGCAGGGTGGCGGAAGCGGGCGTAGGCCTCGATGACGATGCCTGCCACAAGCTCCTCGTCGATGCCCCCGCCGAGGAACGGCTCCATCACCCGGGTGGCCACCTCGGCATAGGGGAGCCCGGCCCAGCTGGCCAACGTCGCCGGTGACAGGTCGGGCCAGGTCTCGGGCATGTACAGGCCGCCGTCGAGGGCCAGGCCGGCGAGCAGGACATCGTCGAAGCCGAGGATCGGGGCCTGGCCCCGAGTGCTGACGTACTTCATCCCGCCACCACCCGCAACATGCTGGTGACGCGGTCAACCACGTCGAGGCTTCGCAGGGAGGCGAGCGTGGCCTGGACGGCCGACTCGGCTGCCTCGTGGGTGATGAAGATGAGTCGGGCCTCGGCCCCCAGCCCCTCCTGCTCCATCGATCGGATCGACACGCCGTGTTCGGCGAAGACGCCCGAGACGGCGTGGAGCACGCCAGGGCGGTCGAGCACCTCCAGGTGCAGGTAGAACTCCGAGCGCACCTCGTCGATGGGACGGATCACGGCGCGGGGTAGCGCTCCGACGGTGGCGCTGGTGCCTCGGCGGAGGTTCCCGGCGGCGTCGACGATGTCGCCGAGTACGGCACTGGCCGTGGGCCGCCCTCCTGCGCCACGGCCGTAGAGCATGAGCTCGCCTACGGCATCGCCTTCGATGAACACGGCGTTGAAGCTGCCCCGCACGCCGGCCAGGGGGTGGCTCTTCGGCACCATGGCCGGATGGACCCGCACCGCCACCCGCCCGTCGTCGCCCTGCTCGGCCACGGCCAGGAGCTTGATCTCGTAGCTGAGGCGGTGGGCAAAGGCGATGTCGGCCGGCGTGACCGCGGAGATGCCCTCGTGGTAGACGTCGCCGGCCACTACCGAGGCGCCGAAGGCGATGGTGGCCAGGATGGCGGCCTTGGCTCCAGCGTCGAAGCCCTCCACGTCGGCGGTGGGGTCGCGCTCGGCGTAGCCCAGCTGCTGCGCCTTGGCCAGCGCCTCGCCGTAGCTGACGCCGTCCTCACTCATCTTCGTCAGGATGTAGTTGGTGGTGCCGTTGACGA
>JBPCJK010000042.1:0-16227 GCA_051005375.1 Acidimicrobiales bacterium
GGAGGGGGGGGGGGGGGGGCAATGGGGGGGACACCCCCCCCCAAAAAATCCCCCGGTTTGGGTGGGGGGGGGGCACCCCCCCCCCACCAAGCCCCCCACGTTTACCCCCCTGCCGCCATGAGAGTGAGCAAGTACGGGACTCGCCTGGGTCGGGGCGAGGTTGACGTTGACCTGACTGCTCGGATCGGCTCGGTTACGTTGCCGAACCCCATAATGACGGCCTCCGGGACCTCGGGGCATGGGGCGGAGCTCTCTGCCTACTTCGACCTGTCCACCTTGGGCGCTGTGGTCGTCAAGTCGCTGTCGGCGGATCCTTGGGCGGGGAACGCGGCGCCTCGGGTGCACGAGACGGCGGCGGGGATGCTCAACAGCGTGGGCTTGCAGGGTCCCGGGGTGGAGGCGTGGCTGGAGGAGGAGTTGCCTGCCCTGGTGGCTGCGGGGGCCCGGGTGGTGGTGTCGATCTGGGGGCGGACCGTGGACGACTACGCCAAGGCGGCGGCCATGTTGGCGGAGGCGCCACCAGCCGTCGTCGCCGTGGAGGTCAACATCAGTTGCCCCAACCTCGAAGACCGTCAGCGCATGTTCGCCCACTCCGTCGGGGCCACCGAAGAGGCAATGGCGGCCACCGCGGGATGCCGGCGCCCCCGGTGGGCCAAGCTCAGCCCCAACGTCATCGACCTGGTGGAGATTGCCCAGGCGGCGCGGCGGGGTGGAGCCGAGGCGGTGACGCTGATCAACACGGTGATGGGCATGGCCATCGACCCCGAGACCCGGACCTACCGGTTGGGCGCCGGCGCCGGAGGGCTCTCCGGGCCTGCGATCCATCCGGTGGCGGTGCGGGCGATCCACGACGTGGCCGCCGCCCTGCCCGATCTGCCCATCGTCGGTGTCGGGGGTGTTGCCAGCGGTGCTGACGCCGTGGAGCTGGTGATGGCCGGCGCCGCCGCCGTACAGGTGGGCACCGCCACCTTCGCCGACCCCCGTGCCCCGGCCGAGGCGCTGGCCGGTCTGGAGGCGTGGATGCGGCACCACGGCGTCACCGCCCTCGACCAGATAGTGGGCGCCGTGCACCGCTGCCACGGCGGATTATCGCCGTAAATGGTACAAGGAGGCCCCATGGCCTCCTACCCGCTCGGCTCACGACAAGGGCGATGCTCCGCCTGCCAGCGCCCGATGCCCGGCCGGTTCCTGAGCTGACCTACGCGTTCACATCAAAGGACGGTCAAGGATTCCGATGTTGCGCCCGGGACGGCCGAAGTGACCACCGACCGGTCGAAGGTCACGAACCGGCCGCCTTTACGCACGGCCAGGGCCAGCAGGTACGCGTCGGTCACCTGCCTTGGGCCGTGCAGGCGGCGACGGTCGACCAACTGTGGGTCGAGCAGGCTGATCTCGCAGGGCCAGAACTCGTGGTGCGGCGTGGCGCAGGCCTCCTCGAGCAACCCGGTGACAACGGCCGGTGCCACCGGGCTGGGATACCGAGGCTGGCTCATGATGCGGACGACACCGTTCTGGGTGATCGCACACGATGCCCAGCCGGTGCCGATGTCGTGCTCCAACCACTCCCGCGCCAGGAGGTGGTCGACATGATCGCTGTCGAGCAACGCCAACAAGACGTTGATGTCGAGCAGCGCCCGGCTCACTCCGACTCGTCCTCGCGCAGCTTGTCGATCACGGCGTTCGACACCAAGCGGCCACGAGACGGCAGTGGGCGGAACCCGTGGAACTGCTCGCCGTACCCGTCCGGCGCTTCCCCGGTCAGTGCCGCACGAACGAGCTCGGAGATCACCTCACCGAGGTTGCGGCCCTCACGGCGGGCCCGTTCCCTGGCGGCCGCGAGCACGTCGTCATCCAGGTTCACAGTGGTGCGCACGCATCTGATGCTAGTGCATCGGCAAGGCCCGACCCACGCGAAGGTTGGCCGGCTCGTCCCCGAGAAGCACTGGCCCGACGTGCCAGCAGGAGCGGGCCGTGCATCCGCCTTCCGGGCTCAACTGACGGCGAGGCCGGCGGGTGGTCCTCCGGTCAGTGTCCGAGGACCACCAGACCGCGGGACTCGGCTGCGTAGGCGAGTCGCTCGTCGAAGGACGCGACGGCAGCGTCGGTGTCTTCAGCCGCGAGCAGGACACAACAGTCCGGCATATTCAGCCTGGTGCTGGCACGCAACTGGGCCAGGCGGACAGCGGTACTGGAAGGGAACGGCAACTCGTCCACCTCGAGTTGACGAAGAGCCGTGAGCGCCGGTTCGAGGCGACCGTCCCGAATGGGTACGATCAACACCTCCGCCAACGTCAGCGGGTTGGCCCCGAGATCGTCGTCGATCGCTCCGGTCAGCAGCGCCTCGGCGGCCGCATGGTGATTGTCGTCGCCATCCAGGTAGGCGATGAGGACGCTGGCGTCGAGAACGATCACAGCGGCCAGTCCTGGCGGAGCTTGCGCAGGTAGTCGGGTCCGTAGGCTCCTGTCAAGGCCCCGCTGTGTCGGCGAACAGCGGCGAGGCGGCGCCGGCGGCGCTCCTCGTGCTCCTGTCGGGCAGCACGGTCACCTTCCAGCGCCAAGCGCACGAGGACCTGTGGGCGGCTCAGGTTCGGCCATCGTCGGGCAGCCGCATCCAAGGCGGCGGCCAGGTCATCAGTCTCCGTTACGAAGTGACGCGGACGGGTAGTCGGCATCCCCGGAGTGTAGCACCTACCCTGCTTGTGCTACACCTGGAGGCTTTCTGCTGCTCTCTCCTGCTGGCCGGCGCCTCCCGTGCAGGTGGCGCTGCCACCCCGATCGCACTTGGCACGGTCGCTTGAGTCTTGTATTGTATCAATCCTCTAGGTCTAAGGTGGTCTTGCCCACCGCCCGGGGCACCGCCGGCAGCTCGGCCAGGAGTTGCGCCAGCAGGTCGTCGATGAGACGGGGTCGGTAGTACTGCGGTTGCACGTAACAGACTAGCGGTTTCCCGCAGGCTGGAGTGGTGCTTTGTCGCGCCCCCCGCTACTTCTTTCACGCGAGGGAAGCTCGGTGGCCGCCGCCCACTACTGTCCTGGCACAGTGACCAGCGCAACAGGAGGGGAGCCGACGTGACCGAAGTGGCCGAGACCAGCATCAGCGAGGAGCTCCGATCACGCCTGGCGCTCGCTCTCGATGTCGACGACGTGGTCGTGGCCCTGCGCCTGGCTCGCGAGCTCCAGCCCTGGTTCGGCGTGGCCAAGGTAGGCCTCGAGCTCTACACCGCCGCCGGCCCGGACGCCATCGCCTCTCTGTTGTCGCTCGGCTACGAGGTGTTCCTCGATCTCAAGCTCCACGACATCCCCACCACTGTGGGTCGGGCGGCATCGGTGGTCGGTGCCTACGGGGTGCACTACCTAACGCTGCACGCTATGGGCGGAGTACCCATGCTGCGGGCCGGCGTCGAGGGGTTCCACCGGGGGGCGGCCCGGGCCGGCTTGGAGGAGCCGGTGGCCCTGGCCGTCACGGTGCTCACCAGCGACGCCGACGCCCCTCCCCACATCGTGCCCAAGCGGGTGCAGGTGGCCTTGGAAGCCGGCTGCGGCGGACTGGTCTGCGGCGCCCCTGACGTGGCCGACGTCCGCCTGCTGGCGCCCCGCCTCACCGTGGTGGTGCCGGGTACCCGGCCGCCGGGCACCGACACCCACGACCAGGCCCGCACCGACACCCCGGCCGCAGCCCTGGCCGCCGGTGCCGACCTGTTGGTGGTCGGCCGGGCGGTCACCGCCGCCCCGGATCGGGTCGCTGCCGCTCGGGCTCTGGTCGCCGGTCTCCACGGCTGACCTCCGGCCGGCCGAAGTGGTCGCTGCACTATGGTTCCGGCTCATGCCGATGCCGCCTGAGCTCTCTCCCGATCAGCGCCAAGCCGCCCTGGCCAAGGCTGGCGCCGCCCGGCGGCTGCGGGCCGAGTTGAAGGAGAAGCTGAAGATGGGCTCGACCTCCCTGCCTGAGCTGTTCGACCAGGCAGGCGTGGACGAGACCGTGGGCAAGATGAAGGTCCTCACTGTCCTCGAGTCGCTTCCCGGCCTTGGCAAGGTCAAGGCCAGACGGCTCATGGAGGAGCTCCAGATCAGCGAGAGCCGGCGGGTCCGGGGCCTCGGCAACCAGCAGCGGGAAGCCCTGCTGAAGCGCTTTTCCGGCTGAACCGCCGCCCAGGTTGCTCATCGTCATCTCCGGGCCCGGCGGGGTCGGGAAGGGAACGCTGGTTCAGCGTCTGCTGGCCGTCGATCCTCACCTGTGGCTCAGCCGGTCCTGGACCACCCGTCCCTGTCGACCCGGCGAAGACCGCGACGCCTACGTCTTCGTGGAGCGGCAGCAGTTCCTCGCCGAGGTTGCGGCGAAAGGCTTTCTCGAGTGGGCCGAGTTCCTGGATAACCTCTACGGCACCCCCATCCCCCGGCCTCCGCCGGGGTCGGACACCCTGTTGGAGATCGAGGTCCAGGGGGCTCGCCAGATTCGCCAACACGCCCCTGACGCCCTGTTGGTCTCGGTTGTCCCCCCGTCCCGCCAGGAGCAGGAACGCCGGTTGCGCAGGCGTGGCGATCCCGAGCCCCTGATCGGCCAGCGCCTGGCCAAGGCCGACGAGGAGCGGGCGGCGGCGGCCAAGTTGGGTGCGATCGAGGTGGTGAACGACGATCTCGGCCGTGCCGTGGAGGAGGTCCGGTCCCTCATCGCCGCAGCTCGTGCCCTGCCTGGCAGCTGACCGTGGTCCCGAAGCACGCCGCCAGAGCGTCGCCACCGCTGCCTGGTAGCCTCGGCTCCATGCCCTGGCGCACTGACACCATGATGAACCCTGCCATCGAGGAGCTCCTCGGCCGGGTCGACTCCAAGTTCACCCTGGTGACGCTGGCCTCGCGCCGGGCCCGCCAGGTAAACGCCTACTTCAACCAGCTGGGCGAGGGCCTCGGGGCGATCGTGCCTCCCCAGGTCGCCTCCACCGCCCGCAAGCCCCTGTCGATCGCCTTCGAGGAGATCGCCGCTGACAAGATCACCTACGAGCGGCTGGAAGAGGGCACCGGCGACGAGGACAACGTGGCCGAGGCCATGGAGACCGACAAGGAGTGGGGGCCGGTGGGCACGCTGTCCGACGCGTCCGACAGCACCGACTCGCCCGACGCCGCCGGCGGCGAGTCACCCGAGTCGTCGTAGCCAGCCCCACCAGCCCGGTGCTGGCCGGCCGCCGGGTCGTCCTCGGGGTCTGCGGAGGCATCGCCGCCTACAAGGCCGTCGAGCTGTGCCGGCGCCTGGTCGATGCCGGCGCCTTCGTCAGCCCCGTGCTCACGCCGAGCGCCCAGCGCTTCGTCACCGCCACCACCTTCTCGGCGGTGGCCAGCGAGGCGGCCAGAACCTCCCTGTGGGACGGTCCTGAGCCCAGTCCCCACACCACCCTCGGCCAGGGCGCCGACCTGGTCGTGGTGGCACCCGCCACCGCCCGACTGCTGGCCGCTTACGCCGTGGGGTTGGCCGACGACCTGGTGGTCGCCACCCTGTTGGCCTCCCGGGCCCCGGTGGTGCTGTGCCCGGCCATGCACACCGAGATGTGGGAGCATCCCGCCGTCCAGGCCAACCTCGCTCTCCTGCGTCAGCGGGGAGCGCACGTGGTCGGCCCCGGGATGGGCTACCTGGCCGGTGGCGACATCGGCGCCGGACGGATGGCCGAGCCTGACCACATCGTGGTCGCCTGCGCCGCCGTCCTGGCCAGCGGCGTGGCCGGCGCCGTGGCCCAGGACCTGGCCGGGCTGCGGGTGCTGGTCACCGCCGGCGGCACCCGCGAGCCCATCGACCCGGTGCGGTACCTGGGCAACCGGTCGTCGGGCAAGCAGGGCCACGCCATCGCTGCCGAGGCCGTCGCCAGAGGGGCCCACGTCGTCCTGGTCACCACCACGGACGAGACGGTGGCGCCGGGCGTCGAGGTGGTGCGGGTGGAGACCGCCGCCCAGATGGAGCAGGCTGTGCTGGAGCGCAGCGACGCCGCCGATGTGGTCGTCATGGTCGCCGCCGTGTCCGACTTCCGACCGATGGCGGCTGCCGGCGCCAAGTTGCCCAAGGCGCACGGAGTGCCCGAGCTGAGGTTGGAGCCCACCCCCGACATCCTCGCTGCACTCGGTGCTCGCCGGAGCGGGGGTCAGACCCTCGTCGGCTTCGCCGCCGAGTCGGGTGATCCCAGGACGGGAGCCCGGGAGAAGCTGCGAGCCAAGGGCGTCGACCTGGTCGTCGGCAACGACGTCTCCGCCCCCGGCGTCGGCTTCGAGCACGACACCAACGCCGTGACAATCGTCTCGGCTGCTGGGATGGAGTTGAATGTAGGCCCTGCGGACAAGCGGGTCACCGCCGGCGCCGTCCTCGATGCCGTCCTCGCCTACAGGAGCACACCGTGAACTCGACCTTTACCTCGGAGTCGGTGACCGAAGGTCATCCCGACAAGATGGCCGACCAGGTCTCTGACGCCATCCTCGACGCCATAATGGCCGACGACCCCTACGGGCGGGTGGCCTGCGAGACGTTGTTGACCACCGGCCTGGCCGTGGTCGCCGGGGAGATCACCACGGGTGCCTACGTCGACATCCCCAAGATCGTGCGTCAGACCATCTGCGAGGTGGGCTACGACCGCGAGTCGTTCGGCTTCGACGGCAACACCTGTGGGGTCATGGTCTCGATTGACGAGCAGTCTCCTGACATCGCCCAAGGGGTGGACGCCGCCTACGAGCAGCGCAGCGGGGTGCCGGCCGAGGATGCCCTGGACGCCCAGGGGGCCGGCGACCAGGGGATGATGTTCGGCTACGCCTGCGATGAGACCGACGACCTCATGCCCCTGCCCATCTGGCTGGCGCATCGCCTGGCCCATCGTCTGGCCGAGGTGCGCAAGGCCGGCATCCTTCCCTACCTGCGCCCCGACGGGAAGACCCAGGTGAGCGTCGACTACGAGGACGGCCGGCCGGTGCGGCTGCGAACGGTGGTGATCTCCACTCAGCACCAACCCGGGCTCGACACCGAGACCCTCATCAAACCCGACCTCGAAGAGCACGTGATCCACCCGCTCATCCCGGCCGGCCTGGTCGACGACGGCATCACCGTCCTGGTCAACCCGACGGGCAGCTTCGAGATCGGCGGCCCCGCCGCCGACACCGGGCTCACCGGGCGCAAGATCATCGTCGACACCTATGGGGGCATGGCCCGCCACGGTGGCGGCGCCTTCTCCGGCAAGGACCCGACCAAGGTTGACCGATCCGCCGCCTACGCCGCCCGATGGGTGGCCAAGCACGTGGTGGCGGCGGGGGCGGCCCGGCGCTGCGAGGTGCAGGTGGCCTACGCCATCGGGGTGGCCCACCCTGTCTCCCTCCTGGTCGACACCTTCGGCAGCGAGACCGTCGACCCCGCCCAGATCGCCCGGGTGGTCCGAGACCTGTTCGATCTCCGGCCGGCGGCCATCCTGCGCGACCTCGACCTGCGCAAGCCCATCTACCGGCGCACCGCCGCCTACGGAGCCTTCGGGCGCTCCGACAAGGAGTTCACCTGGGAGGCCACTCCCCGGGTGGACGAGCTGGCGTCGGCGCTCGGGCTCTAGCCAGCTTGCCGGCTCGGCGGGTCGTCCGGGTCCTCCCCGACGTTCCCGCCATCGACAAGGCGTTCGATTACCTGGTTCCCGACACCCTGGCCGATGAGGTGGCCGTCGGCACCATCGTTCGGGTCGCCCTCCACGGACGCCGTGTCCGGGGATGGGTGGTCGCCGACAGCGTGAGCCCGGCGGCCGAGATGGCCCTGCGACCGCTGACCAAGGTGACCGGCCACGGTCCCGCCCCAGAGCTGATCGACCTGGCTCGGTGGGCGGCGTGGCGCTGGGCCGGCAAGACCGTCCACTTCCTTAGAACGGCGTCGCCGTCCCTGGCCGTCCGGGGCCTACCGGCCCCGCTTTCCCAGACCCGATTGGCACCGAGCGGAGCTGACGAGGTGGTGGTCGAGGCTCTGCACCTGCCCCGAGCCGTGCTGCGGCTGTCGCCAGCGGCAGATGTGCTCCCTGTGGTGCTGGAGGCGGCTCGACGAGGCACCACCCTGGTCGTGGCCCCGTCCCAGGCCATGGCAGCATCGGTGGCCCAGCGAGCCCGACACGAGGGTGTCAACGTGGCTCTGTTGCCCAGGCAGTGGCCGCTAGCGGCTGCCGGGGCGCGCCTCGTCGTGGGCGCCCGGGCGGCAGCCTGGGCGCCTGCCGTCGAGCTGGCCGCGGTGATCGTGCTCGACGAGCACGACGAGGCCCACCAGGGGGAGGCCGCCCCCACGTGGAACGCTCGGGACGTCGCCGCCGAGCGGGCCCGTCGAGCGGACGCCGCCTGCGTGTGGACCTCGCCCTGCCCGTCTCTGGAGGCGCTGGCGTGGGGATCCCTCCTCGCTCCCTCCCGGACGGCCGAGCGGGCCGGGTGGCCGGTGGTTGACGTGGTCGACCGGCGAGGGGAGGAGCCGATACGCAAGGACCTGTACTCGCCTCGTCTGGTCGACCTGCTCCGCACCGCCGCAGCTGGATCCCAGCCCGGGCCGGCGCCCAGCGCTGCGCCACCGCTCGGTACGGCCTTCATGGTCTGTGTTCTCAACCGCAAGGGGCGGGCGAGTCTGTTGGCCTGCGCCGCCTGCGCCGAGCTGGCCCGCTGCGAGGCGTGTGGGGCGGCGGTGGCCTCGGGTGACGGCGACACCGTCGTCTGCCGCCGATGCGGGGCAGTTCGTCCGGCGCTGTGCCTGTCGTGCGGGACCACCCGGCTCAAGGCCCTGCGCCAGGGGGTGCGCCGGGCCAGGGAGGATCTGGAGCGTCTCTCTGGGGCTCCGGTGCAGGAGGTCACCGCCGATGTCGACGTCGAACAGGGCACCTCCGGCGGCGTCGAGCGAACCGACGTCTCGTCTGCGCCAGTGCCGTTTTTCGGAGGTCACGGATACAAGAGTGCCAATGGGGAGGCACACCCGATCCTGGTCGGGACCGAAGCGGTCCTGCACCGGATCGCCGGCGCCGACGTCATCGCCTTTTTGGACCTTGACGCCGAGTTGCTGGCGCCCCACTACCGGGCAGCCGAGCAGGCCTTGGCCCTGGTGACCCGAGCTGCCCGCGTGTTGGGGGGCAAGGCGGGCGGTGGTCGCCTGGTGCTCCAGACCCGTCTGCCCCGGCATGAAGTCGTGCAGGCCGCCCTGCATGCCGACCCCGGACGAGTGGCGACCGTCGAGCGCCAGCGACGACACGCGCTGCGCTTCCCCCCGCTGACGGCGTTGGCGCTGGTGGCGGGTGCTCGGTCCGAGGCCTTCGTCAAGGAGCTGGCCACTCGGGGCGGTGTGGAGGTGTTGGGCCCCGGAGGCGGGACCTGGTTGGTGCGGGCGCCCGACCACGCCACCTTGTGCGATGCGCTGGCGGCGGTGCCTCGCCCCCCCGGCCGCCTCCGTGTGGCCGTCGACCCTCGAAGGGTGTGAGAGTCGACCCGCTGAGGACCTTCCGCCGTGGCTGGGACCAAGGTTCTCCCCGGCGTCCCCGCCGTACCATCATCATGTGAGGCACTACGAGGTGCTGGGCGTCACCGTCGATGCCCCGGCCGATGAGGTCCGACGGGCTTACGTGCGCATGGCTCGCCAGCACCACCCTGACTACTTCGACGCTGCCGCAGAGCCGGTTCGACTCGAAGCCGAGCGCCGCATGCAGGCCATCAACCAGGCCTGGAACGTCCTCGGGAACCAGGCTCGCAGGCAGGCCTACGACCGCAGCCAGGGGTTGAACGGCGGCGGCGGTGCTGCAGATGCCAGCCGAGACGACCCCGGGTTCCGACCCTTCGACTCCGGCGACGACGATGTCGACCCCCATGACCTGCCCGACGAGCCCTACCGCCGGAGGCCGAGCAGGGACTCGGCGATGGACCGGGCACTGACGTTGGCGCCGGTCCTGGCCTTCGCGGCGTCCATCGGGCTGCTGGCCTTGAGCCTGGTACTGGGGTCGGCGGCCATCCTGGCACTGGCCGGGGCGGCTCTGGTAGTGGCCTGCCTGGGTTTCGTGGTCCTGCCTCTCCTGGCCCTGTCTCGGGCCAGTCGTGACGAGTAGGGCAGTCAAGGCTGGTCGGTAGGCTCCCGGGCGTGGCCACGTACCTCGACCGAATCGTGGCTGCCCATCGCGCCGCCGCCGGCGGTGACGAGCGGGCCGAAGCACCGTTGCTGGCCGAAGCACTGGCGTCGCCGCCCGCTCGGCCCTTCGCCGACGCCCTCCGTGGCGCCAACAGCGTCGCCGTCATCGCCGAGATCAAGCGGCGCTCGCCGTCGCGGGGCGACCTGGCTCCCGACTTGGTGCCCGCTGACCTGGCTCCGGTCTACCAGTCGGGGGGGGCGGCGGCGCTGTCGGTGCTGACCGACGGTGAGTTCTTCGCGGGCTCGCCGGACGACCTGGTCGAGGCTCGGAGGTCCTGCTCGTTGCCGGTGCTGCGCAAGGACTTCACCGTCGATCGCCGAGACATCCTCGACGCCCGCATCATGGGCGCTGACGCCGTGCTCGTCATCGTCGCCGTGCTTGACGACGACGAGCTCAGGGCGTTCCTGGAGCTCGCCGGCACCGTCGGGCTCGACGCTCTGGTCGAGGTCCACGACGAACGGGAGGTCGATCGGGCCCTGGATGCGGGCGCGACCCTCGTCGGCGTCAACCAGCGTGACCTTTCCACCTTCGCCGTCGACCACGACCTGGCCGCTCGGCTGGCCAACCGGCTGCCGGCGGAGACCGTCAAGGTTGCTGAGTCGGGCGTGGCTGGTGCCCGTGATGCCCGGCGCCTGGCCGGAGCCGGTTACGACGCGGTGCTGGTGGGGGAGTGGCTGGTGACCAGCGCCGAGCCCGCAGCCGCGGTTCGCTCACTGGCCGCGGCCGGGGCGGCCCGGTCGTTGCCAGCATGACCTTCGTCAAGATCTGTGGGACCACCAGCGAGGAGGACGCCCTTCTGGCCGTGGCCATGGGCGCCGACGCCATTGGGTTCACCTTCGCCCCTTCGACCCGACAGGTCGCCGTCCAGGTTGTGCGCGACATCCTGCGCCGCCTCCCGCCCGAGGTGCTGAGCGTCGGCGTCTTCCGGGACGAGGCGCCGGAGCGGGTGGTGGAGATCGTCCACGCCGCAGGTCTGCGGGCCGCCCAGCTGCACGGACGGGAGACTCCGGCGCAGACGCAGTGGATCCGGGCCCGGGTGCCAGTGGTCATCAAGGGATTCTGCGCCGGCGACCGGGCGGTGGCCCACGCTGGCGACTTCGGTGCGGACATCACCCTGGTCGACAGCGCCAACCCCGGTTCAGGCAAGGTCTTCGACTGGGCCCTCGCCGAAGACGTACCTGCCGGCCAGCGCCTGGTGCTGGCCGGGGGCCTGAACCCCGGCAACGTGGCCGCCGCCATCGCCCGTGTCCACCCCTTCGGGGTCGACGTGGTCAGCGGTGTCGAAGCCCGTCCGGGGCACAAGGATCCCCGCCTGGTCCGAGCCTTCGTGTCGGCGGCCAAGGCGGCCGACAACCATGGATGGGAACCCGAGGACGAGGCTCCCTACGATTGGTCGGACGGGTACCCGTAACCCGCCCTCCCGCCCGGCTGCCATGCCCGCCTGGATGGGTCCTGTCACCGAGCGGGACCCCTCCCATTGGGCCTTTGGCGCCCATGGGTCCCTCCCCTCGGCGCCATCCATCCAGGCTCGCGCTGCGCGCCGGGCGTTCCTGGGTTCCACCCGTTGGCGCGCTTTGGGGACCAGCGACGCAGGTGTTCGGCGTTCCCGGGCCCCTCCCCTCGGCGCCACCCGGCCGACCTCGCGCTGGTTTCCTGCTCCCTGGGTTCCACCCGTTGGCGCGCTTGGGGGGCGGGTGGCGCTGGGTGTGCGACCTGAGGATGGGGTCATGGCTGTGCCATCCGTAGGATGGTGCGCCATGAGCATGGGTGCGCCGGGGGGGGATGGGCGGTTCGGGGATTTCGGAGGTCGGTACCTTCCTGAGGCGTTGGTGCCGGCCTGTCTGGAGTTGGAGGCGGCGTTCGGGGCGGCGTGGACGGATGCCGGCTTTCGGGCTGAGCTGGACGGGTTGCTGCGGGACTATGCCGGGCGACCATCGCCGCTGACCGAGGCCCGCAACCTCTCGGAGCGGCTCGGGGTCCGGGTGCTGCTCAAGCGTGACGAGCTCAACCACACCGGTTCCCACAAGATCAACAACGTCCTCGGCCAAGCCCTGCTGACCCGTCAGATGGGCAAGCGGCGCCTGGTGGCCGAGACTGGGGCGGGCCAGCACGGGGTGGCGACGGCCACGGCAGCGGCACTGTTCGGCTTCGACTGCGTGATCTACATGGGTGAGGTCGACGTCGAGCGCCAGGCCCTCAACGTGTTTCGCATGAACCTGCTCGGCGCCGAGGTGCGCCCGGTCAGCTCGGGTAGCCGAACTCTGAAGGACGCCGTCAACGAGGCCCTCCGTGACTGGGTGACGTCGGTGGCCACCACCCACTTCTGCCTGGGCTCGGTCATGGGCCCGCACCCGTACCCGTGGATGGTGCGCGAGTTCCAGCGGGTCATCGGCGACGAAGCCCGGTCGCAGTGCGCGGCGCTGCTCGACGGCGGAGCACCCGACCTGGTGGTGGCCTGCGTGGGTGGTGGTTCCAACGCTGCTGGCATCTTCGCCGGCTTCGTCGACACCGACGCTCGCCTGGTGGGGGTGCAGCCCGAGGGCGGAGCGGCCATCGGTCGGGGCATGCCCGGCGTCGTCCACGGGTCCAAGAGCCTGCTCCTCCAGGACGAGCACGGCCAGGTCAGCGAAGCGCAGTCGATCTCCGCCGGCCTCGACTACCCCGGAGTCGGGCCCGAGCACTCCTACCTGGCTACCGCCGGGCGGGCCGAGTACCCCAGCGTCGGTGACGCCGAGGTGGTGGAGGCTTTCCGCCTCCTCAGCCGCACCGAGGGCATCATCCCCGCCCTCGAGCCCGCCCACGCCCTGGCCTGGGTCGCCCGGGAGGCGGGCCGCGGCATCCCCTCGGGCTCCACGGTGCTGGTCAACCTGTGCGGGCGAGGTGACAAGGACGTGGCCCAGGTGGCCGCTCGGCTGGCCAGCGAGGCCACGACCCGATGACCGGGGAGTTGGAGACGGCGCTGCGGGCCCGACGGGCCACCGGCGCCAAGCTCCTGGTCCCCTACGTCACCGGCGGGGTCATCCCGGAGTGGACGGAGGTGGTCCACGCCGTGGTCGCCGCCGGCGCTGACGCAGTCGAGGTGGGCATCCCCTTCTCCGACCCGGTCATGGACGGACCGACCATCCAGGAGGCTTCGGTACGGGCGCTGTCTCGGAGCACCACTCCGGTGTCGGTCCTCTCGGAGCTGTTCCACCTGCGGGCCGGGGTGCCGCTGGTGGTGATGACCTACTACAACCTGGCCTTCCACATGGGCGACCACCGCTTCGCCCGGTCATTGGCTGGCGCCGGGGTGGCCGGCGCCATCCTCCCCGACCTCCCTCTCGAGGAGTCCGCCAGTTGGGAGTCGGAGGCGGCGGAGGCGGGGGTAGAGGCGGTGCTGCTGACTGCTCCCGTCACGCCTGACGACCGCTTGGCGCTAATAGCGGAGCGCTCTCGAGGCTTCGTGTACGGCGTGAGCCGCATGGGGGTGACCGGCGAACGGGCCAGCATCGCCGACTCGGCCGGGATCATGGCCAAGCGGCTCAAAGCCGTCACCGACAAGCCGGTGCTCATCGGGTTCGGGATCTCCACTCCCCGTCAGGCCGTGGAGGTGTGCGCCGAGGCCGACGGCGTCATCGTGGCGTCGGCCTTGATGAGGACGGTGCTCGACGGTGGAGGGCCCGAAGCGGCAGCGGCGTTCATCGGTGGGCTGCGGGACGCGCTCGACGGCGGCTGACCCGCCTCTGGGTGGCTCGTCGCCGCCGATCGGGTAAGGGGTGGCCATGAGCGACGACCCCAACCTGTCCGAGCTGCTCGATGACGACAAGCTCCCACCCGTCTACCCTCCCGACGAGCCCTCGGGCGTGCTGGAGGAGGAGTTGACCGTCAGAGGCCAACAGACCGACGAGCCACTGGAGGAGCGGGTCCTGCGGGAGGAGCCTGACTTCCCGACGGCGATGTCGCCTGATGACGAGCCGGTGGGCACCTTGGTGGAGCCCGAGGGCGGGGAAGGCCTTGATCTGACCAAGGAGAACGTGGCCTACGCCGTCGATCCGGGCCTGGCCGGTGACGATCAGCTCGATGCCGGCGACATCGCCGGTGGTGACATCACCACCAGAGATGTGGCCACCGAGCGGGTGGGAGAGCTGCCTGCCGAGGAGGCCGCCGTCCACCTGACCGATGACCCACCCATGGGAGATGGCGACGGCTACGTCTGACCCGTGGTTCGCGGCTGTTTTGACAGGGCATCAGTCGGTCGAGTCGCGTGCGCACCTGCACATCGGCCGGGTTCCACCCGGTGCGCACCACGACCCCCCAGGAGGCCAAGTGAACAGATCTGAGCTCGTCGACGCCATCACCGAGCGATCGGGCGTGGGTTCCCGCGACGTCGACGCCACCCTCAAGGGCCTCTTCGAGGTGGTCGCCGGCGTGGTGGCCAAGGGCGACGACAAGATCACCATCCCCGGCTTCATCTCCTTCGAGCAGACCGACCGGGCGGCCCGGACCGGGCGCAATCCCCAGACGGGGGAGAGCCTGCAGGTCCCGGCCTCCAAGGCAGTCAAGATCTCGGCCGGCTCCAAGCTCAAGGCCATCGCTGCCGGCAAGGAGCCTGCGCCCTGATCCGTTGCCCGACCTCCGGCCGCTGACATTCAGCCGCTGACTCCCCAGCGGCCGACCTCGAGCTGCTGAGCCCGCGCCGGGAACCGGCGGGACCTCCGGCGTCGTCCAAGCCTCCGACCACTCCGCCCACCGAGGAGGCCGACATGGACGCCACCAATTTCCCCATTTCCAACCACATGCCCGGATGGGGCACCAGACGCAGGCGCTGGGTGGTGCTGGGGGTGGCGGTGCTGCTCGTGGCCGCCGGGGGAGTGGTGGCGCTGGTCGACGCCGGCACCCGGGGGAGCGGGGTCATCGTGCCCGCCTCAGGCGGGGTGAGCGCCGGAACTGGGCCGCTACGGGGCGAGGTGGCGCAGACCGATGGATCATCCGCCGCCTCCGACGACCGAGCCGCCGGCGGCTTGCCTGGTGGCATCGCCGTGCCCGAGCTAGCCCCGCCTCCGTCGGGAGTGCCGGTGGGCGAGCCCAAGGTGGTCAAGCACGCCGAGATCGCCGTCGAGCTCGGCGAGGGGTCGCTGACCCAGGCCTTCGACCGGGTCGCCGCCGTCGCCCGGAACCAGGGAGGCTTCGTGGTCTCGACTTCCACCTCGTCGTTCGAACGGGGCCGGGGCCGTTCGGATCTCACCCTGCGGGTCCCGGCCCAGAACTTCGATGCCGCTCGCGCCGCCCTGGCCGAGGTGGGCAAGGTGACGTCCCAGCAGGTCGGGGGGGAGGACGTGAGCGCCCAGCTGGTCGACCTCGACGCCCGTCTGCGGGCGTTGCGAGCCGAGGAGGACGCCCTCAACACCCTCCTGGGCAAGGCCACCAACGTGGGGGAGGTCCTCCAGGTTCGCCAGCAGGTCTCGGCCACCCGCATGGAGATCGAGCAGCTCGCCGCCCAGCAGGCCTCGCTCCAGGACACCGCCACCTTCTCCACCCTGCGGGCGACGTTGTCCGAGCCGGGCGCAACAGGCTCGCCCACCGAGCCCCAGCCCGCCGGTGGCCTGGCCCGCAGCCTGCAGCGGGCCGCGAACGGGGCCGTGGCGGTGGCCGGCGGCATGGTCGTGGTCGTCGGCTACACGTCGCCCTTGCTGCTCCTCGGATTGGCCGCCTGGGCCGTGCTGTGGGTGATCCGACGCCGCCGCAAGCCGGCGCCCGCGGCCTAGCCAGCGACGCTGAACAACTCCATGAGGTCACAAGCTGCCCGCCCTCTTCCCTGTCGGCCGACGGATCAGTCAGAAGGCAACGAGGCCAGTCGCACCCAGAGTCAGACCAGCCCAGCGGGGCACCGAACGCATCCTCCCGCATGAGCGCCACCGGGGGGATACGCCTTCGATGTCACAGCCTCGCCGTACGATCTCACGTGTGGCGACCCGAACCCAGAATCTTGGTGACCAGCTTCCGCTGTTCGGTGGCGCCACGGAGGATGCGCGCTTCCTGAAGGAACAGCTCGTTACATACATCGGCAACAAGCGAACGCTCCTGCCACAGATCGAAGCCGCAGTGGAGAT
>JBPCJK010000043.1:0-13666 GCA_051005375.1 Acidimicrobiales bacterium
CCGTTGCCGGCCACCTCGTGCTCCACGAAGCGCTGCCACGCCTGCCAGTAGCTGCCGCCGGGGGTGTCGAGGAGGACGATGGGGACGGGCTCGGCCTTGCCCGTCTGCACCAGGGTGAGCAGCTCGAAGGTCTCGTCGAGGGTCCCGAACCCACCGGGCAGGGCCACGAACGCCGCCGACTCCTTGATGAGCATGAGCTTGCGGGTGAAGAAGTACTTCATCTCGATGAGCTTTTCGTCGCCCACGATGAAGGGGTTGGCCCCGCCTTCGAAGGGCAGGCGGATGAGCACCCCGATGGCGTGCTCACGCCCGGCGCCCTCCATGCCCGCGGCCATGATCCCCGGGCCGGCGCCGGTGACGACCATCCACCCCCGCTCGGCCAGGGCGGCGGCGAGGTCGTGGGTCTGGGCGTAGAGCGGGTCTTCCGGACGGGTGCGGGCCGAGCCGAAGATGGTGACCTTGGGCACGTCGCGGTAGGGGGCGAACATGTGGAACGCCGCCCGCATCTCCTTGAGCGCGGCGTTGGTGATCTTGAGGTCGAGGCGATGCGCCCCGTCGCCGGCCAGCAGCACGGCCGAGGCCAGGATCTCGAAGAGCTGGTCCCGGTCGGCCGTGGCGCCGGCGGCGTCGAGCAGCTCGACCAGCCGCTGGTCCTGGGCGTCGTCGCCGGTGCGGTTGGCGCGCAGGCGTTGCGCCGGCAGCTGGCTCGTCACCGGCGCGCCGGTTCAGGGACGGGCCCGTACAGGGTGCTGCGCTGGATGAGCCGGCGGCCGAGCGGCTCGACCCACTCCCGGAACTGCTCCTCGTCCACGCGCTGGCCGTGGGCCGCTCCCGCCGCCCGGGAGATGTTCTCGTCCATCAAGGTGCCCCCCAGGTCGTTGGCCCCGGCTCTCAGCAGTTGGCGAGCGCCCTCTCGTCCCATCTTCACCCAGGACACCTGGATGTTGTCGATCAGCCCCCGGTAGGCGATGCGACCCACGGCGTGCATCAGCAGCGCCTCCCGGAAGGTGGGGCCCGGCCGGCTCCGGCGCTGCAGGTAGATGGGGGATGCCATGTGTACGAACGGGAGGGGCACGAACTCGGTGAAGCCCCCGGTCTCCTTCTGCAGGGCCCTGGTGCGGACCAGGTGCCGGGCCCAGTGGCGGGGCCGCTCCACCGAGCCGAACATGATGGTGACGTTGGAGCGCAGGCCGACGCCGTGGGCGATGCGATGGGCCTCCAGCCACTCATCGGTGGTCACCTTGTCGGGGCAGAGCACGGCGCGGACCTCGTCATCGAGGATCTCGGCGGCGGTGCCGGGAAGGCTCTTGAGCCCGGCGTCTCGCATGCGCTCCAGGTAGGCCTTCAGAGGTTCGCCCAGCCGGCGTGCCCCCTCGGTGACCTCCAGGGCGGTGAAGCCGTGCACGTGGATGTCGGGGGCCACGGCCTTGACCGCCCGGGTCACCCGTACGTAGTAGTCGCCGTCGAAGTCCGGGTGGATCCCCCCTTGGAGGCACACCTCGGTAGCCCCCGCCGCCACCGCCCCGACCACGCGGGACTGGATCTCCTCGATCGACAGCAGGTAGGGCGTGCCCCTCAGGTTGAGCGACAGCGGACCCTTGGAGAAGGCGCAGAACCGGCACTTGAAGGTGCACACGTTGGTGTAGTTGATGTTGCGGTTGGCCACCCAGGTCACGGCGTCGCCCACCGCCTGGGCCCGCAGAAGGTCAGCCACGGCGGCCACCGCCGCCACCTCCGGGCCCCGGGCAGAGAACAGGGAGACGATCTCGTCCTCACCGACCTCCTCGCGGGCCTCGACCCCGGCCAGAACGGCGCTGACCGCCGTGCCCGCCTTTGTTCTTTGGCGGTGGTGGCCGAGCAAGTCCGGGGGCGCCACCTCGCCCCCGGCGTACCAGCGGTCGTCGCGGGCCAGCCCCTCGGCGTCGCTGCGGTCGAGCACGGGGAAGCGCAGCTTGGGATCGAGCCATCGCTCGGGATGGGCGACGTATTCGGGGTAGGCGGTGAGGCGGGGGGCGAGGACGAACCCCCGGGCCTCGGTGGCCGCCCGGAGCCGCTCGACCTCGGGCCAGGGTCGCTCGGGGTTGACGTGGTCGGGTGTGACCGGGGACACCCCACCCCAGTCGTCGATGCCGGCGTCGAGGAGCGCCCCGTAGTCGTCGCTCAGGTTGGGCGGGGCCTGGAGGTGAACATCCGGGGGCAACACCAGCCGGGCGACGGCTACGGTCCAGGCCAGCTCGTCGGGGGCGCACGGCGGCGTCCGGTGCATGGCCGTGCCCGGCTTGGGCAGGAAGTTCTGGACGATGACCTCCTGAACGTGGCCATGGCGACGGTGGGAGGCGGCGATGGCGTCCAGAGCCACGAGGCGGTCAGCCCGGGACTCTCCGATGCCGACCAGGATCCCGGTGGTGAAGGGGATGGAGAGCGCTCCCGCCGCCTCCAGGGTGGCCAGGCGGCGCCGGGGATCCTTGTCGGGGGCGCCGGCGTGGGCGGCCAGGTCGGCGTTGAGCGACTCGACCATCATGCCCTGGGACGCCGATACCGGCCGCAGGCGGGCCATCTCGCCGGCGTCGAGGGCACCGGCGTTGGCGTGGGGGAGCAGGCCGGTCTCGGCAAGGACCAGGGCACACATGGCCACCAGGTAGTCGACCGTCGTCTCGTGGCCGTGGTCGTGCAACCACTCCTGGGCCAGCGGGTAGCGCAGCTCGGGACGCTCGCCCAGGGTGAACAGCGCCTCGTGGCACCCGGCCTCCGCCCCCGCCCGGGCGATGGCCAGCACCTCCTCGGGTGTCAGGTAGGGCGACGCCGCCCGGGCTGGCGGTTGGGCGAAGATGCAGTACCCGCACCGGTCGCGGCACAGGTGGGTGAGGGGGATGAACACCTTGGGCGACCACGTGACCCGCCGACCGTGGGTGCCCGCCCGCACCTCGCACGCCTCGGCCAGCAGGGCGGGGAGGGGGAGGTCCAGGAGGGAAGCGACGTCTCCGGCCATCGCCGACGACCCTAGGGCCGCCGGCCGGGGGCGACGACCAACTGCACCGCCGGCCACAGAAGCTTCAGGCCACGTCGCGGCGACGCAGCAACCACGCCGTCACCAGGACGGCGCCCACGCCCCAAACCGCCAGCACCACCACGGCGTGGCCGGGGCCGGTGAAGGAGGAGACCCCCGGGGTGTCGGGGAAATCAGCCGGTAGGAACGAGGCGGCCAGAGCGCCCCCGTTGGCGCCGGGAAGGCCCCCTCGGACGGTGGCCAGGAGGTCGAGCGATCCGGCGAAGCCGGCGATCAGGCCTTCGACGACCAGGAGCCAGACCAGGCCGAGGCCGATAGGCAGCGACGTGCTGCGCAATCCCACGGCGAGCAATGACCCGATGGCGGCCCACACCGCGAAGATGAGGAACCCGGCGCCGAGGACCTTGAGCACCTCCGCCGCCTGGGGCCAGTCGACGGGACCACCCACGGCCCTGGTGATGATCGAGCTGGCCAACGCCCCGGGGGCGAACACCACCGCCTCGAAGGCCACAGCCACCACCACCAGCGCCGCCAACTTGCCTCCCAGCACCTGGAGCCGGCCCGGTCGCTGGGTCATGACCGTGGCCATGGTCGACCAGCCGTACTCGCTACCGACCACCATGGCGGTGGCGACGACCATCATGGCGGCGCCGAACAGCGGGAATCCACCGACCACGTTGCCCAACCACCCGCTCGGGACCAGCGACGCCAGGAGCTGCGCCTGCTGGACGTCGGATATGCCTGTCGGCGGGTTGGAGTACACGGCGTAGGGGATGAGGTAACCGAAGGCGAGGGCGAGGGCGAACCACAGCGCCAGGAGCACCCACAGGGCCGGGCGCCGCACCAGCTTGGCCATCTCGGCCATGAAGCTCTTTCGCACCTCAGGCCTCCTCTCCGCCAGGGGTCTCTCCGGGATGGGTGAGCGCCAGGAAGACCTCTTCCAGCGAGCGCTCCGCCGGTCGCAGCTCGCTGACCGCCACCCCGGCGGCGACCAGGCGCTGGTTGACCTCGGCGGCCCTGGCCGGGTCGACGGTGAGCCTGAGCAGGCCGGCGTCCCCGTCGCCACTGGAAGCTTCACCAGCGGGGGAGTCGACGGCGTCGATCCCCTCCACCCCGGCCAGCACATTGCGGGCCTTGGCCACCGGCGACGCCCGCACGTACAGCCCGGCCTGGCCCCGGAGCTCGGCGATGGTGCCCTCCACCACCAGCCTGCCCCGCTGGATGACCCCGACCCGGTCGCAGATCTGCTCCACCTCACCCAGGAGGTGGCTGGAGAGCACCACGCTTCGCTCGCCCTGGCCGAGGGTGCGGATGAGGTTGCGCATGTCGGCCATGCCCTCGGGATCGAGACCGTTGGTGGGCTCGTCGAGGATGAGCAGGGCCGGGTCCTTGAGCAGGGCGGCTGCCACCCCCAGGCGCTGCTTCATGCCGAGTGAGTAGCCCTTGAACTTGTCGCCCCCTCGCTCGGTGAGATCCACCTGCTCCAGGGCGGCGTCGACCCGGGCCCGGTCCACCCCGGCGTAGCGGGCGATGACCTGCAGGTTCCGCCGTCCCGACAGGTACGGATAGAACCCGAACCCCTCCACCAGGGCGCCGATGCGGGCCAGGCCCTCGGGTGAGCCTGGTGCGGCCCCGAGGATGCGGGCGCTCCCGCCCGTGGGGCGGATGAGGCCGAGGAGCATCCGCAGGGTGGTGGTCTTGCCCGCCCCGTTGGGGCCGAGGAAGCCGTAGACCTCGCCTCGGCGCACCTTCAGGTTGAGGTCGTTCACGGCCACGATGCGCTCGCTGTAGCGCTTGGTCAGGTTGGTGGTCTCCAGCACCAGGGTGTCGGTCATGGTCCTCCGTCGTTGGTTGCGGTGATGGTGTGCAATGCGGCTTCGAAGACCGGGTCGGGTCGAAGGTGGAGCAGCGTCTCGGCCAGCAGGGCCTCGGTGGTGGCGGGAGACGCCGTAGCCACCGTGCGAGCTTCGGAACCCGTCTGCTGAGCTGACGCCAGTGGCACCGCGAGGATCCCGGGGCGAGTAGACGAGGTAGCAGCACCCGGCCGGCGAACCGTAACCGTGACGCACCCGTCCCCGGCTACCGCCTCCACCCGGCAGTCAGGGGCCGAAAGCGAGATCGACGGCCGCCCGTCGCCCTCCCCGTCGTCGGTCACGGCGGGGCCCTGCGGACCGAGGCGATCGGTCAGCCAGCCCACCAGCAGGGCCCGGCCGGGGTCCGGCCCCGTCACCGTGGCCCCAGCCAGGTCGTCGAGGACGGAGCACAGGTCATCTCCGCGCAGGGTGAGCGCCAGTTGCCGGCGCAGGAGCGTGAGTCGCAGCCAGGACAGGTCGGTGACGGGGACACGGCGGCTGAGAGCGGCCAGGGCGGCCAGGCACGACCGGCCCCCGGCACGGGCGCTGTCGACCACCAGGTGGTTGCCCACGCCGATCAGCCGGCTGTGCGCCGGCGGCAGCCGCTCCCGGCACCACACCACCACCGGGAGGTCGGGGAGGGTCAGGGGCTCGACCAGCGAGTCGAGGTGCGAGCGCACCGGCCCGGTGACCTCCAGGGCGACGTCGTCGATGCTCAGGCAGCGGCTACCCCGCTCGATCAGGTGGACGCCGACCCGGGCGCTGACTTGGTGTTTGCGGCCCGGCAGCACCCGGATGACCACGACCCGGGTGGGTTGCATGGAGCCCAGGCGGTGCACGATGTCGAACACCTCGTCGACCTCGACGTCAGCGCCACCGACCGCCAGCAGGGTCAGGAACGACGCCCGCATCGCCTCCCGGGCATCGGCGCAGCGGAGCCGCTCCAGCGCCGACAGCACCGGACCCATCGAGGTCGTCTCCCCCCGCCACGTCCCAACCGTGGTGGCTACGGAGGCGCTGCTGTGCTCGTTGGTGAGCACGTCCAAGGGCGTGCTCACGGGCGGCGCCAGTGGTGCCCGTCGTCTGCCAGGAGGTGGTCGGCCTCCTCGGGGCCCCAGCTCCCGGCGGGGTAGGGGGCCGGGGGGCTCGGATCCTCGTCCCAGGCGTCCAGGAGGGGCTGGACGATGCGCCAGGCCTGTTCGACCTCGTCGGTGCGGATGAACAGGGTGGGATCGCCGAGCAGGGCGTCGGCCAGGAGCCGCTCGTAGGCCTCGGGCGCCTGTTCGAGAAAGGCGGCTCCGTAGGAGAAGTCCATGGAGACGCTGCGCACGTCGAACGACTGGCCCGGGACCTTGGCCCCGAAGCGCAAGGTGATTCCCTCGTCGGGCTGGATGCGCAGGACCAGGGCGTTGGGCCCGAGCTGAGTGGCCTGGGTGGAGGCGAAGGGCAGGTGGGGGACCCCGGAGAACTCCAGGGCCACCTCGGTCACCCGCTTGGGCAGGCACTTGCCCGTGCGCAGGTAGAACGGCACCCCGGCCCAGCGCCAGTTGTCGATCTCCAGGCGCATGGCCAGGTAGGTCTCGGTGCGGCTGTGGGGCCCCACCCCCTCCTCGTCCAGGTAGCCCGGCGCCTCCTCGCCGCCGAGCCAACCCCGCTGGTACTGGCCCCGCACCGTCGCCCCCGCCACATCGGAGGGGTCGAGGATGTCGACGGCCTCGAGGACCTTGACCTTGTCGTCGCGAATGCCCTTGGGTGACATCGTCGCCGGTGGCTCCATGGCCATGAGGGCGAGGACCTGGAGGAGGTGGTTCTGGGTGATGTCGCGCAGGGCGCCGGCCTCCTCGTAGAAGCCGGCACGGTGACCCACCCCCTCGGACTCGGCCACGGTGATCTGCACCGAGTCGACGTAGCGACGGTTCCACACCGGCTCGAAGATTGTGTTGGCGAAGCGCAGGGCGAGGACGTTTTGCACCGTCTCCTTCCCCAGGTAGTGGTCGATGCGGTAGATCTGGTCCTCGTCGAGCACCTCGTGGAGGTCGTCGTCCAGGGCCCGGGCACTGGCCAGGTCCCGGCCGAAGGGCTTCTCGATTACCAGGCGGGCGAAGGCACCCCCGGGGGCGGGGCGGTGGAGGCCACAGGCACCGAGCTGGTGGACCACGGTGGCGAACACCGGGGGCGGGGTGGACAGGTAGTAGAGGCGGTTGCCGGCGGTGCCCCGATTGCGGTCGAGATCGGCGAGGACCTCGTCGAGGTGCTCGTAGGTGGCCCGGTCGTCGTAGCCGCCGGCGACGTAGCGAAAACCCCCTTCCAGCGCCGCCCACGCCCGTTCGTCGACCTCCCCGCCCGTGCGCTCGGCGGCCCCCTCCACGGCTTGGCGCATGCGCCGACGGAAGTCGTCGTCGCCCAGCCGGCTACGCCCCACGCCGACCACGGAGGTCCCCGCCGAGAGCTGCTGGCGGGCCATCAGCGCATACAGGGCAGGCATGAGCTTGCGACTGGTCAGATCACCGCTGGCCCCGAAGATGACGAAGGCCGCGGGCGCCGCCACCCTCTCGAGGCCGAGGCCCTCGAAGAGGGGGTGGGCCAGGACGTCGCCCTGGCCACCTCGGCCCTCTTTAGCGCGGCCCTCGCCCTGGCTGGAGGCGCGGTCGGCCAGGTCGGGGGCAGCCGAGGTCATCAGCGCTGGGCCAGCTCGGCTGCTTTTGCGTCCAAGGCGTCGATGCCTGCGTCGAAGGACTTGACGAAGGCAGCCACCCCCTCGTCCTCGAGCACCCCGGAGACGTCGTCGAGGTCGATCCCGAGGGCTGCCAGGCGCCGTAACAGCTCCTCGGCCTCCTCGGCGCCCTCCGCGGCGGTGGCGGCCAAGCTGCCGTGGTCGTCAAACGCCTCCAGGGTGGCCGCCGTCATGGTGTTGACCGTGTCGGGGCCGATCAGGGTGTCGATGTAGAGGGTGTCGGCGTAGGTGGGGTTCTTGGTCGAAGTGGACGCCCACAGCGGCCGCTGGAGGTGGGCGCCCCTGGCCGCCATCGCCTCCCAGCGTTCACCGGAGAAGACCTTGCGGAACGACCGGTAGGCCAACCTGGCCTGGGCCACGGCCGCTCGCCCCCGTAGCTCAAGAGCCTCGGGGCTGCCGATGGCATCCAGCCGGCGGTCGACCTCGACGTCGACCCGGCTCACGAAGAACGAGGCCACGCTGTGGACCCGGGCCAGGGAAGCGGCTCCGGCATCGGATGCCGCCAGCTCCTCCAGGCCGGCCAGGTAGGCCTCCATGATCTCGCCGTAGCGTTGGAGGCCGAAGATCAGGGTGATGTTGATGCTGGAGCCCTGGGCGATCATGGCTCGCACCGCCGGCACCCCCTCGGCGGTGGCAGGGATCTTCACCAACAGGTTGGGCCGGGATATGTCGGTGTGGAAGCGACGGGCGGCCTCGATGCTGGCCCGGGTGTCGTGGGCGAGGTCGGGAGCCAGCTCCAGGGAGACGTAGCCGTCGCTGCCGCCGCTTTCGTGGTAGACGGGGCGCAACAGGTCGAGGGCATCGGCCACGTCGGTGATGGCCATGGCCCAGTAGGCCCGCGTCGCCGAGCACCCGTCCTTGGCCAACTGGGTGAACTGCTCGTCGTAGGCGGAGCCGGCGGCCATGGCCTTCTGGAAGATCGACGGGTTGGAGGTCATGCCTCGCACCCCCCGTTCGATCCAGCCGGCGAGGGTCCCGTCGGCCAGCCAGTCCCGCCGCAGGTCGTCGAGCCAGGGGCTCTGGCCCTGCTGCGCGTACAGGTCGTGCAGCTTGGACATAGGTCCCTCCTCGTGTGATCGTCGAGCAACCGGGTGCCAGGATGGGCCGGGCGCCTCGATGCCTTACCCCGAGACCAGTTTGCGGATGGCGTCGGCGATGTGATCGGCGTCGATCCCCGCCGCCGCCATCAGCTCGGCCGGCTTGCCCGAGGTGGGCATGGTGCTCACGGCCAGCTTGACGATGCGGGTGTGCTCGTCGGTGTCGGCGAAGACCTCCATCACCGCGTCGCCCAGGCCCCCTTCGGGCCAGTGGTCCTCGACGGTGAGCACCCGGCCGCCGGCGGCCTTGGCCGCCGCCCGAAGACCGGCGGCGTCAATGGGCTTGACCGAGTAGCAGTCGACCACCCGGACGTTGATGCCCTCACCGGCGAGGCTCTCAGCCGCTTCCATCGCCTCGTGGAGGGTGATGCCGGCGCTGACCACCACCACCTGGTCGTCGTCGGAGGAGCGCACCACCTTGCTGCCACCCACCTCGAAGGTCTCGTCGGGCCCGTAGATCACCGGGGTGTTGCCCCGGGTGGTGCGCAGGTAGGAGATGCCCTGCTGATCGGCCAGCAGGCTGACGAGCTGCGCCGTCTGGTTGGCGTCGCAGGGGTACAGCACGGTGCTGCCAAAGACGGCCCGGAACGAGGCGATGTCCTCCAGGCCCATCTGGGAGGGGCCGTCCTCGCCGATGGACACGCCCACGTGGGAGCCGACCAGGCACATGTCGGCCTGGCTGACGGCGGCCATGCGCACGAAGTCGTAGGCCCGGGCCAGGAATGCGGCGAAGGTGGAGAGGAACGGCGTCCAGCCCCTGACCTGCAGGCCCACGGCGGCGGCCACCAGCTGCTGCTCGGCGATGTACATCTCGAAGTAGCGCTCGGGGTGGGCGTCTTTGAAGATCTCGGCGAAGGTGGAGTTGCTTACCTCGCCGTCGAGGGCGACCACGTCGCCCCTGGCCGCGCCCACCGCGGCCAGGGCATCGCCGTAGGCCTTTCGGGTGGCCACGGACTCCTCCAGCTCGTAGCGGGGCAGCTCCAGGGCGCCGGTGTCGAAGACGTGCGGCGATCCGCTCCCGGTCGGCTTGGACACCTCGACGTGGATGTCGCGCTGCCCACCCAGCTCCTCGATGGCGTCGTCGACATCGGCCAGGGGCTTGCCGTGGGCGTCGTCCTGGTCCTCGACCGCCTTGACGCCCTTGCCCTTCTTGGTGCGGGCCACGATGACGGTGGGCTTGCCCGTGGTCTCCACCGCCTCGGCGTAGGCGGCGTCGATGGCGGCTACGTCGTGGCCGTCGATGCCGATGGCGTGCCAGCCGAAGGCCCGAGCCCGGTCGAGGTAGCTGTCGAGGTCCCAGCCGTGCATGGTCTCGCCTCGCTGGCCCAGACGGTTGACGTCGATGATGGCCGTCAGGTTGTCGAGCCCGGCGTGGGCGGCGTGGTCGAAGGCCTCCCACATGGAGCCCTCGGCCATCTCGCTGTCGCCGCAGAGCACCCACACCCGGTAGGGGAGCTGGTCGAGCTGCTTGCCGGCAAGGGCCACGCCCACACCGATGGGCAGGCCCTGGCCGAGGGAGCCGGTGGCCACGTCGACCCAGGGCAGGACGGGGGTGGGGTGGCCCTCGAAGCGGCTGCCGAAGGTCCGGAAGCTCAGAAGATCCTCGTCAGAGGCCGCCCCCACCGCCTTGTAGATGCTGTAGAGCAGGGGCGAGGCGTGGCCCTTGGAGAAGATGAGGTGGTCGTTGTTGGGGTTGGCCGGCTCGTCGAAGTCGTAGTGGAGGTGCTTGCTGATCAGCACCGCCATTAGGTCGGCCGCCGACATGGACGACGTCGGGTGGCCCGACTTCGGTCCTGCCGCCGCCCGCACCGAATCCACCCGGAGCTGCTGACCGAGCTCTTCCCACTGCTTCTGGTCGTCCATCTCGCACCTCTCGTTGCGCCGCTTCCCCGACGCCCTCACCCTATCCCGGCGAAGAAGGCGGGTCACGAAACAGCGCCACCGAGGCGGTGAAGCCGTGGAGGAAGCTGTGGCCGCCGACGGGGCCGATCTCCCCGGCACAGGACATACCGGCGAGGGGCCGGTCGTCGAGGGCGCCGGAGACCACGCCGGCATCGTGGTCGGGAGTGGAGAACAGGTGGGAGCCGCGGCCGTTGCAGGTGAAGAGCAGGGCGCCGTCGGCATCCTCGGGATCCATGAGGTGGCGGAGATCCTCGTCGGCCGAGTCGGCGTCCCGCACCTGGAACTGGACCGTGGCGCCGACGGCGATCTCGTCGCCCACCGCCACCGCCCCCGCATCCCGGTCGGCCCCCACCACGTTGCGGATCAGGAAGTCGCCCCGGCCGTAGTCGAGCTTGTGCTCGTCGATGACCCGTCCCACGTGCAGGCCGTGCTGGGCCAGCTGCAGGTCGTGGGGACCAAGGGAGGCCACCAGCTCCTGGACCCGCTCGAGGGCCGGGCGCCCCGCCAGCTCGTAGATGACCTGGCCCTCGCCCCGGGTCACGACCATGGGATCGCCGATGGGCCGACAGCCCTGGGAGACCACCGTGGTCACCTCCACGCCGCCGACCACCACGGCCACGGCCCCGTCGGAGACCACCTCGCCCCCGAGGACCAGGCGGTTGCCGCCCGGCCCCCGCCCTGCCGAGGCCATACCCCCCACCACGGGCAGGTCACAGCCCACCTGGTGGCGCAAGCCACTGAGGAAGCTATCGACGGGGAAGCTGAAGGGGTCGGCCAGCACCAGCAGGGCCCGGCTGTCGGCGGGCAGGAGCTCCACCGGCGGGAACCCGTCGACGGCGACGTCGTCGCCTCGTCGGACGGTGGTGAGACGCAGCGGGGCCACCGTGGTCAGCCTCCCGGCCCACAGAGAGATGGCAGGCTCGTCCTCCACCTCCCGTGCTCCGCCTACGATGGAGGAGGCGGTGCAACCGATGAGCACGTCGGGCACGAGGAGCGACCGCACCGCGGCGGCGATGTCCTCCATGGCGCCGGTGTGGGCAGCGCTGATGAACAGGACGGCCAGGTCGGGCGCCGTACCCACCTGGTCGAGGACCTGCCCGGCAACCTCGCCCACGGCCTGGGTGGCAAGTGGGTGCTGCGACAGGGCGGCGGCGTAGGGCACCCGGGCGACGCTATCGGCCGCCGTCCGAGGCGTCGCCCCGTTCGAAGCGCCGTGCTGCGGCCTCGGCCTGCTCCTCGGGCTCCAGGGGCGCCATGAGCAGGTGCACCGCCGACCACAAGGTCTTGGAGAGCGGGTAGCAGAACAGGGGGACGGCGACGGCGATGAGCACCGCCCCGGCCAGGATGAGCCACGGCGGACCATCGCCGTAGGTGGTACCCAGAGCCAGGGGAGCGTCGGGGAGGGTCAGGGCGAAGGCCACGGCGACAAAGGTGACGATGGCCATCTGGGTGATGACGATGTTGATGAAGTAGGCCCCGAGGAAGAAGCCCTCCTCGCGCTCGAAGCGCATGGCGCAGCCAGGGCAGTGCTCCACCATCCTCAGCCAGCCCCGGAACAGGCCACCTGAGCCGCACTGCGGGCAACGCCGAGCTAAGGCCCGGCGCAGCATCGTCGTCCAACCGCCGGGCGGGCCGTGCCCTCCCCCTGGGTATCCTGGTACCGGATGACCACCACGAGCGCTGCCCCCACGACTCGTGATGCCATCCTCACGGCCGCCACGGGGGCGTTCGCCGAGCACGGTTACGACGGTACCTCCCTCAGCCACATCGCCGACGTGGTCGGCATCCGCCGGCCCAGCCTGCTCCACCACTTCGCCTCGAAAGAGGCGCTATACCAGGCCGTGTTCACCCGACTGCTCACCGACTGGGCGCTGCGGGTGGAAGAGGCCATCGACTGCCCCAGGGAGGGCTGGAAGCTGGTCGACCACGTCATCGATGCCGGCTTCACCTTCTTCTGCGAGAACCCCGAGTTCGTGCGCCTGGTGCGCCGGGAGGCCATCGAGGGCGGCGGCCACCTCGGCATCGACCTGGGCGCCGCCCTGCGGCCCCACCTCCAGCGGGCCGTCGCCTTCTTCGAGCGGGAGATGGCCGCCGGCCGCTTCCGCCGCCACGATCCCGAGCAGCTCCTGCTCACCGGCTACGGGGCCCTGCTCAGCTACTTCAGCGACGTGCCCTTCCTCGAAGGCCTCCTCGGGGAGGACCCCATGGGCGAGGCCGCCCTGGCCCGGCGCCTCCACCACGTCCGCGCCTTTTTCCGAGCCGCCCTGGAGCCGTAGGAGGCCACCCAACTGGTCTGGCCCCCAGCGGTGGTCGCCAGCACGACCGATCCTGGGTCCAGAAGCGTGAAGGGAAGCTGCCTGCCGTCCCCAGCCGGTCGCCGCCTCCTAACCTGGAAACTCGATGCGCCGACACCTGCTGCCGGCCATCCTCGCCCTGATCTCTCTGTCGTCGTTGGTGGCAGCGGTGCGGGCCGAGCCAGCGGGATCGGCCACCTCCGTCGCCGCCGTCGACGGCACCCCGGCTCCGGTGGCGCCGGTCCTGAGCCCCAGGCGGGCCCCGGCCCTGTTGGCCCAACCCGTCGGCAAGGCCCAGCTGGTCCAGGCCCTGGAGGCCGTCTCGGCTGGCAGTCCCGACCGCTCCTGCCTGTTGGTCACCGACGGTGAGCAGGTGCTGTTCGAGCGCCAGGCCGAGCTGCCCCTGGCCCCGGCGTCGGGCATGAAGCTGCTGACGGCAGCGGCCGTGTTGGACCACCTCGACCCCGCCGAGCGCCTGCGGACCAACGTGGTGGCCGCCGGGGCTCCTGCCGGCGGAGTCGTCGACGGCGACCTGTGGTTGGTGGGAGGGGGTGATCCGGTCCTCGGTACGGCCGACTGGGCCGCCCACTTCGAGCGCCAGCCGGCGCTGGTCACCCCTCTAGAGGAGCTGGCCGACGGCATCGCCCGGTCTGGTGTGCGCGAGATCCGGGGCCGGGTGCTCGGTGACGAGAGTCGCTACGACGCCACCCGCTACGTCGCCGGCTGGCCTGGGCGCTACATCACCGCCAACGAGGTCGGCCCCCTGTCCGCCCTGTCGG
>JBPCJK010000044.1:0-5256 GCA_051005375.1 Acidimicrobiales bacterium
AGGAGGAAGCGCAGGCTCATGTCGACGGTGGTCAGGTGGGCGACCCGCATCTACTGACGTTCGGCCCGGGGCTCGCCTCGTGCGCCGTGCCGTTCCCCGACCGCCTCCGGCCCGGTGAACTCCGTCATGGTGGCGTGGGCGTCCTGGCTGATGCCGTCGCCGCTCAGCACCTTGCCCACCGTCATGGCGAGGATCCGCAGATCAAGGAGCAGGCAGCGGTGCTCGACGTACCAGACATCCAACTCGAACTTCTCCCGCCAGGAGAGGCGGTTGCGGCCGTTCACCTGGGCCCAGCCGGTGATGCCCGGCTTCACCTCGTGGCGGCGGGCCTGGTCCGGGCTGTACCGGGGCAGGTAGAGGACCGGGAGCGGCCGGGGCCCGACCAGGCTGAGATCGCCGGTGACCACGTTCCACAGCGAGGGAAGCTCGTCGATGCTGGTAGACCGTAGGAGCCGTCCCAGGGAGGTCAGGCGGTCGCCGTCGAAGGCGAACCCCTCCTCGTGGGGACGGGCATGGCGCATGGTCCGGAACTTCACCAGCTCGAAGGGGCGCCCGTGCTGGCCGGCTCGTTCCTGGCGGAAGAGCACGGGGGCTCCCATCGCCCGCCTGACGGCAACGGCGACCGCAGCCAGCAGTGGCGGGGCGGCGGCCAGGACCGTCACGCTCACACCGAGATCGAGCAGCCTCTTGCCCATCCGGTAGCCACGCCCGTCCACGACGGCGACCCTAGGCGCTCGTGCCTGTGGCGCTGCTAGACAGGCCCGATGAAGACCAAGGCGCTGGCGCTGCGCATCCTGAAGCCGTTGGCGGCCTCCGCTGACCGTCTCAGGCCCCGCCGCCATGGTGTGGTGGTGCTCCTCTACCACCGGGTGGGGGCTCGCACCGAGGTGGAGGTCGACCTTCCCACCAGCCTGTTCGAGCGCCAGATGGAGGCACTGGCCGAGACGGGCCGGGCCGTCACCCTCGACCGGGCCCTCGAGCTGCTGGCCGGCAGCGAGCCGCCGGCCCGCGACCCCGTGGTCGTCACCTTCGACGACGGCACCGCCGACTTCGCCGAGCTGGCCGTGCCCATCATGGCCCGCCACGACGTACCCGCCACCTTGTACCTGGCCACCGACTTCATCGAGCGAGGGCGCTCCTTCCCCGACCAGGGCAAGCCCCTGTCGTGGGCTGCCCTGGGCGACGTCGTGGCCGGCGGCGGGGTCACCGTCGGTTCCCACACCCACACCCACGCCCTGCTCGACCGCCTGGGCCCAGCCGAGGTAGCCAGCGAGCTCGACCGCTCCTCGGGCCTGATCGAGGACCGCCTGGGAGTGCCGGCGCAGCACTTCGCCTACCCCAAGGCCGTCCCCGGCTCGCCGATGGCCGAGACCGAGGTTCGCAGGCGGTTCCGCTCCGCCGCCCTCTCCGGGACCCGCTCCAACCGCTACGGCGACAGCGATCCCCACCGCCTGGCCCGCTCCCCCATCCAGGTCAGCGACGGGATGCGGTGGTACACCCACAAGCTCGAGGGAGGGATGGGCCTGGAGGACGTGGTGCGCACGGCCCGCAACCGCCGTCGCTACGCCCTGGCCACCAACTGAGCCCGGCCACCAACTGACCTTCAACCAGTGGAGGTGCCGACCGTGAGGGCGTGGCGGACCTCCTCGGAGTGGGCGTACACGTCTCCCAGGACGTCGACGACCCGCTCGAGGTCCTGGACGGGCAGGGACCGGTAGAGGGGCAGGCTCACCACCTGGCTGGCGACCTCGTCGGTGACGGGGAGCTCGTCACCGCCGATGTCGTCATAGGCCTGCTGGCGGTGGACCGGCGGCGAGAAGTAGCAGCGGGTGTCGATGCCCTCGGCCCGCAGGGCCGTCACCAGCCCGTCCCGGGAGATCCCGAACGCGACGGGATCGATGGCCACGGTGAAGTCCTTGTAGGTCGACTCGTCAGCCGCTTCGAGCTGCTGGGGATGCACGCCGGGGATGGCAGCGAGCCCGGCCCGATAGCGCCCGGCCAGATGGCGTCGGATCTGTAGGTGCTCGTCGAGCTCGCCCAGCGACTCCAGGGCCGTGGCGGCGTGGAGCTCTGACATCCGGGCATTGAGCCCGGCGAAGCGGGTGTTGTAGTCGCCGGGGTTCCCGTAGTCACGACCGAGCCGGACCGTCTGTGCCAGCCCCTCGTCGTCGGTGCTGACGATGCCGCCCTCACCGGCCACGACCGGCTTGGTGGGGCTGAGGCTGAACACCTCGGCGGTGCCGAAGCTTCCCACCGCCCGGCCCCTGCGCGTGGCGCCCAGGCCGTGGGCAGCATCGAAGAGCAGTGGGATCCCTGCCTTGGCCGCCAGTTCAGTTGCATCCTCGACGGGACAGGGCGCGCCGAACACGTGGGTGGCCATCAAGGCACCGGCACCGGAGAGGCGACCGGCGGCGTCTGCCGGGTCGAACTGGAAGCTGCGGGGGTCGCACTCGGCGAACACGGGCACCAGCCCGTTCCAGACCACGGCGTGGGCGGAGGCCGAGAAGGTGAAGCTCGGCAGCACCACCGGCCCCTGCGGTCGCAGCGCCTGCAGGGTGAGCATCAGGCCTGCGGTGCAGGAGGACACCGCCACCGCCGAGCGCGTGCCGAGCCGGTTGGCCACCTGCTCTTCGAGCAGGCGCACCAGGGGCCCGTTGGTGAGGACGCCGCGCTCGTAGGAGGGCGCCAGGCGTTCCATGACCGCCTCAAGAGGGGGGGTGGCAGGCCTGAAGAAGGCCAGGCCCCCGTCGAACTCCGGCCTGCCGCCGACGATCGCCGGTCGGCGGCGGCCGGTGCTGATCCCCACGGAGACGATGCCGCCGTCAGCTGCCGAAGCAGTAGCCGTCGAGGAATGCGAAGCCGGTGATGCGCTGGCCCACCTGGTCGATCAATGCCGGTGTCCAGGGCGCCGACTGGCGGGTCTGCCTCGGCGCCGGGAAGAGGATGCTGGCGCAGTCCGCCAGGTAGGCCTCGTCGGCCAGCAGGCCCAGGAAAGCGCACAACCGGCCGAGGGTGGCGACCGGGTCGTCGATCAGCGACTCGTGGCGAAGGTCGAGGATGGCATCGTGACCCGCAGCCGCCTTGGTCTCGGCTACACCGGCGCACAGCATGAAGTACTCCTCGATCGTGGCCGCCAGGGTGGCTCCCTCCCGCTTCTTGGCCAGCATGGTGGCGATGTTGTCGTAGGGGTTCCTGGTGACGTGAACGTAGCGCACGGGGACGCCCACCGACCGGCGCACGCGCTCGGCCAGGCGCGGGCTCGTCATCATCCTGCGGGTCGAGCGCCCCCCTTTCTTGTCACCGATGACCCGGAGCCTCTCGAACCGCCCCTGCCACTGGTGGGGCACCTCGTAGTCGTAGGCGCCCCAACTGCGGCCCTTGGCCGCATAGCGCCGTTCGTTCTCGAGGATCAGGGCGAAGACCTGGTCGCGGGAGAACCCGGTCCGGAAGTAGCGCAGGGCGTCGAGCTCATGGGAGATCACCGCCTGGGGATGGGCGTCGAGAAGGGACCCGGCGAGGCTGTGCCCGGAGCGAGGGTAGCCAATGAACATGCAGTACGTCTCGATCTCGTCGAACTGATCCCGGAGCTTGCGGCCCGCCGCCCACGAACGGACGAAGGAGATCGGTAGGTCCTTGTTCTTCTGCAGGTAGGCCTGCGGCGACGGCACCGGGCAGTTCTATCGCCTCACAGGCTCGGCGTCCTAACCTCGCCGGGCATGTCCGGGCCCGATCACCTGCCGGGCGACGGGGGGATCACCTTGCGCCCGGCCACCGCCGCCGATGGTCCCGCCATCCTCGAGTTGTTGCAGGCATGTCTGGGCTGGGCCCCGGGCGGGCCCCTCGAGGCCTTCTTCGCCTGGAAGCACGGCGAGAACGCCTTCGGCCCGTCCCCGGCGTGGTTGGCCGTCCACGACGGCCGGATGGTGGGCTTCCGCACCTTCATGCGTTGGGAGCTCGAGCACGGGCACCGATGGTGCCGGGCGGCCCGGGCCGTCGACACCGCCACCCATCCCGACTACCGGGGCCAGGGCATCTTCTCCCGACTCACCCAGCTGGCCTTGGAGCAGTTGCGGACCGAAGGCGTCGCCGTCGTCTTCAACACCCCCAACGAAAAGAGCCGACCCGGCTACCTCAAGATGGGCTGGACGACCGTCGGCCGCCTACCCGTGCTGTTCCGTCCCCGCACACCCGCCAGCGTGGTGTCCATGGCTCGGGCCCGGGCCCCGGCCGACAAGTGGTCGGTGCCGACGTCCGCCTGCCTGTCCGCCCCCGAGGTGCTGGCCGACACCGATGCCGTGGCCGGCTTGCTGGCCAGACTGCCGTCGGCGGCGGCGCTGCACACCCGCCGTTCGCCGGCCTTCCTGGCCTGGCGCTACGGCTTTGCCCCCTTGGCCTATCGGGTAGCCCTGGTCGGAGCCAAGGTGGAGGACGGCATCGTCGTCTTCCGGCTGCGACGGCGGGGGCCGGCCCTCGAGAGCGTGGTGAGCGAGGTGCTGGTGCCCGGTGATGCCACTCGAGCGCTGCGCTCGACCCTGGGGGCGGTGCTCAGATCCACTCGGGCGGACTACGCCATCCGCCTCGGCGGCCCGGGCGTCCCCCGCCTCGACTTCCTCCCGCTGCCCGGCCAAGGACCAATCCTGGTACGTCGCCACGTCGACGACAGCGGCACGTCCATGCCGACGGGGTGGCAGCTCTCCCTCGGGGATGTCGAGCTGTTCTGAGCCTTCAGGCCGGCGGCGCCCGCAGGGCTACCCGGAGCTGGCGAATGCAGCGATGGGGTTGACCCTGGCGTTCCAAGCCACGTTCAGCTCTCCCGGCCGGTCGGCCCGCTCGAGGGAGATCGACCCGTGGGCGGCGTCCTGGACCCGGACGTAGGACCCTTCGGGAACCTCCGAGGCCAACCAGAACTCGTTGCCACCAAAGCTGCTGTCGACGAGGTCGAAGATGTGGCCGTACTTGCCCCCGCCCACGAAACTCACGGCAGTCAGGCGGTGGCCGCGGAACGAGCAGCCCAGGATCTCCGTCGGCCTGGTCGACGCTTGCACGTGGTTGGGGACGACGACGCCGTAGTCGGCGAGCCCGGCACCGTCGCACCGGAGCCCGGTGAAACGCAGGGCACCGGACTTGCCCTTGGAGAGGGCATGGACGTTGAGCGCCCCCGCCATGTTGCCGTACAGGATGGCGCCCTCATAGGTGTACTGGTTCAGGTAGGCGCCGTGGTCGACGCCGAACGAGCCGTTGTGGTAGCCGGTGAAG
>JBPCJK010000045.1:0-10025 GCA_051005375.1 Acidimicrobiales bacterium
CGAGCTCATGGATATCGGCCCGGTCAGCCCATCGGACAACCGGCTGCTCGAGCGTCTGGGTTGGACGAGAGGCCGCGCTGCCCAGGTGCTCAAACAGCTGGAACAGGCGGGTCTCGCAGTGGTGACCGATGAGGCGCCGGACGGCCCAGGTCGCCCGCGCAAGCTCTACTCGGCCAACTCGAGGTACCACGCCGTCGAGCCTCGTGCGCACCGATCGTGAGCGCCGAGCTACTTGGCGCCCTTCAACGGGCGCACGCCTTCGACCCCTTCCCGGTCCGTGAGGACCTGGGCGTCTACCACGTGCCGTTCAGCCAGCTCGTCGGCTCTGCCCACGTCGAAGCCACCCTGCTCGACTCCTGCCGTCGCTTCGAACGGGTGGCGGTGGTAGGAGACAGCGGCACGGGCAAGTCGAGTCTCACCGCGAGGTTGCTCGGCCCGCTCGCCGAGGGTGTCGCTCCGATACTGGTCCCCGTCGCCGTCGAACCATCCGAGACCGTCAGCGAACCCCGCGCCATGTTCGCCCATATCGCCGCCGTGATCGTGGGTTTCGCGACCGACGCGGCCGCCCTCTCCGTCGAGGAGCGTGAGCAGGCGTTGGCCCGCCTCACCGAACCGTGCGCCACGAGGGAAGTCCAACCCGAGGTCGAGGCGACCGGCCCCCTGGTCGAACTCCACCGAGGTCACCCGCCACGGCGGGCCCAGACCTAACGCCGCCCCGAACATCTCGTTCAAATCCAGCCCGTCCAGCAAACCCATCGCCCCTTCGTCGACCACCCCGGCCATGTCACCGGAACCGATCAAAGGATGGTCGAAGATCAACAGCCAGCCCGCACGATCTAGCGAGGACCCCATCGTGGTCCCTCCCTCGTCCCCGAATGCCGTCCCACGCGAACCGTCCGGGCCGCCGGACTCCTCTCGCCCCACCCGAACCGGCGTTGCGCAAAGCGTAGAGTTTCCCGCTCCAGACGTCGTTACGCTCCCCAGTATGCTCGACACCGCCACCGATCCCGGCGAACTCGATGCGGGCCGCCTGGCCAAGGGCTTGGCGGTGCTGCGCATCTTCGTGGGCTCCATCTTCCTGCTGAACGGGCTGGCCAAGCTCTTCGGTTGGTCGGCGGTCAAGATCGGCCCCTACGTGGTCAACCTCATCGACCGCCCCGCCATCGGCTTCATCCTCGACTTCGAGGTGAACCAGAACCCCGCCGGTGGCGAGCCGGGCACCCTCCTGCCCGGCCTGGCGCCACTGGTCAACAACCTGCTTCTGCCCAACATCGAGGTGTTCGCCTGGCTGGTCACGGTGCTGGAAGTGGTCGTCGGCTTGCTCCTTGTCCTGGGATTGTTCAGCCGGGGTGCGGCCCTGGTGGCCCTCGGGCAGGTCCTGTTCCTCGCCCTGGTCTACGTCTCGAGCAATCGCTGGCTCTTCGAGCAACCGCACGAGTACGTCCCCGCCGCCATCCTGGCGGTGGTGTCGTCGGGCTACGTCTGGGGCCTCGACGGCCGGCTCGGCCTCGGTCGGGCCAGGCAACGTCGGTGGCCGTTCTAGTGTCGCAACTCATGACCGTTCCGCTGGTCGATGCGTCCCAAGCCCCACTCCTTGCTCGCCCCTACTACGGCGGCGGCGACCCTGGCCCCATCGTCGGGGCACTGGCCCAGGTCCCCGAGCTGCTCGAGGTGGCCATGCCGTTCATCGGGATGGCACTTTCGCCCAGCGCCATCCCCCTGCGCACCAAAGAGATCGTGATCTTGCGAACGTCGGGGGTCTTGGAGTGCCGCTACTGCGTGCAGAGCCACACCGTGGCCGCCCTCGACGCCGGCTTGTCAACCGACGAGGTGGCTGCGCTTCGGTCTCCGGAGCCCGCTGCCCACCACTTCGAGGATGCGGCCGAGCGAGCCCTCGTCGGGTGGATCGACGCCGTGGCCGGTGGCCGCGGGGCGGTCCCCACCGAGCTGACGGCCTCCATGGAACGGCACTTCCGCGACCACGAGGTGGTCGAACTCACCGCCGTCGTCGGCGTCACCATGATGTTGAACCGCTTCTGCACCACCCTCGGACTCCCAACCTCGCCCGAAGTTCTCGTCCGTCTGGCGGCGGTCGGGCTCGAATGAGTCCGATCGCCGAGGCCGTCGAGGACGGCACCCTTCCCGGTCGGGTCTGGCTCTACGCCAACTACAACTGCAACCTGACGTGCAACTACTGCTTGACGGAGTCCTCACCGCAGTCGGCCCGGCGGGAGCTGTCCCGGGAGCGGATGGTGGCGGTGGCCACCGAGGCCAGGGACCTCGGCTTCACCGGGATCGGCGTCACCGGCGGCGAGCCGTTCCTGCGCCCCGATCTGCCGGAGATCTTGTTGCAGCTTTCGGACATCCTCCCGGTGGTGGTCCTGACCAACGCCACCCTGTTCAACGAGGCGCGGCGGGAGCGCCTTCGCCCCCTGGCCGGAGCCCCGATCCAGATGCAGGTCTCACTCGACCGCCCGGACCCCATCGTCAACGACGAGATGCGCGGGCCGGGCAACTTCGCCAAGGTGGTGGAGGCCATCCCGAAGTTGGTCGACATGGGCATCCACGTCCGCATCGCCACCACGGCCGAGTACATCGGCGAGGAGGACCGCCTTCGCCTGTGCGAGTTACACCGAAGGCTCGGCGTCAGCGACGACGACCACATCATGCGCCCGGTTGTCCGCCGGGGCCGGGCCATCGACTTCGACATGGGGGTCGAGGCGGGAGCCCCCGACCTGCCCGCCGAGCTGACCATCACCGCCGATGGCGCCTTCTGGAGTCCGTTCGGGCCCACGGTACGCCAGGGCAAGCTGGATCTCGACCTGCTGATCACCCGCACCACCCGACCGCTGGCCACGCCGGCGGCAGCCCTGCTTCGCCTGGTCGAGGGCCGCCCACAAGGCCAGGACAGCCAACTCAACATTCGTTGAGCGTGACCACCGGGCCCGGTCGGGTCCTATCGCCACCGGGATGATCGAGGGCAGCTGTCGATACCTCGTTGCCGACCTCATGGACATCACCGGGGCTCGTAGGAGCGTCAAGGGCGCGGAGGCGGTCCTGAAGCTGCGGGCAGTGCGCTGCAACGGCGACTTTGATGCCTACTACCGGTTCCACCAGGACCGAGAACGACGGAGGATCCACGAATCACGCTATGCGAACGGGGTCGTCCCACTCGCCGCGTAGTCACTCCTGCGGAGCCGCACCCTATCCATATGTTGCTCGGGCAATGTCACGGTCCTACTTCTTCAGTTCGCCTCGTCGAGGCCGAGTCTCCTGGTACCGGCCGCGATCGGAATTGCCGGCGTCCTCCGGGCGGGCGTGGCGGCGCGGGCCATCTCGTCGAGCCGGCTGGCGACACTCTCTGCCTGGCCCGGAAGGAGGTGCCCGTACCGATCGAGGGTCAGGGCCGCTGACGCGTGCCCCAACATCCGCCGTAGGACCTTGACGTCGGCCCCCGCGGCGATGGCGAGCGAGGCGCAAGTGTGACGTAGGTCATGTATCCGAATTGGAGCAAGACCGGCTTCGGCCACGCCCGGTTGCCACACCCGCTTGCGAAAGTTCTCCAAGCGGAGGAAGCCGCCTTCCGGGGCTGCAAAGGCGAGGCCTTCGGGCCCCGGCGCCGTCCGCCACCGACGCATGCGACTCGCCGTAGTCGAACAGCAGCTCGGCCCCGTCGGTGTAGAGCTTGTGAGAGGCCAGAGCGTGGCCCAGCCCGATCTCTTGCTGAAGGTGGGCCAGCGCCGGGCGGATGCCCTGCAGCGGCACCCCACTTCGGCGCACGGCCGCCAGGACGAGAGCTTCGGCCAGACCAACGAAGGGAACGCACGGGTCCGTCCGGCGCTCCGCCGGCAGGCAGGTGACGACCGGCTCGCCAGCGACCTCCGCCCGGTCGGCGAAACGACGGATGTAGCCCTTCGCCCACGCCGCCAACGTTGACGGGGGCACGGCCACGATGCGCGCCGCCTCGGCGACCGTGTACAACGGGAATTCGAACCCGCTGCGGTCGCTCGTCGTCAGCTCGCACCTCCTCGCTCCCCATTCAATCAGCCGAGCGACCCAGCCCGCCGCCACTGCGAGCGCACTCGGGTGAGTCTGGTCGTTCTGCACGCCGCTCGGTGGCCCAGGCCCGTCCGATCTGCTGTTCGGAGCCGGCCCCAGCCCAGCGACTGCCCCGGAAGCGACATTCGGCATCGGTGCGGCAACGTGCCGACCCGTGGGGCGCTTGGAATTCCCTCGCCACCGCCCCTGGCAACCGTACGCTGATGCTGGTGGATGCGACTTTCACGAAGGTGGACGGTGGCCGTTACACGATGGAGGTGACGGGAGCGAAAGACCCGGAGCTCGGTCCGAGGCAAGGCGCTGGGTATGACGAGTTCCTCCCTCATGACGTCGTGCATTTCATCGTCGAGGACGAAGCCGGTCTTGCCGGCGGTGTCTTCGGGAGAGTTGCGGACGGGCAGAGCAACCTGTTTCCTCCGGCGGAGGCAGGAGATGGTCGTCGCCACCGCCGAAGGGTGGCCAGGCATCAGCTGAGCAAGTCAGACCACAAGGACATGGCCCGCTCGGAGCTTCTCGCCAGCGTCTGTCCGCCGCTCTGGGAACTTCGGACGGGGCGACGCAGCCAGGAGCCCGAGTGGTTCGGCTCGGTTGATCCAGAGGTGCTCGACTCGCCGCTGATCGACCGTGTGCTCTGTCGCCTCGATGACTTCGCGGAGCGTTGGAGCGTACTGCCTGTCGGCGGATCGATCACGCTCGATTGGTTGGTGAGCCCCCGCCGCTAGCACCGACGTGACGTTCGCCGCGCCGATCGTCGACGGCCGCCCCCGGGCCGCCGTGCTGCCGGCCTCGGGTGCAGCGGTCGCCCAGGTTCGCAGTCTGCTCGCCGACGCGTGGAGACGCCGAGACAACCTCACCTTCGCCGATGGCGCTACGTTCGCCGAACATCTAGATGCCTCGCTCCTTATCGACGACCACAGGCTCGCCGACTGGTCGAACCTGCCTGAAAGTGAGTCAGCAGCGAAGGAACTTCGCCGTTGAGCTGATGGCGCTCCGGGCACCGGCTCTGTGCCACTTACGGCGGTAATCCCCCGTGGCCGCCGGCACCTTCATCCATCGTGGCGGCGGCAAGCCATCGGGGTCTGTGATGCCGATCCGCCTTTCTCCCGGAACTCAAGAGGGCGAGCCCGGCGGGGACGCCGATTTGGTTGCCGGGCTGGCCGAGGGCGCGAGGGAGAGCTACCACACACGCGAAGGTGGTGCCTCCACCCTTGCCCCTCCTCACGAGCTGGGCTGTAGTGGCCGGATGCGACCCATCTGGTACCGCCTGCGCTGCCTGCTGCGCGTCCGTTGGGCGAGGGCCGTCGCCCTCGCCTGCGTCGTCGCCGTAGTGGGTGGCCTGGTGCTGACGCTCGCCGCCGGTGCGTACCGGACGGTCGGCGCCCCCGACCGGTACAGCGCGCAGCAGGGGAAGGCCTACGACGCCTCCCTGGAGCAGGCGAGCGGGCCACCCCGCACCGCTGAGGTCGAGGCGCTCCCGGCCGTGGCCGGGGTGAACACGGCGACGTTCGTCTTCGGCGGCCTCGTCGGCCCCGGGGGAGACCCCGTCGAAAGCCTGATATTCGCCGGCTCCTACACCGCCTTCGGTGCACGGGTGACGGGCGGGCGGGAGCCCGAGCGGTCGGCGCCCGGCGAGTTCGTGGCGACATCTTCGTGGGTGTCGCTGACCGGGGCTCAGCTTGGTGACAGCTTCACCGTGGTGACGATCACCCAGGAGCAGGCCGACGAGGGCGGCTTCGACGTGGCCGAGCCCGAGGGGCCGACGCTACCGGCGACGCTCGTCGGCGTGATCGAGGGCCCGTCCGATCTCCAGGAACCAACTCCGACCGCCCTGTTCCCCCCCTCGCTCCTCGAGGTCGGCGACGTGGGTGTGGCGACCACCGTCGGCGTGGTGTCGCTGGAGTCGGGTTCGACGCTCGACGACCTCCGGTCGCAGCTCGACGCCCTCCCTGGCGGCGAGGTGTTCGGCCTCGACACCGCCGAGTGGGTCCCCGCCGACGTCCGCTCTGCGGTCAGCACCCAGGGGCTGGGGTTCGCCGTGGTCGCCGCCATCGTCGCCATCGCCGCCATCGCCGTCGTCGGTCAGCTCCTGAGCCGGCAGGTTCGCCTGCCCGAGGCGGTGCGGTTGGCGATGAGCTCGATCGGCCTGACGCGGGGCCAGCTCGTGGCCGATCCGCTGTCCACCACCGCCGTGCCCATCCTGGTCGGCTCTGTCCTCGCCGCAGGCCTGGCGTTCGCCGCCTCGGGGATCTTCCCGGTGGGGTTCTCCCGGCGCATCGAGGTGAGCCCGGGGGCACTTTTCGAGCCACTGGTGCACGGCCTCGGTGCGCTGCTGCTCGCCCTCGCCCTGGTGACGTGGGTGGTCGTCGCCTTGGTGCTCGGCGAACGACGTGGACAGGGGGAACACCTTCCCGGGGTGGCGCAACGGCTCGTCAGCCGGATCCGCCCCGGGCCGGCGGCCACCGGGACGCGCTTCGCGCTGACGCGCCACCCCCGCGACCCGGGATCGCCTCGAGGGCCGATCATCGGGTTGGCCCTGGTGCTCGGCGTGCTCGTCGGTGCCCTGGTCTTCGGCGCCAGCCTCGGCCGGTTCATCGACGAGCCCGCCAGCTACGGGTCCAACTTCGACCTGGGCCTCGGGCAGGGAGGCGACGAGGTGCCTCAAGAGGTCCGAAGCCTGCTGGAGCAGGATCCCGACGTGACCGCCGCGACCCTCTACGGCACGGTCCTGGCCAGCGTGGGCACGAAGTCCCTGGATGTCACCGGGATGCAGCCCCTGCGGGGGGATCTGCGGCCGGACCTCCTCTCCGGTGTGCTCCCCCGGGGCGCGGAGGAGATCGTCCTCGGGCGTGTCGACGCCCGCCGGGTCGGGGCGGAGGTGGGTGACGACCTCGTGGTTGCCGGCGCCGCCGGACCGGTGACGTTCCACGTCACCGGTCTCGCCGTGATCCCCAGCGTCGAAGGGGGAGACGGCATCGGGGAGGGCGGCGTCGTCACCCTGGAGGGCCTTCGCCGGATCGATCCCGACGCCACCTTGGGCGCTGCCGCCGTCCGTCTCCGGCCTGGGGCCACGACGGACGTAGTGCAGCGCCTGACCGGGGAGACGGGGGTAACCGCGGCCCCGTTCGACCCGCCGTCAACGGTCCTCAACCTGGCCCGGGTGCGCTCGACCCCATTCCTCGTCGCCATCGCCCTCGGAGCGCTGGGGGTGCTGAGCTTGGCCCACCAGCTGATCCTGTCGGCCCGCCGCCGGCGTCGTGACCTGGCCGTGCTGCGGGCCCTCGGCGCCGACCGCCGCTGGGTGACCGGCGTGCTGCACTGGCAGGTCACGGTGCTGGCATCGGCCGTCGTGGTGTTGGCCGCTCCCTTGGGCATCGCCGCCGGGCGAATCGTCTACCAGGCCTTCATCGACCGGATCGGCGCCGGGTACGGCACCAGCATCCCCTTCGCCCTCCTCGGCGCCATCCTCGTGGCCCTCCTGGTGCTGGGCAACCTTGCCGCCGTTGTCCCTGCTCGGCAGGCCCGCCACGAGCACCCCACTCGGATCCTGGCCGACGAGTGAGGCCGATCTCGCCCATCAGCTCTGCTGGCCGCGTCGAGCCTATCCCGAGGCGGCGAGCGTGGCGCCATAGTGCAGGTGCTGGCGCCAGAGTGACGGTAGGGTGGCGCATGCCCAGCATCCAGGTCAAGGACGTTCCCGGCGATGTCCACGCCACGCTTCGCCGCCGTGCCGCCGCTGCCGGCCAGTCGCTCCAGGAGTACCTGCTCGCACGGCTCATCGAGGAGGCTCACCGCCCGACGCTCGATGAGGTCCTCGACCGGGCGGGTGGACGAGCCGGCGGCACTGCGACCTTCAAGGCCGCTGTCGCCGCCGTACGAGCAGACCGGGACGCGAGGTGATCGTGGTCGACGCCAGCGTGATGGTCCCGGCGCTGGCCGACGACGGGACCGACGGTGACTCGGCGAGGGCCCGTCTGAGAGGTGAGCGACTCGCCGCCCCCCACGTGATCGACCTCGAGGTGGCATCGACCTGGCGGCGCATGGCGTCAGCAGGCGAGCTCGGGCCTCGACGAGTCGACCTCGCCCTGTCCGACCTGCTGGCGCTACGGCTGGAACGGGTCTCCCACGGCCCCCTGCTGCGCCGATGCTGGGACCTCCGGGCCAACGTGGGCATCTACGACGCCGCCTACGTGGCGCTGGCCAAAGCGATGGACACCACGCTGCTCACCGCCGACGGGCGATTGGCGGCAGCCCCCGGCGTCCGCTGCTCGATCGAGGTCCTCACCTAGAGAGAAGTCTTCAACCGCTCCGTAACCCCCGCGCCGCACCCCGCCGCACCCCGCCGTTCTGGCCCCAGAAACGCGGGAAAAATGTCTCGCTCCAGGGGCCAGCAGCGAGGAGACCGGGCGCCGACCCTTACCGCTCCCAGTGCCGGTGCCAACCCAGCGCGTCGATCACGGCGTCGTTGAACGCCTTGACCACGCGCTCGCCGGTGACGACGCCGACCGCCTCCCTGTCAATCGACGCGGCGAGCAGCGCCTCGACGCCGGTGCCCCACGCGGCGAGGGTCTTGTGGTGGCGGAAGGCCTCCTGCAACATCATCGTCGACGTGGGGTCGAGCCCGCCGGTGCCACCGGCGACGACGAGCGCGTCGTAGACGACGGAGTCGGTGTTGAAGACGGTGGCGTCGGCGGTCACCGAGGATCGGCCGCTCCCCTTCACCGACCCGCCGTAGGGACCGATGACGTGCATGGCGGCTCCGGCACGCTCGAGGGCCTTGCGCAGGGCGGCCACACCGGCGGCGTCGACTCCCTCGGCGACGAGCACGCCCACGACCCGGCCGTCGACTGGGCCTGAGGCCTGGGGCGCCATGGACAAGGTGGCAGAGCTGCCGACGTCGTCGGAAGGCTCGCCGGGGGGAGCCTTGCGACCCAGGTGGGTGGCGACGCCTCCTGCCAGGTCGTCGGCGACGTTGGCCAGGTTGGCCACCATCCGAGCGACGATGGCCGGGTCGGCGACCTTGGAGAGCTCGAAGGAGAACGCTCCGACCTCGTGCTGTCGCTCGACTTCGCTCAGGCTGTTCCAGAAGAGGGTGGCTTGGCTGAAGTGGTCGTCGAAGGACTGAGCCCGCTTGCGCACCTTGGTGCCGTCCACGGGCTGGGGAAAGTGCACGTACCCGGCCTCGCCGGTGGCGAAGGGGCATCCTCCCCCGATGCTGTTGGGCGAGTAGGCCGCCCGCCCGGCGTGGACGGCCTGCTGGCCGAAGCCGTCGCGGAGGTTGTCGTTCACTGGGGCGGCAGGGCGGTTGATGGGCAGTTGGGTGAAGTTGGGGCCCCCCAGGCGGGTGATCTGGGTGTCGAGGTAGGAGAACAAGCGGGCGTGCAACAGCGGGTCGTCGGTCAGGTCGATGCCGGGGACGAGGTGGCCGGGATGGAACGCCACCTGCTCGGTCTCGGCGAAGAAGTTGGCTGGGTTGGCGTCGAGGGTCATGCGACCGACGAGACGCACCGGGCAGAGCTCCTCAGGCACGATCTTGGTGGGGTCGAGCAGGTCGATGCCCTCAAAGGTCTGGTCGACCGAGTCCGGCATCACCTGCACCCCGAAGTCCCACTGGGGGTTGGCGCCGGACTCGATGGCGTTCCACAGATCCCGGCGGTGGAAGTCGGGATCGATGCCGCCGAGCTTCTGGGACTCCTCCCAGACCAGGCTGTGGATGCCGGCGGTCGGCTTCCAGTGGAACTTCACCAACGAGGACTCCCCGGCGGCGTTGACGAGGCGAAAGGTGTGGATCCCGAAGCCCTCCATGGTGCGGAACGAGCGGGGGATGGCTCGATCCGACATCACCCACATGAGCATGTGGGTGCTCTCGGGCTGGAGCGAGACGAAGTCCCAGAACGTGTCGTGGGCCGACTGGGCCTGGGGGATCTCGCGGTCCGGCTCGGGCTTCACGGCGTGGACGAAGTCGGGGA
>JBPCJK010000046.1:0-4006 GCA_051005375.1 Acidimicrobiales bacterium
CACCGAGGCGCCCTTCTCGTAGGTGAGCACGTCGAACATCCCCTCGGCCTCCTCGGGGGAGCGCACCGGGTACTCGATGGGGCGGGTGCTGGCCAGGGAGTCGACGGCGAAGGCGGCGGCCCGCTCGAGGGTGAAGGCGTCCCACCGCCGCCAGTCCGGTCGGAAGGCGTCGACGGCGGCGACCTCCATGAAGGTGGCGAAGGCCTCGTTGAGCCACAGGCCGTTCCACCAACGCATGGTGACCAGGTCGCCGAACCACATGTGGGCCAGTTCGTGGGCGACCACGTCGGCCACCCGCTGGAGCTCGCCCTGGGTCACGGCTTCGGGGTCGACCAGCAGGACCTGCTCGCGGAAGGTGATGGCCCCCAGGTTCTCCATGGCCCCGAAGGCGAAGTCGGGCACGGCGATGAGGTCGCACTTGGCGCCCGGGTAGGCGATGCCGTAGTAGTCGGCGAACCAGCGCAGACAGAAGGCGCCCACCTCCAGGGCGAATGGCGCCAGGTGGCCCTTGCCGGGGACGTGCACCACCCGTAGGGCCACTCCGTCGACGTCGACGGTCTCGGTGGCCTCCAGGGGGCCGACGACCAGGGCCACCAGGTACGTGCTCATGGGGATTGTGTCGGCGAAGGTGACGGCGAGGCGGCCGTCGTCGGTGGGCGCCTCGGTCACGACCTCGGCGTTGCTCACCGCCAGCAGTCCCCTGGGGACCACCAGGCTCACCGAGAACACCGCCTTGCGATCGGGCTCGTCCCAGCAGGGGAAGACCCGGCGGGCGTCGGTGGCCTCCATCTGGGTGGTGGCGATCACCCGCTCGACGCCGTCGGTGCCGGTGTAGACGCTGCGGTAGAAGCCGGCCAGCTTGTCGTTGAGGACCCCGGCGAAGCCCAGGTGCAGCGTCCAGGGCCCGGGCTGGGCGGTGGCGGCCAGCGCCAGTGTGAGGCGTTCGGCTCCGGCGTCGAAGCTGACCTGGGCGTCGAGGCGGTTGCCGTCGGGCCCGGTCAGCCAGGCCGGGCCCATCTCCAGGTCGACGGCGTTGAGGACGACCTCGGCCACCGGCTCCACGATGTCGAGCTCCACATCCTCGTTACCGGTGAAGCGGGCGCCGTCGACGTCGACCTCGATGCGCAGGTGGTAGCGACGGGGGACGACGGTGCGGGGCAGGCGGAAGTCGGCCTCCCCGGAGGCGTTCGTGTCGGCAGCGGCGGCATCGGGGGGGCCGGGGGCGGCGGCGGCGTCGGGCACGGATGGATGCTACCGGCGACCCGGCGTCCTCCCAGGCGCGGGCCGGGCTGCTCGGCGCGACCTGCCTCCTCGTTCTGGCACCCGGAGCGTCCGGTTATCGAAGCGATTCAGGTGCCAGAACCGGCGGGGCTGCCGCGCCGCTCCGCTAGGTTGCCCCGGTGGACGCCGAGCTGGATGTGGTGGGGATCGGCAACGCCCTGGTCGACGTCATCGCTCCCGTCGGCCACGCCTTTCTACCCGATCACGGCCTGGTACGGGGCTCCATGGCCCTGGTCGACACCGACCGGGCCGAGCGCCTGCAGCGAGCCATGGGTGAGGCGCTGGAGCGTTCCGGTGGCTCCGCCGCCAACACCCTGGCGGGGTTGGCCTCGCTCGGGGGACGCGGAGCGTTCATGGGCAGGGTGGGCGATGACCGCCTGGGCCAGGTGTTCGCCGGCGACATCCGCTCTGCGGGCGTGGAGTTCGTCAGCCTCGTGGTCAGCGACGGGCGGCCGACCGGTCGCTGCCTGGTGGCGGTCACCCCCGACGCCGAGCGCACCATGTCGACGCTCCTGGGCGCCGCCGCCGAGCTCTGCCCCGACGACGTCGACGACGAGGTGGTGACCTCCGCCGCGGTCACCTACCTGGAGGGGTACCTGATCGACCAGCCCTTGGCCCGTGAAGCCTTCGCCAAGGCTGCCGCCGTGGCTCACGGCGCCGGCCGCCAGGTGGCGGTCACCCTGTCCGACTCGTTTTGCGTGGAGCGCTTCCGGACGGAGTTCCTCGCCCTAGTGGAGTCGACCGCCGACCTGCTGTTCGCCAACCAGGATGAGCTCTGCCTCCTCTACGGGACCGACGACCTCGACCATGCGCTGGCCGACGCCGAGCGCCTCTGCCCGCTGGTGGCGGTGACCCGGGGCGCCGCCGGCTCCACCGTGGTCGCCCGAGGCCGGCGCCATCACATCGCCGCCGTGCCGGTGGCCCAGGTGGTGGACACCACCGGCGCCGGCGACCTCTACGCCGCCGGCTTCCTCTACGGTCTGACCCGGGGCTGGGACCCGCTCACCTGCGGCCGTCTGGGAGCGGTGGCGGCGGCGGAGGTCGTCTCCCACATGGGCGCCCGCCCCGAGGCCGACCTCGCCGCCCTGGTGGCACCGGTACAGGCGGCGGTGGCCGAGCCGTAGGGCCGCCCTCTCACCCGTTCTTGCGTAACCCGGTCGCGCTGAGCGCGACTCAGTTACGCCAGAACCAAAGAAGGGAGGGCGGGGGGCGCCTTCTACGGACGACCGCCGACGCCGTCGTCGTCGTCGGCGGGGAGGAACTCGAAGGTGAGGTCGCCCAGCCGCACCAGGGTGGCCGCCACCCAGCCACCGATCCCGCCGAACTGGTCATCCAGCACCGACCCGTCGGCCAGCGTGCCCTCGTCGAGGGAGATGCTGCCCTCGTAGGAGACCTCGATGGCAAACTCCCCGTCTGCCCGCTCGGCGTCGCCGTCGTCGGCCCCGAAGACCTGCTCGATGGTGTGGCTGGTTCGGGCCAGGGTCTCGTCGCCGATGGGGGGGCTCGACTCCGGCAGCACGGCCAGCACCCGGGCCGGATCGGGACGGCGGGCCAGGCGCTGGATGCGCAGGGCCACCTCCACCAGCACCTCGGGCGGCTCGTCGGGCGGCTCTTCGACGTACCAGCTGCGTTAGGCGGTCTGGGACCAGGGGGGCCAGTCGAGAGTGATGTCGGCCTGCACCCGGGGAGGCGAGCCCTCGCCGGGCAGGCCGTAGCTCGTCTCCCAGGTCACGTCACCGAGCAGGACGTCGACTTGGAAGCGCTCCTCGAAGGCCTGGCGCTCCAGCAGGGCGTTCTCCAGGGCGTCGCGCAGGGCGCCGATGGCGTCGGTGAAGACGTGGTCGAGCACGGCCGCAGGCTACGGCACATCGAGTCGGTCGAACCGGGCGCTCAGGTGGATGAGGGCCCAAAGTCCGACTGACCGCCGAGGTCGGAGGCGGCCTTCACCCAGCCGGGGTGGACGAGCCACCGCCGGAGCGGGGCTAAAGGAGATCAGCAGACCTGCCGATACTTACTGCATGTACAAGACGTCACCGCTGCGGCGCAGCCAAGCATCCATGCCTGTTAGCCACGACAATGCCAGACCCGGGGGCCCCGTGACCGCTCGCCTCTCCCGTCGGTTCGGCAGGATCCTCGTGGTCACCATTTTGGTGGCGGCCCTTGCCACGTTCGCGGGGCAAGCGGGTGCCGCAACCGCGCCGGGTCTCGGGACGGCAGGCAGCTTCGCCGTCCTCGCCGGCTCCACCGTCACCAACACCGGCTCTTCCCTCATCAGCGGTGACCTCGGGGTGAGCCCCGGAACCGCGGTGACGGGCTTCCCGCCGGGCCAGGTGATCAACGGGACCATCCACGCCAACGACGCGGTGGCCATCCGGGCGCAGGCTGATGCGTTGCTCGCGTACAACGCTCTTGCGGCCGAGCCGTGCACCCAGGACCTGACCGGTCAGGACCTGGGAGGGCTCACTCTGACGGCGGGCGTCTACTGCTTCTCGTCGTCAGCTCAGCTGACGGGGACTCTCACCCTCGACGCCCAGGGTGACCCCAACGCGGTGTTTATCTTCAAGATCGGTTCGACGTTGATAACGGCACCGGGCAGCACCGTGAACCTCATCAACGGAGCCGACCCGTGCAACGTCTTCTTCCAGGTCGGCAGCTCTGCGACGCTCGGCACGACCACCACGTTCGTGGGCACCATCGTGGCGTTGCAGTCGATAACCGCCCAGAC
>JBPCJK010000047.1:0-6769 GCA_051005375.1 Acidimicrobiales bacterium
AGAGAAGGCGGCGCACCTCTTGGCCGAGACCGACGAGACCTGATCGGCCGGAGCCGGCGCCGGCGCTCGCGTTGTCGCCCCCGGGGGCCCGGGTGTTGGTCCTCTACAACCCCGACCCCCTCTTCCCCCACCCGGTCCCCCGGGGGCGACAACGCGAACCCCGCCCCCGGCGCCGGCCGATCAGGTCTCGTCGGTCTCGGCCAAGAGGTGCGCCGCCTTCTCTACCGCCCGCCGGGCCCGGGTGAGGCGTTTCTCGTCGACAGGAAGCTCGGTGCCGCCGGCGTCGATCGACTCCCGCAGCCGGATGATTGCCAGATCGGCCAACTCCTCGGCGATGCCATCCAGCCGGCCACGGATCTCGTCGAACTCGCCGGCCATGGCGACGTACGGTACCCGTCGGGGTCGCTGGCCCTCGACGAGGTCGCGGCTGCGGGCGTAGCCGGGCCGCCCTCTCTATCCTGTCGCCATGGCCAAGCGGGCACCGGGAAAGCGGACGTCGGCGGCAACCGGGCGCACTACGCCCAAGGGCACGGGGGCCAAGGGCGCAGGGAGCAAAGGCAAGGCAGGGGCAGGGGTGGGTCGACCTTCTGCCTCCTCGGGCAGGTACACGCCACCCATTCCCAAGGAGCAGAGGGTCAGCCCTCGCTGGGTCCCCTTCCTGATGTTCTTCTTCCTGGTGGGGGGGGCGGCGGTGATCCTGCTCAACTACGTGTCGCTGCTGCCCGGAGCCCCGGACAACCTCTACCTCCTCACCGGGCTGGGCCTCATCCTGGTGGGGTTCATCGTCTCCACCCGCTACCACTGACGCCGGAGCGCTGTCCCCAGCCCCGGGCGAGGATGTACTTACACGACTGTCATTCTCCCCAGGTTTGTCCACAGGATGGGGACAACGGCGATCAGTCGGTGGGCACCACCAGTTCCATCTCGTCCATGCAGTGGCGGGGCGGCTCGGGGTCCTCGGAAACCGCCACCTGTACCCGCAGCTCCAACCCGCACACGTCGCAGCGGTAGGTCAGCTTCACCTTGCGCATCTCGCCCGGCGGTGGTGGGCCAGGCACGGGGCGGGCCAGCGACCCCAGCATGGCAAAGCCCGCTTTGAGGATCAGGTAGGCCACCAGGGCGGCGACGAGCACCTTGAACACCAGTCCCATACGCAGCGCCAGGCTACCGAGCTACCGAGTCGCGGCTGGCTGGGTTGGCGCCCGCACCGAGCGCTGGTCCGTCAGCTCCCAGTTGACGGGTCACCATGGCCCGAGCAGAGCCGGGTCGCGCATCGGCAATGGGGTGAGGGCACAGTGCTGCGGCGCGACGGCGACGCCATCGCCCTGCTGTTCGACGATGCCGGTTACCGGACGCTCTCGGCGGCGCTGGTCGCCGAGAACGACCTGCTGCGCGCTGGCCCCTGACCTGGTTCCGGTCGCCCCTATCCGCCCGACAGGCCGCCCAGGTGCTCGGCCAGGAAACGCTCCATGGCCCGGTACAGGTCGAGGCGGTTCTCGGGGTTGGCGAAGCCGTGGCCCTCGTCGTCCTTGACCAGGTACTCCACCTCGACACCCCGATCCCGCAGGGCAGCCACCACCTGGTCGGCCTCCTGTTTGGTCACCCGGGGGTCGTTGGCCCCCTGCGCCACCAGCAGCGGGGTGCGGATGGCGTCGACCCGCGACAACGGTGAGCGGGCCCACAGGTCGGCCACCACCTCTGGGTTGGGCTCCTCCTCGGTACCCGGGTCGCCCACGAACCGGTACCACGAGCCCTGGAGGAACGGCCGCCAGTAGGGCGGGAACGACCGCACCAGGGTGACCAGGCTGGACGGGCCCACGTAGTCGATGGCGGCGGCGAACACCTCGGGGGTGAAGGTGACACCCACCAGGGCGGCGTAGCCACCGTAGGACCCGCCATAGATGGCCACCCGGGAGCGGTCGGCGATGCCGGAGTCGACGGCCCACTCCACGGCGTCGATGAGGTCGTCGTGCATGCGCCCTGCGAACTCGTGCTCAGCTGCGTGCATGAACGCCTTGCCGAAACCGGTGGAGCCCCGGTAGTTGACCTGGAGCACGGCGTAGCCCCGGTTGGCGAGAAACTGGGCCTCGGGCTGGTAACCCCAGGTGTCGCGAGCCCAGGGGCCACCGTGCACCAGCAACACCATGGGCAGTGCCTTGGGCTCTCCGTACCCTTTACGGCGATGATCCGCCGTGGAGCCGAGGGGCAGGGTCAGGCAGCAGTGCAGGGTGTGCCCGTCCCGGGATTCGACGCGCGCCGTGGTCATCGGCGCCAGCCGCTCCGGGTCGAGCTTGGGTCGAGGCCGAAACAGGAACTGGGCCTCGCCGGACTCGGTGTCGACCAGGAAGGTGGCGCCCGGCTCCCGGTCGTCGTCGAAGGTCACCACCCAGGTGCTCTCGTCGTCGTCCATGGACACCCCGGCCACGTCGCCGTGGTGCAGGGCGGAGGCCATGCCCCACTTGCGCTCGAACCCGGCGTCGAAGAAGGTGACCTCGAGGCGGTCGACCACCGACATGGCCGCCAGCAGCTCGCCCGTGCGGCCCCGGAGGATGGGACCGCCGATGTCGACCTCGGGATGGGCGTAGACCTCGTGCTCCTCGGCGGTGGCCAGGTCGAGGCGCACCAGGCGGGTCAGGTCGCGCCCTCGGGCCGAGCCCACCCACAGCGCGGTGCCGTCAGGGGTGAAGCCGTAGACGTCACCCTGGTCCTCGTTGGCGTAGACGGTGAGGGTGTGGAAGTCGTCGCCCTCGCTGGCGCGCACCAGGATCTCGGTGTCGCCGGCGGGGGTCTGGGCCGACGCCCCCAGCAGCCGCCCGCCGGGGTCGGTGTGCCAACCGGCGATGTTGCCGGGGTTCTCGGCCACCAGCTCGAGGGCGCCGGTGGCCAGGTCGAGGCGGTGGACGTCGAAGCACTGCGGGTCGCGCTGGTTCAGCGAGACCAGCACGTGGGTGGGGTCGTGGTAGGGGATGTCGACGATGCCCGCCCGCACCCCCTCGAACGGGGTGAGGTCGACCGAGGCCTCGTCGGGCCGGGCCAGGTCGGCCGCGTGGACGTGGAAGTTCTCGTTGCCCCCCTGGTCCTGGACGTAGAGGATGCGGGTGGAGTCGCGGCTCCAGGAGTGGCTGCGGATGCCCCGGACATGGTCGTGGGTGACGCACACGTCGTCGTCGGCCCCCACCGTGCGCACCCACACGTTGAGCCGATCCTCCTCGGGGGCGAGGTACGACAGCCGTGTCCCGTCCGGGCTGATCTTGCCCCCGGCCTTCTCGGGGTTCTCGAAGAAGTGCTCGACGGGGATGAGAGGGGGCAGGGGCACAGGGTTCAGTCCTTGGGGTCGGCAGGGGGGCCAGTCGGGTCAGCCGGCGGTCAGGTCTTCGAGACTACGGAAGAACTGCGACCGGGGCATGGCCTCACAACCCGTCGCCGCTGCCGCCTCCAGAGTCGAACGCTCGACGTGGGACCCGAACCCGATCACCCGGGCGCCGGTGGCCACCACGGCGGGGAGGGCGTCCAGCACGCCGGGGCGGCCGAGGTCGGCCACCACCAGGGTTGCGCCGCCGTCTGCCCCGCTGTCGATGGCGGCGACGGCGGCGGCGACCAGCTCGGCCGGGCTGGCCACGAAGGTGGTGTCGGGGGCGGCGCCAGCCACCTTGGAGCGGTCCATGAGGTCGGGGACGTAGGCCAGCACGACCATCAGGATGCCTCCCCGGCGCCCGGCTCGCCCCGCTTGCCGGGCCGGCGGTGACGGGCGAGATGGGCCATGGCCTTGGCCGCCCCCCACGCCAGCCCCACGTCGTGCAGCGACGGGTCGACGTCGGCGAAGGCCAGCGGGGTCAACCCGTAGTCGTCGTCAGGGAAGTGGCGCTCGTCGTAGGCATGCCGCACGATCGGGGGCACGCCGGCGCCCCGCAGCACCGCCGTCGGGTAGCGCACCGCCCGGCGCAGCAGGCTCAGGGGGTTGGTCCACTGCTGGTCGACGTCGGCGGCCAGCAGTCGCCGCAACTCGGGGCCGACCTCAGCCGCTGCCCGCTGACCGGCCCCCGCCGCCTGGGCCATGACCTGGGGGTCGGCGACCCCGGCAAACTGGGTGACCCGCTGGCGCACCGAGCGCTCCACCCATCCGGGCAGCGCCGCCTCCACCGCCGTTGCCAACCGCTCGGCGACGTCGTCGTCGTCTTCCACGCTGGCATGCTTGCCCAGGTGCGGCCCCAGCGCATCCCTGCCCGGCCCACGGCGGATTATCGCCGTAAGTGGTACACCGACCAGGAGTCGGTGTGGGACTACCCCCGGCCACCAGCGCTCGAGCCCGTGGCCCCGCGGATACGGGTGGTGCTGGCCGGGATCGTCATCGCCGACTCCACCCGGGCGCTGCGAGTGCTCGAGACCAGCCACCCCCCCAACTACTACCTGCCTCCCGACGACGTCGACGGCTCCCACCTCCGCGCCCGCTCCCGCCAGTCGTTCTGCGAGTTCAAGGGGGTGGCGCGCTACTGGAGCGTCGAGGTCGATGGGCGCCAAGAGGTCGACGCCGCCTGGAGCTACCCCCAGCCCAGTCCCGGCTACGAAGCGCTGGCTCACCATGTCGCCTTCTACCCCGGCCGCATGGACCAGTGCTGGGTGGGCGACGAGCAGGCCAGCCCCCAGCCCGGCGACTTCTACGGCGGTTGGGTGACCCCGTCGGTGGTGGGCCCGTTCAAGGGCGTTCCCGGCTCGATGGGGTGGTAGCCGCCGTCGCCTCTTCCAGCCGGCGGAGGAGGTAGTCGGGCACCTGCTCGAGGACACACGACAGGTGCACCTCGGCCTCCACCACCTCGGCGTCGAGGGGGCAGGGGAAGAAGTCCTGTCCCGGCAGCGGCACCGACAGGTCAGGCAAGGGGCCGAGCTCGAAGCGCAGGACTCCGTCGGTCACGGTGACATCGCTGCCCACCGTCTGGCCGGCGACACCGATCTCGGCTCGGCCGGGACTGAGATCGAGGTCGATGGCGTCGGGAAGTGCCGCCTGCACTTCGGCCTCGGTGATCACGGCGTCGAGCCGCCCCCGGTCGATGTGCTCGAGGTCGACCTCGCCGTCGACCAGGGCCCGCCGGGCCACCTTGATGCCCCTGGCCTTGATCCGCACCGAGTCGATGGTCACCTCCGGCCTGGCCACTCGATCGAGGGTGACCACCAGACCCCCGACCTCGCCGGTGGCCAGGCCCCGGGCCACCACCGGGAAGCCGTCGAGCTCGGCGTCCACCGAGGCAGCTTCTGGCACGCGCTGGGCCACCCTTTCGGCGATGACGTCCTCGATCCGGGGCGGCACCACCACCTCGCCCGCGGCCAGGACGACGGCGACCACCACGACGGCCAGGACGAGGAGCCTCACCCTGGGTCGGGACCGGATCCGGCGTTCTCCCGTCGGTGACCGGCGGCAGGTGCCGGTGTGCGACGAAAGAACGGTTTGGTGCTCATGCCAGATCGGCGTTGAGGTTGCCGGAGCGGAACCCCTCCAAGTCGAGGGTGACGTAGCGGTACCCGGCGCCCCGCACCGCCGCCACCACCTCGTCCCGCCGCCGCACCGCCTCCTCGAGGTCGACGGCAAGCAGCTCGACCCGGGCCAGCTCCTGGTAGTGGCGGACCCGGAGCTGGCCGAAGCCCAGGTGGCGCAAGGCCGACTCGGCGGCGGCCACCCGGTGGAGCACGCCGATGGTGACCGGCGTGCCGTAGGGCACCCGGGAGGCCAGGCACGCCGCCGCCGGCTTGTCCCAGGTGCGCAGCCCGAGGGCGCGCGAGGTGGCCCGCACCTGGGCCTTGTCGAAGCCGGCCTCGACCAGGGGGAACACCGCGCCCTGCTCGGCCGCCGCCGCCTGCCCGGGACGGTGGTCACCGAGATCGTCGAGGTTGACTCCGAGGACCACGGTCGCCCCGTCGGCCGCCGCCGCGGGAGCGAGGGCAGCCATGAGCTCGGTCTTGCAGTGGGCACAGCGCTGCCCGTCGTTGGCGGCGTAGGCGGGATCGGCGAGCTCGTCGGTGGCCACCGCCGCCCAGCGCAGACCCCACTCGGCCGCCAACTCGGCGCAGTCGCGCTCCTCCTCGGGAGCCAACGACGGCGACACCGCGGTGACCGCTCGGGCGCCGTCCCGGCCCAGGGTGTCGTGGGCGACCCAGGCCAGCAAAGCGGAGTCGGCTCCCCCGCTGAAGGCGACCACCACCCGCTCCAGGTGGCGCAGGCGGTGGCGCAGGTGGGCGAGGGCCGCCGTCTCGGCCGCCGGGGTGGATGCGCTCATCGGCTCATCCTGTCACTCTCCGGGCTCACGGCGGCGGCCATGGAACGCATCGCCTACCGGCCGCTGCGCCGCCGGGGCGCCCCCCGATTGGCGTCGCTCATCACCCTCATCGGGGGTAACGGCGCCGGCAAGACCACCACGCTCAAGACCATCTCCGGCCTGCGCCCGCTGACCAGTGGCTCCATCCGCTTCGACGGCGCCGACCTGGCGGGAGTGCCGGCGCACCGCCTGGTGGCCATGGGCATCTCCCAGGCCCCCGAGGGGCGGGGGATCTTCGCCATCATCGAGGAGATCAACCACCAGGGGACCACCATCCTCCTGGTCGAACAGAACGCCGCCCAGGCGTTGCGCCGGGCCGACCGGGCCTACGTGCTGGAGACGGGCCGCGTGGTCAGGAGCGCCCCCGCCGAGCTGGCCGACGTCACCTCGGAGGGGGAGACGCCGCGCGGTGGGGGGGAAGGAGGGAAAAAACGAAAGCGGTGGGGGGGGGCGGAGGGGGGAGG
>JBPCJK010000048.1:0-17244 GCA_051005375.1 Acidimicrobiales bacterium
TGGCGGGGGGGGGGGGTTTTTCTCCGACACATTGGCGTTTCTCCGCCGAGCCTTGTCGAGCTCCGGCCGGGCGGCGGAGCCACCCGTCCTCCGCGCTGAACACTTGCTGGCGGGCTGCGCCCGCTGGGCCGACATCCAGGGGGGCCGCCTTGGGCGGCGGGTGTGGCCGTAGGCCCGCGCCACACGGACCGACGCCCATCGGCCGGACCCGTCGGACTGACGTGGCGTGAGCTCCTTGACCAGCCCGGAGGGCGGGGGCAGCCATCGGTCACGGTCGAGCTATCGGGGCGAGCTCAACCAGCTCCGACTCCAGGTCGAAGTCATGGCCATGCGGGTGGCCGAGGCGCTGGTGCGCATGAGCGGGGTGCTGTCCACCGGCGATCCGGCGATGGCGGAGCAGGCGCTGGCCGCTGATGATGAGATCGACGCCATGTTGGTGTCGCTGACCGAGCGCTGCTACGACCTCATCCGTCGCGAGTCCCCGGTGGCGTCGGACCTGCGCTTCCTGGTATCGGTGCTGCGGGTCCTGGAGGAGCTCGAGCGGATCGGGGACCTGGCGCTGCGGGTGGTGAAGCAGGCGCCGGACCTGCCCCTGGTGGTGGCGCACCCCCCGATGTTCCGTACGCTCCAGGACATGGCTGGCGTGGCCCAGGCCCTCTACCGCACCGCTCTCGACGCCTGGTCCTCCCAGGACATCAGCGCCGCCTGCAACCTGGCTGAGCGCAACCGGGTGATGGATCTCCACTACGCCGCGCTCCTCGAGCATATCCTCGGCCTCGAGGGGCCGGCCGCCGCCCAACTGGCCGTGGCCAGCGTCCTCATCGGCCGAGCCCTCGAGCGCATCGCCGATCACACCGTGATCGTGGGCGAGCGCCTGCGCTACCTGCTCACCGGCGACCCCGCCTACCTGGCCGCCGAGATCCGATGACGGCCCCGATGACGGCGCTGCTGGCGGGGGCACGCTGATGGCCGTGGAAATCCGCAAGAGCTTCCACCAGGCCCTCGACGAGGTAGGCCATGACATCGTGCGCATGGCAGGGATGGTCACCGAAGCCCTGGGCAAGGCCACCCAGGCGCTGCTCGACGCCGACCTGGCCGTGGCCGAGGAGATCATCACCGGCGACGACCTGCTCGACGCCCTCACCCTCGACATCGAGGAGCGCTGCTACCAGCTCCTGACCCTGCAGCAACCCATGGCCACCGACATGCGGGCCGTGGTCACCGCCATCCGCCTCACCGCCGAGATCGAGCGCTCGGGCGATCTCGTAGCCAACATCATGAAGGCCACTCGGCGCTTGTACGGCGTCGAGTTCGATCCCAAGGTCCGAGGCCTCATCGAGCGGTTGGGTCAGCAGGTCCACCGCCTGTTCCGGCTCTCCATCGACTCCTACGTCGACCGCGACGACAACTTGGCGGCGGCCATCGACGACATGGACGACACTGTCGACGACCTCCACGTGGACTACATCCAAGCCATCCTCGAGACCCACGAGCGGGGCGCCGTCGCCCTCCAGAACGCGGTGCAGCTGGCCCTGGTGGGCCGGTTCTACGAGCGCATCGGCGATCACGCCGTGAACATCGGAGAGCGGGTGCAGTACATGGTCACGGGCTGGTTGCCCGAGCACGCCGGAGCCGCCCGTCAGGCGGTACGAGAGGCGTCACCTGACGGTCCTCCCCTTGGGTCCAGCGAGTCGTTCGGAAGCTCCTGATGCGGGTCCTGGTGACCAACGACGACGGGGTGCGCACACCGGGCATCGCCGCCCTGGCCATGGCCGTGGTCGAAGCCGGCCACGACGTGGTGGTGGCTGCCCCCTGCGACGACCGCAGCGGGGCCAGCGCCGCCATCGGCGGGATGGACGCCGATGAGACGATCGAGGTGGAGCCGGTGGAGCTGGCGGGCCTGGCCGGGGTTCCCTGCTACGCCGTTTCCGGGGCACCGGCGCTCATCGTCATCGCCGCCAGCCTGGGCGGCTTCGGCCCACCTCCGGCGCTGGTCACCTCGGGCATCAACCCCGGCCTCAACACCGGCCGGGCGGTCCTGCACTCGGGGACGGTGGGGGCGGCGCTCAGCGCCGCCAACCTCGGTCGCTCCGGGCTGGCCGTGAGCCTCGGCGTCGGTAGCTGCTTCCACTGGTCGACGGCGGCCTCGTTGGCGGTGACCGCCCTCGACTGGCTGGCGGGCCAGCCGGCTCGCAGTGTGATCAACCTCAACGTGCCCAACGTCGAGCTCGAAGAGCTTCGAGGGGTGCGCGACGCCTCCCTGGCCCCGTTCGGAACGGTGCGGGCGGCGCTGGTGGACTCCCAGGGCACGGGCCTGCAGGTGGAGCTGGCCGGCGAGGGCGAGGCTGGCCACGGCGAGGCTGGCCACGGCGATGAACCACCACCCGACAGCGACACCGCCCTCGTGCAGGCGGGCTGGGCCACGACCAGCTTTCTGACCGGAATCGGTGCAATCGGCCGACCTGAGGTAGCGGCGGCCATCCAACACGGGCTGCTCGCCCGCTCGGGATAGGTTCGGCGTCGTGGGGGCAGCGCTCGCCGCCATGGCCGTGGTGACGTTGACGTCGATCGTCGCCCTGATCGCCATGCTGCGCCAGCGCCGGGATGTCCGACGACGGGTGGGTGACGTCGCTGACCAGCTCCTTGCAGGCCAGGGGGCGACGGTGAGGGGCCAGGGAGTCGAAGCGGCCCTGGGGGGCTTGGAGCGGGCAGCAGAGGTGGACACCGGACGCCTACACCAGGCTCGAGCGGCGGCTGCCCGCCTGGCCGCAGCCCTCCAGGCCATCCCCCAGGGGGTGGTGGTGTGCGACCGGGCCGGCGTCGAGGTGTTCCGCAACCCGGCAGCCGTGACCTATGCCGGCGGCCGCCACGCCGAGGCCCTGGTGGAGCAGGCCATCCAGGAGCAGCTCGCTACCCTTGGCACCGGCACCCACCGGCGCACCCTCGAGCTCTACGGCCCACCTCGGCGGGTGTTGCTCATCTCCACCTTTGATCTCGCTGGGGCCGAGGGCGGGGCGCTGGTGGTGGTCGACGACGTGTCGGAGCGGCGGCGGCTGGAGGCCATGCGCCGAGACTTCGTCGCCAACATCAGCCACGAGCTCAAGACCCCCGTCGGCGCCCTCGGCCTGCTGGCCGACACCATCGCCGCCGAGGACGATGCCAGCGTCACCAGGCGGCTGTCCCAACGCATGACCGGCGAGGCCTTCCGGGTCGGGCGCATCATCGACGACCTCCTCGACCTCAGCCGCATCGAGGCCGAGGAGGCGCCTCGGCGGGAACCCGTCCCTGTGCACCTGGTGGTTGCCGAAGCCGTAGCCCGGGTGCGACCACTGGCCCAGGCCCGCGGGATAGTGGTCGAGACCGAGGAGCTCCCGCGCTGGCACACGGTGCAGGGCGACCAGCGCCAGCTGGTGTCGGCTGTCGCCAACCTGTTGGACAACGCCTGCAAGTACAGCGACGAGGGCTCCACCGTCGAGCTGCGGTCATGGGCCGACGGCAACGAGGTGGAGCTCGAGGTGCGCGACCACGGGATCGGCATCCCCGGCCGTGATCTGGAGCGGGTCTTCGAGCGCTTCTACCGGGTTGACCGAGCTCGGAGCAGGGAGACCGGGGGAACGGGCCTCGGCCTGGCCATCGTCCGCCACGTCGCCACCAACCACAGGGGCCAGGTCCGGGTGGTCTCCCGGGAGGGAGAGGGATCCGTGTTCACCCTGAGGCTGCCGGTGGCATCAGGCCTGGCGGTGGCTGGATGACCGCTGTCGAGGCCCCGATCACCGTGCTGTTGGTGGAAGACGAGGAGTCCTTCGTCGACGCCCTGGTGGTGGGTCTCCAGCGGGAGGGCTACCAGGTCCGGGTGGCCCGCGACGGCGCCGAGGCTCTGGAGCTGTTCGATCTGGTGCAGCCCGCCCTGGTGTTGCTCGACGTGATGCTTCCCAAGTTGTCCGGCATCGACGTGTGCCGCGCCCTTCGGGCCCGTTCCGAGGTCCCCATCATCATGGTCACCGCCCGGTCCACGGAGATCGACACCGTGGTCGGGCTGGAGGTCGGTGCCGACGACTACGTGTCCAAGCCCTACCGCTTGCGCGAGTTGGTGGCTCGCATGCGGGCGGCGCTGCGTCGGGTCCCCCTGCACGAGGTCGGTGGCGACGAAGGGGGTGATGGAGTTGTGGAGGTGGGCGACGTGCGCCTCGACGCGGAGCGCCACGAAGTGGTTGTGCGGGGCTGCGAGGTCACCCTCCCGCTCAAGGAGTTCGAGCTGCTGGAGCTCTTATTGGGCAACGCTGGTCGGGTCCTGACCCGGGAGACCCTCATCGACCGGGTGTGGGGTGTCGACTACGTGGGCGACACCAAGACCCTCGACGTCCACGTCAAGCGCCTCCGCTCCAAGGTGGAGGACGACCCCGCCGCTCCACGGAGGATCACGACCATCCGAGGCCTCGGCTACAAGTACGAGCGGCCCAAGTAAATCACCGGCGAACCAGAGGTTCGGGTGGCCAACGGGAGGATGAGCGTAGGCATCCGCGCTGGCACTTCGGGGGCCGCCTCTACCATGGCCGTTGTGGACGCCCCTTCCGGCTGGCGTGCGCTGTCGGCGCCGCAGGCGTCGTCGGGTGGCGTCTCGCCGTTCGCCCGGCTGGCTCGGGCCCACGCCCTGTCCACCGCCGGCGACACGCTCGTGGCCACCGCCCTGGCCGGGTCGCTGTTCTTCTCGATCTCGCCGGACGCGGCCCGGACCCGGGTGGCGCTGTACCTGGTCCTCACCATGGCCCCCTTCGCCCTGGTGGCGCCACTCATCGGGCCGTGGATCGACCGCAAGGCCGGTGGTCGTCGGACCATGGTGCTCCTCTCATGCGCCGTGCGGGCCGGTGTGTGCCTGCTCATGACCGACGACATGAACGGTCTGCTGCTCTTCCCCGAGGCCTTCGCCGTGCTCGTGCTGGGCAAGGGCTACCAGGTGGCTCGGGCTTCGTTGGTGCCGGGGCTGGTCCGCGACGAGTCACAACTGGTGGAGGCCAACTCCAAGCTGGTGTTGATCAGCGGCGTGGTGGGCCTCATCGCTGCCGTGCCCGGGGTGGCCCTGCTCCAGTTGGGCCCGTCGTGGGTGCTGGGAGCGGCCACGATCGTCTTCGCCGCCGGGACCCTCACCGCCTATCGCATCCCCCGCACCCGGGTGGCGGTGGAGCGGGCCGGGCCTGTTGAGCGGGCGGAGCTGCGGGGGGCGGGCATCCTGCTGGCGGCCAGCGCCATGGCCGTCCTGCGGGGGGTGGTCGGCTTCCTCGCCTTTCTGGTCGCCTTCGCTCTGCGCGGCGACGGCGCACCGGCGTGGTGGTTCGGCGTGGTCCTGGCTGCCAGCGCCCTCGGGGCGTTGGCCGGGGCCGGTGTGGCCCCCCGGTTGCGCCGGGTGGTCGTCGAGGAGCGCATCCTGCTCGGCTGCCTGGTGGTCGTGGCCGGGTCGGCACTGGCGATGCTCTGGCTCGATGGACGGCTCGGGGCGGCGGTGTTGGCGGCAGTGGTGGGGGTGGGAGCCACCGCCGGCAAGCTGTGCTTCGACTCCATCGTGCAGCGGGATGCGCCCGACGCCAACCAGGGCCGGTCATTCGCCCGGTTCGAGACCCGCTTCCAACTGGTGTGGGTCGCGGGCGCCTTCGTGCCCGTGGTCCTGCCCGTTCCGCTGCCCGTGGGCTACGTCGGGATTGTCGTCACCACCGCGGCGGCGGCGTTCCTGTACGCTACCGGACGGCGCATCAGCACGGCTCGGTTGGCCGCCGCCGGCAAGGCCCTTGCCTCCCGTCGGCTGGGCGACCGGGACGTCGGACCTGACCGCAGCGGGCCGGCCAGGCAGGCGGACGAGGCGACCCGATCGTCGGGGCCATGAGGGTCGTGGCGTTGGCCGACACCCACCTGCGGTCAGGGTCGAGCCGTCGGTTACCTGACGCCGTGCTGGCCGAGGTGGAGCACGCCCAAGTGGTGCTCCACGCCGGTGACGTGGTAGATGGCGCCGTCCTCGACCTGCTGTCGGCGCACGCCCCCACCCACGCCGTGCTGGGCAACAACGACCACGACCTCGTCGGCACCCTGGCCGAGCGTCTGGTACTCGACCTCGGCGGCGTGCGGGTGGGGATGGTCCACGACAGCGGTCCCCGTCAAGGTCGGGAGGGCCGACTGCGACGGATGTTCCCCGACGCCGACCTGGTCGTGTTCGGCCACAGCCACATCCCCTGGAACGCCCCTGGCCTCGACGGCCAGTGGCTCCTCAACCCGGGCTCGCCCACGCAGCGCCGTTCCCAACCCCATCCCACCTTCGCCACCGTCGACCTGGTGGAGGGCCAGATCACATCGGTGGAGATCGTGGCCATCGGGTAGTGCGTTGTCGCAGCTTCCTCAGCCCAGAGGGAGGAGATCGACGTCGTAGCCGGCCATACGGTCGTCGACGCTGACCAGTGTGAGACCTTCTGTCCGGGCTTGGGCGATGAGCATTCGGTCGAAGGGATCGCCGTGATGGAGAGGGAGGCCTCCGGCTGCGATGGCGTGGCTGGCGGTGATGGCGAGGGCCGCGAAGTGGTTGGCTTCCAAGGCGTCGAGGAGATCCTCAGGCGCCTCCAGCCTGCCGGCCGCCCTCTTGATGGCGATCTCCCATGCCGTGGCTGCCGACACGGCGACGCTGGTCTCGGAGTCAGTGATGGCCTCGGCAGCGCGCGGAGGCAACGTCGGGTCATCGCCCAGCCACCACAGCAGGATGTGGGTGTCGAGGAGAAGGATCACTCGTGGTCGCCACGGAAAGCAGTAGCGATGTCGTCGGGGAGCTCGTCGAAGCCAGGGGCGATGTGGACTTGTCCGGCCCAGTAGCCGGGCTGGCGTGGGGAGCGCGGGCGGGGAGGAACGATCCGGGCCACGACATGCCCGGCCCGGGCGATCTCGACCTCTTGCGCTTCGCCGGACTCGACCGCCGCCACCAGTCGTGACAGGTTGGTCTTCGCTTCGTGCATGTTCACTCGCACGGTCGCAGCTTAGCTCAGATCGCCCCACGTGGCTAGCTAGATTAGCTAAGCTGGGCGAGCTCACAACAAGTCGATCCTTGCCAGCCACAGGCCCGGGGCGTCGACCTCGGCGGGGGTGGGGAGCTCCCGCTCCGACTGCCAGAGGCGTGCCAGGGAGTCGTTGCCCGCTCGTTCGACGACACCCTGAACGAACGATGCGCCCCGCTCGTACTGCGAACGACCCAGCTCCAGGCCGAAGAGGTGCTCGACGAAGCGGTCGGCGCCACCGGCCTCGACCCGGCGCCGACGGAGCGCCTCGGTGAGCATGGCGTAGGACCCGATGAGGTTGGCGCCGACGCCGTCCATGACGTGGTCGACGTAGCCCACCACCACCGCCACCAGGGCGTCGAGGCGGGGGAGCATGGTCCGTTGCTCCGGTGACTGGATGGCGCCGAGCAGGGCGGCGGGATCCCCGAGTGCCTGCTGGAGCGATGTCAAGTCGGACGGGTCGACGTTGCCCAGGCTCGATTCCAGGGCGCCGGGCTCGACCCGGAAGGCACCGACGTAGTCGAGCACCAGCCGCTCCAGCCGGTCCCGCACGTGGGGGATCCCGAGAACAGCGTGGGTGGTGAGCTCCGAGAGGCAGATCCAAAGGCGGAGGTCGTCGGGCACGAGGCTCCACTCCTGGCCGAAGGCCTCTACGTTGGCGCTGACGATCATGAGCTGGTCCGACGGGGGGCGGGGTAGGGGCAGGTCGTACTGCCCGAGGGAGCGGCTGGCCAGGTGGCCGACCATGGCCCCTGACTGCATCCCCAGCATCATCGGGCCGATCATGGAGAAGATGCCGCCGAGGATCTGGGAGGCGGGGTCGTTCGAGGGGTCGTCCTCCGCCCCGGGGGACCGATCAGCGGTCGACAACGACGACGAAAGCTGTTCCAGCAGGGGGCGGTAGGCGTCGAGGGTGCTGCGTGCCCATTGGCTGCGGGTGACAGGGATGAAGGTCACGGCCGAGCCCGTGGTCGACGTGGCCAGGCCGGTGGCGTCGGCCACCCGGAGCTCGGCCACCCGGGACAGCGTCTCGAGGCGAATCCGCTCCAAGGGGTCGGGGTTGACCTCGGCACTGCCCCCGGTGGCCACCTGCTGGGCGAATTGACGAGCGGCGTCCCAGCTCAACGGGCCCTGGGATTGCAACATGCGAGCGAGGTCACCAAGGAAGGGCATCCCTTCGAAAGGGTTGTCCCCGAATGGACCCTGTTCGGCCATGGGGGGCATCGTAGGCTCATGGCCGAACCTTCCCACCACCACACCGTCGCCGTCGCCGGGGCGAAGACCCGCCTCGGCGGCCAGGTGGTCGCCCTCCTCGAGGCGTTACCCGACGTGGACCGGGTGCTCGCCCTCGATGGCGCCGATCTCGTCGCTCCGCCACCATCTGCCCTGGAGGGGGTCACGTCCCTGGTGCACCTGGACCGCCAGCCCTGCCCCGATCCCGAACATGCCCTCAGGGCGAGACAGCGAGCCCAGTTGGTCGACGCTGCCATCGAGGCTGGCATCGACCACGTGGTGGTCGTCTCCTCTGCCGCCGTCTACGGCGCCTGGGCCGACAACCCCGTGCCCCTCACCGAAGAGGCGCCGTTGCGGCCCAACCCAGAGGCCGACTACGCCCTGGAGAAGGTCGAGTCGGAACGTTGCTGGGGGAGGTGGGCCCAGGACCAGGAGGGCGCCACGCTGGCTGTCCTGCGACCGGCGCTGGTGGTCGGAGACCCCGAGGAGCAGTGGCTGGCGATCGCGCTCCGCGCCCCGACGCGCTGGGGCGTCGGCAACGGGGACGTCCCCAGCCAGTTCGTCCACGTCGACGACCTGGCCGCCGCCGTGGCCACGGCCGTCGAACGCCGGCTCGACGGTGTCTACAACGTTGCCCCCGAAGGGTGGATGGAGGGAAGCGAGGTCCAGACCCTCGTCGGCACGCCCCTGCGCCCTCCCGTCCCTTCGCGGTGGGCGGCGGTGCTGGCGCGGTGGTTCTGGAGCCGGGGGCTGGGAGGCGTCGTCCCCGGCCTGGTCCCCTACGCCACCCACCCTTGGGTCGTCGCCGCTGACCGGCTACGGGCCGAGGGTTGGCAAGCCACCCAGTCCTGCGGTGACAGCCTGGTGGACGCCTATCCCGTCACCACGTGGGCCCGGCTCGGCCCCAAGGCTCGACGGGAGGTGACGCTGGCTGGAGGAAGCGCGGTCGCCATCGGCGTTCCTGTCGCCGTGGTCGTCCTGGCCCGCCACCACTGGCACCATCGTCACCCGGTGCTCGCTCCGCGACCCTGAGCATCGGCGCCTGCGGCCCTCGCCGCTCACCTGTCCGGAGGGTGGGTCCCCAGCGTCACGTCGAGCATCGTCCGTCGGTCGCCTCGCAGCACGCCAAGCTCGATCTGGTCACCCGGATGGCGCTTGCGAAGCACGATGACTAGCGCCGACATCGACCGGACCTCTTCACCGCCCACGCTCACGATGACGTCGTCGACGGCCACCTCGCCCGCTTGGGCCGGGCCTCCAGCGACGACGTCGATGACGACCGCCCCCCCCGACACCCCAGCCCGTTTGGCTGAGGCGGCGTCGAAGTCGCGACCCTCGACCCCCAGCCACACGTGAACGGCGCGGCCGGTGGCGATGATGTCGGCGGCCACCGAGCGGGCGATGTCGATGGGTGTGGCGAAGCCGAGGCCCTCAGCACCAGCCTCCGACACGGCGATGGCCGTGGTGATGCCGATGACCGATCCGGTGTCATCGAGCAGCGCTCCCCCCGAGGAGCCGGGGGCGATGGCGGCGTCGGTCTGGATCATGTCGAGGAGCGGGGGACCGTCGCCTCCCGACACCCTCCGGCCAAGCGCGCTGACCACACCGGTGGTGACCGACGACCCGCCGACGAGGCCGAGCGGGGAGCCGATGGCCACAGTTGGCTGCCCGACTCGCAGGGCGGCGGCGGAGCCGAGGACGGCGACGGGAAAGGGTTGGTCCCCCTCCATCTTGACCACGGCGATGTCGGTCAGGTCGTCCGACCCAACCACGGCTCCGTCGTGCTCACTGCCGTCGGCCATCACCACGTCGATGGCCTGGGCGCCCCGGACCACGTGGGCGTTGGTGAGCACGTAGCCGTCATCTCGGAACACCACACCGGAGCCACTGCCGGACTGGGCTCCTGCGACCTCGATGCGGGTGATGGCAGGACTGGCCTGCTCGGCGATCTGGACCACGCCCCCCGCCTGGGGGGCGACTGCACCGGGAGGCAGGGAGGACGAGACCGACTCCCGTATGACCACCGGCCTGGGTCCGGTGCGGCCGAAGACGCCAGTAGCGGCGACGAGGCCGAAGGTCAGAACCGAGCCGACCAGACCTGAGACCATGGCGACGGTCCAAGGTCCCCGAGCCCGGCGCAGGGACGCCTGAGCTGGAGCCGGTGACGAGGCATCGATCTCCGAGGGGTGGCGCCAGAGCCGGTCGTCGGGAGGGGGCGGAGCCCTGAACTCAGCGGCTGGGTCACCGCCGCCCTCGCCCGCCTCCTCCACGCTGCGGAGGATAGGGCCGGAGCCGACCTCACCGGTCGCGCCCTTGCCGGCCTTTGCCTAGGCGGTTGGTCGCCGGTACACCGAGACGTGGTTGGTGCTCTCGGCTCCGAAGGGCTGGCCCTGCCAACCGGACCAACGATCGGTCAGCTCGAGGCCGGCAGCAGCGGCCATGGCGTCGATCTCGTCGGGGGGGGCGTAGCGGATGTGCCAAGGGCGAAGGCGGATCCCCCCCTCGGTTATGGACACGACCGAGCCGTCGACGGTCTGGGTCGCCGGATGGCGGCGGGTCACCTGCAGGACCACCCGTCCCGCTTCGACGGCGGACGCCGTGACGTCGCCGGTCGCACTGTCCGGCTCGGTGCTGGGGACGAAGGCCTCCACCACCAGTGCGCCGCCTGGCCGTAGGCAACGGGCCACGTTGGCCAGGCAACGGCGCTGGGCATCAGCTGACGTGAGGTTGAACAGGGTGTTGTAGGCGGCCAGGACCAGACCGAAGCCCCCCGGCACCTCGACGGCCACGTCGGCGAAGTCAGCGACGGTCACCGCCAGCGCCGCTCCTCCAGGTTTCGCGCCCAAGCGCGCGACCATGGCCGGCGAGGCGTCGATCCCGTGGACCTCGAATCCCCGTCGGGCCAGCGGCAGGGCCAGGCGACCGGTGCCTATGCCGAGCTCGAGGACCGGCCCGGCGCCGGCGAGGGCGACCAAGGCGTCGACGACCGCCTCCACCTCGCCGGCGTCTCCGTACCACTCGTCGTAGACGTCAGCGAAGCTCTCACCGTAGGTGGAGGTGTCGAAGCCTTCCATGTGGACATCGTCGCCGAACCAGAGGTTGGCGGCGAGTTCGAGCTTGCTCCGACAGGCGGCCGAGCCGCCGACCTCGGTGCGAGAGGGACGTGCCGGCGGGGGGCGGAGGCTCACTACCATGGGCGGTCGTGGCCGAGCCCCCCGACGCCGCCCGACCACCACCCGAGCCGACACCGCCGAGCTGGCCCCCCGTCGAGCGACCACCGGACGGACGTCCCGGCTACGGCCCACCGCCCGGCTACGGTCCACCGCCGGGCTATGGCCCACCGCCGGGGTACGGCCCCCCTCCGGGGTACGGACCGCCGCATGGGTACGGCCCCCCGCCGCTGATGCCCAAGGCGGGGGGCGCCCGCACCGGGCCCCTGCCCCTCCACCCCATGACCGTCGGCGACATCCTCGACGGCGTCTTCAAGCTGCTCAAGGCCAACGCCCGCAGCCTGGTGACCATCGTCGCCGTCTTCGTGGTGCCGCTACAGCTCCTCAGCTCCTTTGCCCAACGCGGGACCTTCGGTGGCGCCGGCTTCTTCGAGGCCCTTCGAGATCCCTCGGTCTTCGATCCCGAAGCATCTCAGCCCTTCGGTGACCTGGGGGTTTTCCTCGTGGTCACCCTCGCCGGTCTGGTGGTGCTGCCGTTCATGGCCGGCGCCATCAGCCAGGTGGTGGGCGCCTCCTACCTGGGGGAGACGCTCACTGCCGGCCCCGCCCTGCGCCGGACCCTTCGCCGGTTCTGGTCGTTGCTCGGCGGCTGGTTCGTCTCCCACCTGCTCGGGTTGGCCGGCTTCTTGGTCGTCGCCGTCGCCGTCCTGCTGCTCGCGGCCCTCAGCGCGGGCACGGCTGCCCTCGTGGTGGCGGTGATGGGGTTCCTGTTGCTCGGCCTACCCACCCTGCTGGTGGCTTCGGCCCTCTCGGTGGTGGTGGCGCCTGCCATCGTGATCGAAGATCTCCGCCCCATCGCCGGCGTACGCCGGTCGTGGGGGTTGGTGCGCCGCCGCTTCTGGCCGGTGCTCGGAATCAGTCTCCTGGCCGGGATCATCGCCGCAGTCGTGGGCCAGGTGCTGGCCTTCGTGCCCTCGGTGGCCGCCTTCGTGGTCGGCCTCGAGCACGGGTGGTTGCTCCTCGCCGTCGGGGGCATCCTCGCATCGTTGGTGTCGACGCCCATCGTGTCCATCGCCGCCACCCTGATCTACTTCGACCTGCGCATCCGCCTCGAAGGCTTCGATCTCCAGGTCATCGCCGCCGAGCTCTCGGCCACCGGTGCCTCTCGGTAGAGGCTCAGGCGTCGGGCACGTCCTCGCTTCCGAGCCGGGGGTGCTCCCCTCTCCTGAAGGCGGTCCTGAGCGGGTTCGCCAGGCAATCGAGGAGATCCTGGCCCGTCCCGAGTTCGCCGGTCAGCGTCGCTCCTGGCTTGAACGGGCCCGTGACTGGGTCTTCGAGCAGCTGGGCCAGGTCGTCGACGCCCTGCTCGGCAGCGGGGCGGGCAGCGCCCTCGGTTGGGCGGTGGCCGCGGTCCTGGCCCTGGTCGCCGTCGTCCTCGCTGTGCGCTTCTCCCGGGGTGTGCGGCCCGACCCAGGCACCGACCCAGGCCCGACCGCCGGTCCCCGCCGTTCGGCCGTCGACTGGCGAGCCAACGCCGCTCGTCACGAGGAGGCGGGGGAGTGGCGGCCGGCCATGCGCTGTCGCTGGAGAGCTTTGGTGGCCGAGCTGGCGGGGCGGGGGCTGTTGGAGGAGGCGCCCGGTCGCACGGCAGGGGAGTACCGGCGCCAACTGTCTGTTGCCCTGCCCTGCGCAGCCACGGACTTCGACGTCGCCACCGGGTTGTTCGAGGCGGCGTGGTACGGCGACCGACCCACCGACGCCGACCAGGTCGAGCGCCTTCGGTCGTTGGCCGAGCGCGTGCTGGTCAGCGCCGGTACCGCCTCGTGACCGCCGTCGGCGGGGGCCCGCTCCGGGCCCTGTGGAGCAATCCCGCAGTCGCCTGGGCGGTCCTGGTAGCAGTCGTGGTGCTCGGCGTGATCATCGTGGGCCGTCCCGCCCGGGAAGGGTCGCCGCTCGACCCGTCCTCCACCGCCCCGCTCGGCACCCGCGCCCTGGTCGTTCTCCTGGAGGAGCTGGGGGCCCACGTGGACATCACCAACGGAGTGCCGCCCGACGGGCACGATGTCGTCCTGGTGCTGGCCGACGATCTTGACGAGGCCGGCCGAGCCGAGGTCCAGGACCGGGTCCGGGAAGGGAGCACCCTGGTGGTGGGCGATCCCCGTTCCCCACTCAACCCGTTCCCGATCGACGCAGCATCCACGGTGGGCCTGGTCGAGGAGCCATTCGACGACGACTGCGCCATCCCCGCCCTGACCGGCGTGGCGAGGATCGAGCCTCCCCCGGGCAGTGCCACCTACGAGCTGGTCCCGGGGTCCGAGGGCTGTTACCGGCGGGGCGGGGCCAGCTTCCTGGCCGTGACCGCCGAGGGCCGGGGCACGGTGGTCGCCGTGGGTGGCGCCGGGTTGTTCACCAACCAATCCCTCGGTCGAGGTGACAACGCCGTCTTCGCCGCCACAATCATTGCCCCCCGCCCGGGCATCTCCGTGGCCGTGCTCCAACCACCCCGGCCCGGTTCGGGGGACGGCGGCCTGGTCCAGCTCGTGGGCGACAACGTCAAGGCATCCTTGTGGCAGCTCGGGCTGGCCTTCGGGTTGTACGCGTGGTGGAGGGCCCGTCGACTGGGCCTTCCCGTCGCCGAGTCCCAACCTGTGAGGTTGGAGGCATCAGAGCTGGTGGTGGCCGTAAGCCATCTGCTCCAGCAGGGCCGCCACCACGACGAGGCGGCCCGGACGGTCGGCGACGATCTGCGCCTCCGGTTGGCCGAGCGGATGGGCCTGGCTGGCGACGCCCCTGCGGTCCAGGTGGCCGAGGTGGCTGCGGCTCGCAGCGGCGTCCCCGCCGAACGCATCATGGCGGTCATCATGCCGCCCCCGCTCGGCGGGAGCGACGCCCTGGTCGCCCATGTCGCCGAGGCCGAGGCCATCTCCAGAGAGGTCGTCCATGCCTAATCCCGAACCCTCACCTCCTGTGGCTCCGTCCCCGAGGGCTCCGTCCCGTCGAGGTCCGTCCCGGCAGGTCTCCCGACGAGCTCCGTCGCCACGAGCTGCCGTCCTGGCCGTGCGGGACGAGGTGGCCAAGGTGGTGGTGGGCCAGGAACCGGTCCTGACCGGGGTGATCGCCGCCCTGTTGGTGCGCGGCCACGTCCTGCTCGAAGGCGTCCCCGGGGTGGCCAAGACGCTGTTGGTCAAGGCGCTTGCCGGCGCCCTCGACCTCGACACCGCCCGGGTGCAGTTCACGCCCGACCTCATGCCGTCCGACGTGACCGGGCAGTCCATCCTGGAACAGCGCGCCGGTGCCGCTTCCTTCCGGTTCCAGGAGGGGCCGGTGTTCACCAACCTGTTGCTGGCCGACGAGATCAACCGTACGCCGCCCAAGACCCAGTCCGCCCTGCTGGAGGCCATGGAGGAGCGTCAGGTCTCGGTGCAGGGATCGGCCCGGCCCCTACCTGATCCCTTCGTGGTGGTGGCCACCCAGAACCCCATCGAGTACGAAGGCACCTACCCGCTTCCCGAGGCCCAGCTCGACCGCTTCCTGTTCAAGCTGATCGTGTCCTACCCCAGTGCCGATCAAGAACAGGTCGTGCTCGCCCGGCACGACCGGGGCCTCGACCCCCACGATGTGGCGGCGGCCGGGGTCACCGCCGTGGCCGGTCGGGCCGACCTGGCCGCCGGCCGGGTGGAGATCGACGCCATGCGCTGTGAGGACCGGGTGCTGGGCTACATCGTCGCCCTGGCCCGAGCCACCCGGGAGTCGCCCTCGGTGGTCCTCGGCGTCTCACCCCGGGGCGCGACCATGCTCCTGCACGCGGCCAAGGCATGGGCCTGGCTGTCGGGCCGCGACTTCGTGACCCCCGACGAGGCCAAGGCCATGGCCCGTCCCACCTTCCGCCACCGCCTGGTGCTGCGCCCGGAGGTGGAGCTGGAGGGGGCGACGGCCGACGGCGTGCTCGACGGCATCCTGGCCACCGTCCCCGTGCCCCGGTAGCGGAGCAGGGCAGCGGTGTCCCTTCCCATCCCCACCCGGCGCCTGGCCCTGGTGGCCGTGGCCCTGTCGGTGCCGTTGCTCTTGGTCCCCCTGGTCCTTCCGGCCAGCCTGGCGCTGGTCGACGGCGTGCTGGTGGCCCTGGCCGTGGTCGACTGGCTGCTGGCGACACGGCCCGGCTCGTTGGCCGTCGAGCGCCGCCTCCCCTCCGTGGTCAGCCTCGGCTCCGAGGCCGAGGTGGAGTGGCGGGTCCGCAACCCCACCCGGCGTCGGATCACCGTGGCCCTCGCCGACGAGCTGGCGCCCTCTCTGGGGGCCGGGTCCCGTCGCACCCGCCTCTCGGTCCCGGCCCTGGGCCTGGGCGACGCCACCACCACCCTTCGCCCCACCCGAAGGGGCCGCTTCGAGGTGAGGGCGCTGACGGTGCGTGTCGAGGGCCCTTTGGGCCTGGCTGCCCGACAGGAGACGTTGTCCCGTCCGGCGGTGCTGATGGTGCACCCGCGCTACCGCTCCCGAGACCAGGCCGAGCTGCGCATCAACCGTGCCCGCCTGCTCGAAGTCGGGCTGCGCTCGGCCCAGGGCAGGGGCGGGGGGACCGAGTTCGACGCTCTGCGGGAGTACTCCGTCGACGACGAGTCCCGGCGCATCGACTGGGCGGCCACGGCCCGCACCGGCCGAGCCATCGTGCGCACCTACCGGGCCGAGCGCAACCAGACGGTGGTGTGCCTGATCGACAACGGGCGAACCATGGCCGCCCGTACCGCTGGGGTGCCCCGACTAGAGCACGCCATGGACGCGACCATGATGTTGACCCACGTCGCCACCCGGTTGGGCGACCGGGCCGGGCTCCTGGCCTTCGACCAGGAGGTGCGCACGGTGGTCGCTCCCGGCCACAGCCAGCGCCAGCTGGCCCGGGTCACCGAGGCCATGTACGACCTGGAGCCGGCGCTGGTGGAGAGCGACTACCGGGGCGCGTTCAGCGCCACCCTGGCCCGCTTCCGCCGTCGGTCACTGCTGGTGCTGTTCACCGACCTGGCCGAGCAGGCGCTGTCGGAGACGCTCCTGCCGGCGCTGCCGCTGATCGTGCGCCACCACCTGCTGGTGGTGGCAGCCGTGGTCGACCCCGACGTGCTCAAGTGGGCGGCGTCGACTCCCGGCTCTGCACCACCGACGGCGATGATCGGCCGTGGCTATGCCACGGACGCCTATCGCAAGGCGGCCGCCCTCGCCGCTCTCGACGAACGGCGCCGGGTGGCCGCCCGCCTCCGGGGGCTGGGGGCCACCGTGGTGGACGCCCCTCCCGGTGAGCTCGCTCCCCGCCTGGCCGACGCCTACCTGCGGGTCAAGGCCACCGGCCGCCTGTAGTCGGCCCCGGGCCGTCTCGGCACAGGCTCGGCGGTAGCCTTCGGCGCGTGACCACGACCACGACCGACCTCAGCGTCGAGGACTTCCTGGCCGTGGAGTGGCCTTCCGGGGCCCAGCTTGTGGAAGGAGAGGTGATCGTGAACGCCCCCACCTTCCGCCATCAGGAGATCGTCGTCCGCATCGTCCGACGCCTGGCAGAGTGGGTCGAAGTCGATCGGGGCCGGGGCGGTGTCGGCATCGGCGGCAACTGGACCATCGCCCCCGCCAGCAGCTACATCCCCGACGTCTGGTGGGCCTCCGCTGCGCACCGACCCGACCCGGAGTCAGCCCGCAGCGACTCCCCACCCGACCTGGTGGTCGAGGTCCGCTCCCCGGGCACCTGGCGCCTGGACATCGGCCCCAAGCGGGCCGTCTACGAGCGCACCGGGGTGGGCGAGCTGTGGCTGGTCGACACCCCCGCCCGCACCGTG
>JBPCJK010000049.1:0-15302 GCA_051005375.1 Acidimicrobiales bacterium
ACCGCTTCAACTGAGCCACCGGCTCCGGGCCCCCGGCCGATCGCCGGGAAGGGCTCCCGGAGCTCAGGTCCGACCCTCGACCTCCTGGGCCTGGCGCAGCGGCTCACTGGGCCGCCCCCAGCCGGCCAGGCGGGTCGGGTAGCCGGCCCCGTCCATGGCCTCTATCACCCGCTGGTCGTCGTCGACCACCACGGCCACGACCCGGCCCCGGGCCAGCACTTCCAGCTGGGCCACCTTGACCTCGGCCGCCGGCCGGCGGTCGCGGCGGGGGCGCATCACCAACAGCTCGTGATCGACGCCCTGTTCGCGCAGCCAGGCTTCGGTGTCGGCCCGGCAGCGCTCGGGACGCCCGGTGAGCAGGACCAGCTGGTGGCCGCCGGCCACCAACTCGGCGACCAGGGCCAGGCCCTGGTGGTGGGGAGGGTCGTGGCGAGCGGCGTCGAAGAAGCGGTCCCAGTCCTTGGGGCGTCGGTCGAGGTGCTCCAGCCGGTGACCGACATCGGCTAAGACACCGTCGATGTCGACCACGGCCAGCGGCCGGCTGTCGTCTCCCACCAGGGCCGAGGGTACCCGGACGGGCCGACCCGCTCCTCGGCTCCCGCCGGTGGCCGATCGGGTGGGGGTAAGGGCCCGGGCGCTTCGGGTAGGCCGACGAGGTGCAGGAGGTCGGCATCCAGGCGCTGGCGCCCGAGCGCTTCGAGCCCCTGGTGGGGGAGGAGCAGGCCAACCGGCTGGTGCAGGCGGCGGCGTCGACCCGGGAACTGCTGGGATCTCACACGGTGTGGAACATCAACTCCACTGCCGCCGGCGGCGGGGTGGCCGAGATGCTGCAGCCCCTGCTGGCCTACGCCCGAGGTGCGGGTGTCGATGCCCGGTGGCTGGTGATCGACGGGGACCCCGCCTTCTTTCGCATCACCAAGCGGCTCCACAACGGCTTCCACGGCGGCACCGGCGATGGCGGATCGCTGGGCGGTTCCGAACACGCCCACTACCGGGAGGTGTCGGGCACCAACGCTGAAGAACTGCTGGCGTTGGTCCGAGCGGGTGACGTGGTCGTCCTCCACGACCCTCAGACCGCCGGCCTGGTGCCGGCCATGGTCAGTGCGGGAGCCCACACCGTCTGGCGCAGCCACATCGGGAGCGACCACAGCAACGAGTTGGTCGAGCGGTCGTGGTCGTTCCTGCGGCCCTACCTCGGGGAAGCCCACGCCTACGTGTTCTCTCGGGACGCCTACGTGCCTGGGTGGCTCTGCGGCGACGCCAGGGTCCACCTCATCGCACCCTCCATCGACCCGTTCTCGGCCAAGAACCAGGATCTGCCTCCGGCGACGGTGGGCGCCATCCTCGGCCACGTCGGCATCATCAGCGGCGACGCCGGGTCCGGCCTGAGCTTCACCCGCAGGGACGGTTCTCCGGGCCGGGTCGACCACCTGGCCGACATCGTGCGCACCGGACCGGCGCCCCTGGCGCAGCACCCCCTTGTGGTGCAGGTGTCTCGCTGGGACCGGCTCAAGGACATGCAGGGCGTCATGGAGGCCTTCGCCCACCAGGTGGTGGCTGCAGTGCCTGAGGCCCACCTGGCCCTGGTCGGTCCCAACGTCAGCGGAGTGGCCGACGACCCGGAGGGGGCCGAGGTCCTCACCGAGTGCTTTGCCGCCTGGCGTGACCTGCCCCACGCCGCCCGGGCCCGCGTCCAGCTGGTGTGCCTGCCCATGGCCGACATCGAGGAGAACGCCGCTATCGTCAACGCGGTGCAGCGCCACGCCGCCGTCGTGGTGCAAAAGAGCCTGGCCGAGGGTTTCGGCTTGACCGTGGCCGAAGCCATGTGGAAGGCCCGACCGGTGGTGGCCAGCGCCGTGGGCGGCATCCAGGACCAGATCGTCGACGGTGAGCACGGCCTGCTCGTCGATGATCCCGCTGATCCCGAGGAGTTCGGCGCAGCCGTGTGCCGGCTGCTAGGAAACGCCTCCTACGCTGAGCGTTTGGGCAGGCGTGCCCGCCAGCGCACCATCGACCGGTTCCTCGGGGGCCGCCACCTGATCGACTACGCCGAGCTGCTGGAGGGCCTCCTCAGCGAAAGCTGAACAGGTTGCTGCCGGCCACGGGACGAAACCTCACAGCTCGATGAAGATGCACTCCCCGGGGCACTCCTCGGCTGCCTCGATGGTGCGGTCCTCACCGCCGTCGGGGATGCGGGCCACGCCGTCGGCCGAGCCGGGGTTGGCCTCGCCGTCGAACAACTTCGTCTCCCCGAAGTTGGACGACTCCTCCTTGACGTAGAACAGGCCGTCGTCCTTGCCGAAGAAGATGTCGGGAGCGATCTCCGCACACAGGCCGTCGCCGGTGCAGAGGTCCTGGTCGATCCAAACCTTCATGCTCATGGACTCCACCTCCGGTCGCGAACCTTATGACGGTAGCGGGTCGGGGCGCAGCGACGCGCCGAGCGCCGTGTGCGACCCGCGCCGTCTCCGACAGCTAGCCTCGACGGCCTGAGCGACCGAGGCCCTCGGCGGGCATCAGGACAGGCAGCGCCCGAGTCGATGCCCGCCCGGGCCCGCCGGGCCATCGTCCTCGCCGGTGGTGACCCTGTGGAGGCCGAGCTGGCCGACGAGCTGCCAGCCGGTGCCTACGTCATCGCCGCCGACTCGGGGGTCGAACAGGCGGAGCGCCTGGGCCTGGTCATCGACCTCGCCGTGGGTGACTTCGATTCCGTGCGGCCGGCCTCCCTGGAGGCGGCCGAGGCGGCAGGGTGCCGGGTGGAGCGCCATCCCGTGGCCAAGGACCACACCGACCTCGAGCTCGGGCTGCTGGCGGCCCGGGCGTGGGGGGCCGACGCCGTCACCGTGGTCGGCGGCCACGGGGGCCGCCTGGACCACTTCCTGGCCAACGCCCTGGTGCTGGCGTCCGAGGACATGGCCACCATGTCGGTCGAGGCCCGCATGGGGCCCGGCCGGCTGCTCGTGGTGCGAGACCACGCCCGGTTGGAGGGCCGTCCGGGCGATCTGGTCACCCTGCTGGCCCTCGGGGGCCCGGCCCGAGGCGTGCGCACCGACGGCCTCCGCTACCCGCTGGCGGGCGACGACCTCCACACCGGGTCGACCCGGGGGGTCAGCAACGAGATGGCTGGGGAGGTGGCGACGGTGACCGTGGCCACGGGTGTCCTTCTCGTGGTGCGCCCCGGTTCCGTGCCACAACCGTGACGGCCTCGCTGGTCGGCCGCCTCCTGGCACCCGATGGCCCAACGGTGGGGCGAGGGCCAGCTCAGCGGCTCTGGGCCTGGAGCTGACGGGCGGCCACCCGCTCCTGGGCGGTGAGGCGACGGGCGGGGGCGGGCTGGACGCGGGCGGGCTGGGCGTCCTGCTCGGCGGTCTGGTGCGGCACAGGCGCCTGAGGAGCGGCCGACGGGGGGCCGGCCGGGGCCGGGGCCCATGATGCCGAGTCGACATCGGCGGGAGGCTGGCTCCCGACCGACGCGATGTGGTCAGCCGCCTCGTGCTGCAACTCCTCTGTCCGGTCGTGACGGTCGAGCCTGGAAACCTTCTTCAACAGGTTGGTCAGCTTGTCCATGGTGAGACACCTCAGGGGTTTCGTTCAGGGGGTGGGGGGGGCACGCGGAGACGACGTGGTGACCCAGGCCCGAACGGACCGACGGCGCAACTCGAGTCACGCCGACTCCGCTGATGTTGATCCTACTGGCGGTTCCGTCTCGCGGGCAGAAGGTATTTTCAGGGCACCGCCCCAGGTTCACGCACGGGCGGGGGGCAGGGCGCCTGGCGGCGGCCCGAGATCGAAGCCGATGGCGACCAGGCCCTTCTCAATGCTGTTGCGCTCGGTGATGGTGAGCCGGCGGCGGCCCAGGACCATGTCAAGCTCAGGGTGGGGCACTCCCATGGCCTCAGCCGCCAGCATCAGCGCCTGTTCGTAGTCCCATGCTGCTGCGTGCCAGTCACCGGGCGTGGTGGGCAGGTCGTCGCCGTAGCCCCCGAGCCGGGCCCGCAGGCTCTTGAGCTCGGCGCCCACCTTGGTGGCCTGGCCTTCCGCTGGTCGGGGCGGAGCTGCCCGCTTCGCCACCAGCGGATGTTCTCGCCGGGGGTGCATAACCTGCAGTCTTCCACGAGCATCCGCCTGTGGAGCAACGGGTCCTCTCCGACGAGGGTTGCCGCTGCGCTGGCGTCGCCCTCCCGTAGGAGTGCGGCGCCGGTCAGATGGTCCGGTTGGCCAGGGCCAGGTGGTGGCTGGACCAACGACGCAGGTTCGACAGCCGGCGCTGGTCGAGCACCTCGCAGGTCCAGCCCCAGTGGAGCGAGACCCAGTCGCCCACGGCCACGTCGTCGGCGAAGCCCCGATCGGAGATGGAGCGCAGCACTCGGGCATCGACGGCATCGCCGAGCGCCAGCCTCCCGCCAGCCACGACCAGGGGTTGGCGGCGGACGACCAACTCCGTCCCGTCGACCGACGTGACCTGGCCCCAGCTGATGCGGCAGCTCTCCATGGCGGCCATGCCGATCTCGTCGTGCTCCAGGTGGCGGTAGACGTCGAGGACGTGGAACAGGTGGAACGGCTTGGCTCCCTGGGGCGCTTTGCGCAGTACCTGCTGGCGCAGCTTGGGGGTGAGCTGAGCGCCGAAGCGCTCCTCCAGCGACTGGTACAGCGCCGAGGCCTCGACCCCGTCGAGCAGCTCGTTGCCCAGCCAGTAGGCCTCCACCACCCGGGCGTCGAACGGGTCGCCCAGGTGGTTGGCGGCGGCGATGGTCCGCAGGTAGGGGTAGGCGCCGGTGAACTTGGCCAGCAGGGGGGCCAGTCGCTGGTCGGCCTGGCCGGCGGCAGCGTGCTCGAACAGCAGCTCCTGTTCGTCTCCCCCGCAGTACCCCAGGTGGTTGGGCATGAAGGCGTAGCGGATGAAGGCCAGCAACCCCGACGGCTGGGCGGTGACGATCGACACCTGTCGAGCCTAGGGGCCCGCCGATTCCGACCACCAAGCGTTCTGGACCCTGGATTGGTCGTCAGAGCAGCCATTCCCGGGGCCAGAAGGGTGAGCCAGAAGGGTGAGCCAGCTGCTACTGGCGCTCGCCCAGGAAGCGGAGGGCCTCCTGGGCGGCGCCGTAGCCGCACATGCCGTGGACGCCCCCTCCCGGTGGGGTCGACGCCGAGCACAAGAAGATGCCGGGGGAGGGGGTCCGGTAGGGGTGGGGGGACACGATCGGGCGCAGGACCAGCTGGATCCCGTCGGTGGCGCCCCCGGCGATGTCGCCACCGATGCAGTTGGGGTCGTAGGCCTCCAGGTCGGCCGGGGTGGTCACCTGGCGGGCCAGGACCCGGTCGGCGAAGCCGGGGGCGAAGCGCTCGAGCTGGGCCTCGATGGCGCCGGTCATGTCCAGGGTCGACCCCGAGGGCACGTGGGAGTAGGTCCACAGCGTGTGGCATCCCTCGGGCGTCCGGCTCGGGTCGGCCAGCGACTGTTGGGCGACCAGCACGAACGGGTGCTCGGGGTGGCGGCCCCGTGCCACCTCGGCCTCGGCCGCGGCCACCTCGGCCAGCGTCCCTCCCACGTGCACGGTGCCCGCCCGCCTGCACGCTTCGGCCGTCCACGGCATGGGGCCGTCGAGGGCGTAGTCGACCTTGAACACCCCCGCCCCGGGGCGGAAGCGGGCCAGGCGCCGACGGTAGGCCTCGGGCAGGCGCCGCCCGGCGATGGCCACCATCGACCGGGGGGTGGTGTCGAAGAGCACGGCTCGCGACGGCGGCAGCTCGTCGATGGTGGTGACCATCCGGCCGGTCTCGACAGTGCCCCCCAGGCTGGCCAGGTAGGACACCAGGGCGTCGACGATGGCCTGGGAGCCACCTTCGGCCACCGGCCATCCGGCGGCGTGTCCGGCGGCTCCGAGGAGGATCCCGGCGGCCGAGGTAAAGGGGCGGTCCAGGGCGGTCACCGAGTGGGCGGCGATGCCGGCGAAGAGCGCTCGGCTCTGCTCCCGATGCAGGGCGCATCGGGCCAGGACCGTCGCCGGCCACACCGCTCGCAGGCCGAAGTGGGCCAGCGCCAGGGGATGGCGGGGAGGGCGGAGCAGGGGGACGAGGACCCCGGAGGCCACATCGTCCCACCGATCCACCACCGGCTTCATGAGGCGTGCCCAACTGGCGTCGTCGAGGGCCTGGGCGGTCTCGTCGACGCCCCGCAGCAACACCCCGACGCTGCCGTCGTCGAGGGGGTGGGCGAGCAGGACGTCGGGGTGGCGCCAGCGCAGAGCGTGGTCGGCCAACGGCAGGCTGCGCAGGTAGGGCGAGGCGATGCCGAGGGGGTGGACTGCCGAGCACACGTCGTGCACGAAGCCGGGCAGGGTCAGCTCCGCCGAGCGGCACCCCCCTCCGGGGCGATCGCCCTGCTCCACCACCAGCACCGACGCTCCCGCCCTGGCCAAGGCCACGGCGGCGGCCAAGCCGTTGGGGCCGGCACCCACCACCACGGCGTCGAGCTCGGTGCTCATTGGCGCACGGTCCTCCGGATGGCGCTGCCATGAGCATGGCTACTGTGCTCATTGGTGAGCACGCCCAAGGGCGTGCTCACGCCTGCACCGTTCCCCTCGGCACCGGCCTGGCCACGCCGTAGGGTGCCACAGTCTTGCCCCCGAGCACATGGCACGGGCGCCGTCTGTCGGATGCGACATCGGTCTGGAAGACTTCGAACGGACTCGGTCCAGGGCCGAGCGCATGCGGGAGGGCAGTGGTGCGGTTTCGCAGGGGGGCCCGACTCGACTCGTCCCAGATCTCGGACCGCCGGGGCCGTGGGGGCGCCGTCGCCGTGGGCGGCGGAGGGATCATCGGACTGGTGGTGTTGGTCCTCAGCCTGGTCTCGGGCGACGGTGGAGGCGGCCTACCCGCCAACGACACCCTGGGCCCACTTGATTCCGACCTGTCGGCCCGCTGCCGGACCGGAGAGGACGCCAACAGCCAGGAGGACTGCCGGATCGTGGGAGTGGTCAACAGCGTGCAGGCCTACTGGGGCGAGGAGCTTGGGGGGTACCGCCAGGCCCGGACCGTGTTCTTCGACGGGAGCGTGGCCACGGGGTGCGGATCGGCGTCATCGGCGGTGGGTCCCTTCTACTGCCCGTCCGACGAGGTCGTCTACATCGATCTGGGCTTCTATGACGAGCTCCGCAACCGCTTCAGCGCCCAGGGCGGCCCGTTCGCCGAGGCTTACGTCATAGCCCATGAGTACGGCCATCATGTGGAGAGCCAGCAGGGAGCCCTCGACCGGGTCAGGGACGGGGGCACCGGGCCGCAGAGCGGAGGCGTCCGCATCGAGCTCATGGCCGACTGCCTGGCCGGCATGTGGGCGCAAGGGGCGGTCAGCAGCGGCTACATCGACGAGCTGACCGGGGCCGACATAGCCGACGGCCTCGACGCTGCGGCCGCCGTCGGCGACGATCGCATCCAAGAGCAGGTCCAGGGCCAGGTCAACGCCGAAGCTTGGACCCACGGATCGGCCGAACAGCGCCAGCGCTGGTTCCTCAGCGGCTACCGCTCTCAGGGCGTGGCCGATTGCGACACCTTCGCCGTGCCCGCCGTCTGACCCGGGCCGATGCAGCAAACCCTGGCCGTCAGCGACCGAGAGGCCGCCCGCACTGGTCCGGGTATCCTGGCAACGATGCCAGGGGAGATCACTGCGACGGACCGGTCGCTCATCGAGGTCACCGACGCCGCCCGCGAGGTGATCCTCGGAATGCGCGCAGCCGAGCCCGAGGGCGAGAAGCTGGCCCTGCAGGTCGACGTCGTGGGCGAAGCCGCCAGCGACTATCTCTACGAGTTGACCTTCGCCCCCGTGGCCGAGGTCGGGTCCGGCGATTCCCTCGGCCACAGCGGCGAGCTGGCCGTGCTGGTGCCAGAAGGGGCGGTCCCCAAGCTGCGGGGTGCCACCCTCGACCACGTCGAGCCCACCGGCCTGGTGCTGCGCAACCCCAACCGGCCCCGTCCGACCGTCAAGGCCAGCGGGAGCACCCACCTCGCCGGCAGCGTCGGGGAGCGCATCCAGCAGCTGCTCGACGGTGAGATCAATCCCATGCTCGCCCAGCACGGCGGCTTTGCCGCCCTCGAGCGGGTGGAGGCTGACACGGCGTTCATGACCATGGGCGGCGGTTGCCAGGGCTGCGGGCTGGCCCAGCTCACGCTGACCGAGGGCATCAAGGCCACGATCGAGGACACCATCCCCGAGATCACCAACGTGATCGACATCACCGACCATGCCGCCGGTGACAACCCCTTCTACCAGCCCAACAGCAAGTAGATCCCGGGCGGAAAACGCTTCGTCTACGATCGGCGGGGAGCCGTGTTGCCGGTTGGCTTGACGGGCGGTAGCATCGTTCCGGCATCGTCCGCCAGGTCGCACGACCCGCGGTTCACGGTGGGATTCACCTAGCCAAGCCTTTGTTCCGGTCGTCGCTAGCGTCGATGGACGGGACCAGGTCGTGGACCGGGAACCACTGTGTGCGCCGGGCGGAGGCGAAGGGCTGCTCTCTTTCTTTCTCGTCACCGCAAGACGAGCGGTGCATGAGGTGGCCACCTTGGGGTGGCTGCACAGCCGTGGTGCCGACAACGGCCCACTACTCCTGAACCAAAGAACAGAGGTACTCCATGAGCGAGTCGGTCCTAGAGCGATCGGTGCTCGAGCGTAAAGAGCGCGACGAGCTCCAAAGCATCGCCCGGGCCATGGGCGCGAGCCCTGGCGCCCGAGCCAAGAAGGGCGATCTGGTCGACCTGATCCTCACCACGGCAGGGATCGGCCCAACCGCCGCCGGCGGCCCCCCGGGCAACGGTGGATCCCCCGAGGAGGCGCCGGCGAGCAGGCCTCGTCGGCGATCCCGTTCGGCCTCAACCGTGGCCGTCCCCCTCGAGGGCCTCGGCGACGGAGGCCACCCCTCCGCTCCCGACCTCGACCCGGGGACGGGGCCGGCGGCGTCGGAGGACAGCGCCAGGACCGACGTGGTCGATGGCACCGGCGAGCGGCCCTTCACGGTGTCGGAGGAGGAAGCGCCCGAGGCGCCTGCTCCCCTCGCTGAGAGCGGCGGCGGTGATCGCACGGCGATGAACGGCCAGGCGGCAGGTGTCGACGCCCCCCCCCAAGGCGAGGCGGGCGGCGATCGAGGCGGACGCGAACGCAATGACCGTAACGACCGCGGCGACCGCGACCGGAGTCGGGGCGGGCGACCCGACGGCGGACGGCCCGATGCCCGCAGCGATGCCCGCAGCGATGCCCGCAGCGACGGCAACGAGTCGGGCGAGGGGAACCGCCGGCGCCGGCGCCGGGGACGAGAGCGCAGCCAGGGCGACCAGCGCAGCCAGGGCGACCAGCGCAGCCAGGGCGACCTTCGGGGCCAGGGTGACCCCCGGGCCGATGAGTCGTGGAACGGCGAGCCGGTGGCCTGCTCGGGCCTGCTCGACCTGCGCGACGACGGGTACGGCTTCCTGCGCACCAAGGGGTACCTGTCCAGCAAGGACGACGTCTACGTCTCGGTCAAGCAGGTGCGCCAGTTGGGGCTGCGCAAGGGCGACCACCTGAGCGGGTCCAGCCGGCCGGCCAACCGGACCGAGAAGAACCCGGCCCTGTTGCGCATCGACCAGGTGAACGGCAGGGACCCTGAGGAGGCCCGGCGCAGGCCCCACTTCGAGGATCTCACCCCGCTGTTCCCCGACGAGCGGCTCAAGCTGGAGACACCGGCGGACGCCTCCAACATGACGGCGCGGATCGTCGACCTGGTGTCGCCCATCGGCAAGGGGCAGCGCGGTCTCATCGTCTCGCCCCCCAAGGCGGGCAAGACCACGATCATGAAGCAGATCGTCAAGTCGATCGAGGCCAACAACCCCGACGTCGTCCTCATGGTGCTGCTGGTCGACGAGCGCCCCGAGGAGGTCACCGACATGCGTCGGTCCACCGGCGGCGAGGTGGTGGCCTCCACCTTCGACCGTCCTTCCGAGGAGCACACCCAGGTGGCCGAACTCGGCATCGAACGGGCCAAGCGCATGGTCGAGGAGGGCAAGGACGTGGTGATCATCCTCGACGGGATCACCCGCCTGGCCCGTGCCTACAACCTGGCTGCGCCTACCACCGGACGGATCATGTCCGGGGGCATCGACACGGGCGCCCTCTACCCCCCGAAGAAGTTCTTCGGGGCCGCCCGCAACATCGAGGAGGGGGGCTCGCTCACCATCCTGGCCACCGCCCTCATCGAGACCGGCTCCAAGATGGACGAGGTCATCTTCGAGGAGTTCAAGGGGACCGGAAACATGGAGCTACGCCTCGACCGCCGCCTGGCCGAGCGGCGCATCTATCCCGCCATCGACGTCGACGCCTCGTCCACCAGGCATGAGGAGCTGCTGTTCGACCGCAAGCAGCTGCAGCAGGTGTGGCGGGTGCGTCGTGCCCTCAACGCCCTGTCCTCAGATGGGGCGTCGCCCAGCGCCGCGCTCGAACGCCTCATGGACGGGATGCGGACCTTTGCATCCAACGACGAGTTCCTGGCCGAGGCGGCCAAGGCCGGTGGCCCCGGCGCCTGACGCCGGGCACCCGCCCACAGGGAGAACGAGAGCAACGGAGGACCACATGAGAGCTGACATCCACCCCCACTACGACGAGGCATCGGTGACCTGCTCGTGTGGCAGCACCTTCACCACCCGGTCCACGCAGCCGACGCTGCGGGTCGAGCTGTGCGACGTGTGCCACCCCTTCTTCACCGGCAAGCAGCGCCTGGTCGACAGCGGTGGCCGGGTGGAGCGCTTCCAGCGCCGTTACGGGCAGCGCAAGGCGGCTGCCAAGTAGGCGGCGCAACCCCACCGTTCTGGCGGCGGGATCGGTCGAATAAGCAGCCACTGGTGCTGCCAGAACGGGGACACCGCCGCCTCAACCTCGGCTTTCGCCCTCTACCCTCGGTGACATGTTCGACCGGCTGGCTGCTCTCGAGGACGAGTTGAGCGCCGTCGAAGCCCGCCTGGCCGAGCCCGGTGTGTTCGCCGATCAGGACGCCTACGTCACCCTCACCCGGCGCCACAAGGAGCTGAAGCCAATCGTCGCCGCCAGTCGTGAGTACCGCCAGGCCCGCGACGACCTGTCCACGGCCAGGGAGATGCTGATCGACACCACCGGCGCCGACCGGGAGGTGCTGCGGGCCGAGGTCGACGACGCCGAGTCGACCATGGCCAGGCTGGAGGACGAGCTCAAGGTGCTGCTGGCGCCCAAGGACCCCAACGACGGCCGCAACGTGATCATGGAGATCCGGGGAGCCGAGGGCGGGGAGGAGGCCAACCTCTTCGCCAGGGACCTGTTCGAGATGTACCAGGGCTACGCCGGCCGGGTGGGCTGGAAGCTCGAGGTCCTCAATCGGGAGCCGTCCGACATGGGAGGGCTGAACGAGGTCACCTTCTCGATCAAGGGTGCCGAAGCCTGGTCCCACCTCAAGCACGAGGGCGGACCGCATCGGGTGCAGCGGGTGCCGGTCACCGAGAGCCAGGGCCGGGTGCACACCTCCTCGGCCACGGTGACCGTGTTGCCCGAGGCCAAGGAGGTCGACGTGCAGATCGACCCCGGCGACCTCCAGATCGACGTCTACCGCTCGTCGGGGCCGGGAGGCCAGAGCGTGAACACCACCGACTCGGCCGTGCGCATCACCCACAAGCCGACGGGCATGGTGGTGGCCATGCAGGACGAGAAGAGCCAGATCCAGAACCGGGCCAAGGCGCTGGTGGTGCTGCGCTCCCGCCTGCTCAAGGCCGAGCAGGACCGCCAGGCGGCCGAGCTGTCCGAGCAGCGACGGGGCCAGGTCGGCGGCGGTGGTCGGTCGGAGAAGATCCGCACCTACAACTACCGAGAGAACCGGGTCTCCGACCACCGGGTCGGCTTCACCAGCTACAACCTCGACAAGGTGCTCCAGGGCGACCTGGGCGACGTCATCGACGCTCTGCGCCAGGACGAGCGGGCCCGCCAGCTCGCCGGGGAGTGACCGGCTCGTCGGTCGCCCCATTCCTGGGCACTTGTGGTTGGTGAGCAACAAAAAGTGCCCAGCAATGCGGGCCGAACCTGGCGCCACCTCCTGGCCGGCGCCCGTGGCAGGCTGGGGGAGGCCGGGCTGGCCGATCCCGGGCTCGACGCCCGGCGATTGGTGGAGCGGGCCTCGGGGATGGAGGGGGCGGAGCTGGTCCTCGGCCTCGACGACGTGGCGCCCCGGCGGGGAGGTTGCCACCTCCAGGCCATGGTCGAGCGCCGGGCCAGAGGCGAGCCGCTGCAGTACGTGGTTGGATGCTGGGGGTTCCGCTCCCTCGACCTGCTGGTCGACGCCCGGGTGCTCATCCCCCGGCCCGAGACCGAGCAGGTGGCGGAGCTGGCCCTGGCCGAGCTGAGGCGTCACACCTCAGGCCGGCCTTGCACCGTGGTCGATCTGGGCACCGGCTCCGGGGCCATCGCCCTGGCGGTGGCCGTCGAGATGGTTACCGCGCAGGTGTGGGCCGTCGACGTCGCTCCCGAGGCGCTGGCCGTGGCCAGGGCCAACCTTGCCGGCATCGGCCGCCCCGCCCGGCGCGTGAGTTTGGTCCAAGGCGACTGGTTCGCCGCCCTTCCCGAGGAGTTGGCCGGACATGTCGATGTGGTGGTGGCCAACCCGCCGTATGTGGCCGAGGGCGAGGAGCTGCCTGCGGTGGTGACCGACTGGGAGCCGGTCGGTGCCTTGGTGGCCGGGCCAACCGGACTCGAGCACCTGGAGCGCATCGTGGCCGGAGCCCCGAGGTGGCTGGCCCGCCCTGGATCCCTGGTGGTCGAGCTCGCCCCCCACCAGGCCATCGCCGTCGCCGACCTGGCCCGGTCCGCCGGCTTTGCCGACATCGAGATCCATCCCGACCTGGCCGGCCGGCAGCGGGCCCTGGTCGCCCGCCGGTAGCCGACGGGCGTAGCCGACGGGCGTAGCGACGGCGAGCTGGTCCATCCCGATGTGGCTACAATGACCACATGAGGTGCGGAGCCATCGGCGTCCGGGAGGCCAAGGCCGAGCTCAGCCGCCTGTTGCGGGAAGTCGAGGAGGGGGCCGAGTGGACGATCACCGACCGGGGCCGGCCCGTCGCCAGGTTGGTACCGGTCATGCCCGGCGACCTCTCCTCTGCTGAGCAGCTGGCCCGCCTCCAGCGTCAGGGATGGATCGAGCCGCTTGCGGCCGAGGCTCGATCGTTGCCTCCGCCCACGCCCGTTGCCGGCGACTTGGCGCAGGGGGCGCTCCAGCAAGATCGGGATGTCTGACCCTGGGCCCGGGTCCATCGTCTATTGGGACACCTCCGCCGTCATCTCCTCGCTGTTCCAAGACCGCCACAGCGATGAGGCGTTGCGCTGGTCGAGGACCGGCGGAACGTCGCTGCTGTCCAGCCTGGCCTATGCCGAGACGTGTGCGGTGATCGCCCGGCTGGAGCGCGAGCAGGCCGTTGCCGCCCCTTCGGCCCGGTCCGCCCGTCGCTCGTTGACAGAAGGACCGTGGCGCCGGCTGACGCTGTCCCCGGATTGGCCCGCGATCGAGTCGCTGGCTGGGAGATGGCCGTTGCGAGGTGCCGACCTGTGGCACCTCGCCACCACCGTCATGCTCCGTAGGCAGGTGCCCGGCCTGGTGCTGTTGAGCTTCGACGCCCGTCTCTCGGTCGCCGGCGCCGCCATCGGGCTGGTGCCCGGCTCGCCCTAGTGGTGAGCGTGGTCTCCGCCCACGGCGATCCGCCTCCAGCCGACGCCATCGACTCCGCCGTGCAAGCTCTGGTCACCGGCCAGGTGGTGGTGATCCCCACCGACACCGTCTACGGCTTGGCCGTGGAGGCGTCGCAGCCGGGTGCCATCGAGCGGATCTTCGCCATGAAGCAGCGTCCCACGCACCTGGCCCTGCCGGTGCTGGTCGCCAGCATCGAGCAGGCCCTTGGCCTCGCCGCCGAAGGTCTGGCGCCGGTCGCCCGACGCCTCATGGAGCGGTTCTGGCCAGGGGGATTGACCCTGGTGGTATCCCGGCGCCGCGGGTTCGACCAGGATGTCGACCTGGTTGACGCCAGGACCGACGGTGCCACCGTGGGCCTGCGCCTGCCCGCCCATCCGGTGCCGGTGGCCCTTGCCGCCCGCGTGGGTCCGTTGGCCACCACCAGCGCCAACCTCCATGGTCTGGCCACTCCGCCCTCCGCTCAGGGCGTGGTCGAGCAGCTCGGCGGCCGCCCGCAGTTGGTGCTCGACGCCGGAGCGTGTGGAGGCTGGCCTTCCACCGTGGTCTCGTGCCTCGACGGAGAGGTGCGGGTGCTGCGGGAGGGTGTCATCCCCGCCGCCGAGGTCCTGGCTCAGTAGCTCGATCACCAGCGGCAGGTCGAGACCGGTCGGGCGCTCCCAGTAGGCTGGGGTCATCGAGATACTCGTGTTGTGCACCGGCAACCAGTGCCGCTCACCCATGGCGGAGGTCCTGCTCCAGCACCGGCTCGACGCCATCGGCCTACAGGCTCGGGTGTCGTCGGCGGGGGAGCTCCGGGCTGGGGTTCCGGCGGCCCCTGGGTCAGTGCGGGCCATGGCCGACCGGGGCCTCGACCTCGGCGCCCACCGGAGCCAGACCGTCACCGCCGAGCACCTGGCCGAGGCCGACCTGGTGGTGGGCATGGCCCGCCGCCACGTGCGAGAGGCGGTGCTCGCCTACCCTGACGCCTGGCCTCGGACCTTCACCCTCAAGGAGCTGGTGCGTCGGGGGGAGGCGGCCGGGTCTCGACGATCGGGCCAGCCGCTGGCCGCCTGGCTGAACCTGGTGCACGTCGGGCGCCAGACCACGGACCTGCTGGGGGACGACCCCGACGACGATGTCGAGGATCCCATCGGCGCTCCCGACCGCGTCTACGAAGCCACCGCCACCGAGCTCGACGACCTGGTCGATCGCATGGTGGCGGTGGCTTTCCCCGCTGCCCATCCGGCGCCGCCCGTCGACGGCGCTGCCAACCAAGGGCTCGTCCGCCCTCAGGAAAGGTGAAGCCTGTGCGCATCGCCATCGGTTCCGACCACGCCGGTTTCCCGCTCAAGGCCGATCTGGCCAAGGTCCTGGTCGACGCCGGCCATGACGTCGATGACCTCGGGACCGCCGACGAGGAGCGTGTCGACTACCCCGACTTCGGCGCCGCCGTGGGCCGGGCGGTGGCCTCGGGCGACACCGAGGTCGGCGTGTGCGTGTGCGGGACCGGCATCGGCATCTCCATCGCCGCCAACAAGGTCGCTGGGGTACGGGCGGCGGTGGTCCACGACGTCACCTCGGCCCGCCTGGCCAAGGAGCACA
>JBPCJK010000050.1:0-2979 GCA_051005375.1 Acidimicrobiales bacterium
GCCTTCGCCTGCGCCGCTTCCAGGCCTTCGCCGACCAGCGGTAGGCAGGGTTGGCCGGCCGCAGCCGAGCGTTGTCCCACAGCCGCCGCAGGTGCCGCTGAACTCAGCGGCGGGAGCGGGTCCCTCAACCGGGCTTGTGCGGGGGGAGTCCGTCCTCGGCGGTGCTCAGCGGCCCGGGGCTCGACTGGCCGCAGAGCTCGGCCAGCTCGGCGTCCCAGGCGTTGGCGCGATCGCGGTCCCAACCCTCGCTGGCGGCCATGACCCGACCGTCGCCGCCGATCAGCACCAGGGTGGGCACCGTCGCCAGCCCGTAGGCGCCAGAGACGCCGAAGCCGTCGCTGTCGTCGAGCGCGGGCGCGTCGAAGCCCCGTTCGTCGAGCCACGGCCGGGCGACCTCCAGGGGGTCCTGGGCCACGCCTGCCACCGCCACCTTCTGGCCGTAGCGCCGGGCCAGCTCGCCCCACACCGGGAACGACAGCTGGCAGGTGGGGCAGCTGGTCTTGAAGAAGGCGAGCAGCGCCGGCCTGTTCTCCGTCAGGGTTCCCAGGCTGACATGGTCCCGGCCGTCGCCCCGGGCGGGGAGGTCGAAGTCGGGGGCGCTGGAGCCCGGCTGGAGTGCCACGCTGGTCAAGGTACCCAGTCGCCGGTCGAACGCGGGTCAGCGAACGTCGAAGCCGGACAGCCCCTCGGCCGGCTCGTCGATCACCTCCACCGAGCGCACGTCGGCGTGGGGCGGCCCCTGCCGGCACCAGTCGGACAGAGCCTCGAGCGCATCCAGCGGTCCCTCGGCCACCACCTCGACCCGTCCGTCGGGGAGGTTGCGGACCCAGCCGCGCACGCCGGCGGCCAGCGCCTCTCGACGGCACCGGTCCCGGAAGAACACTCCCTGCACCTGGCCGGAGACGAGGAGGCAGCGACGCACGACAGCCATGGAGACCTGGCAGGGTAGCCACCTGTTCCTCGACCTGGTGACCTACGCCGTGCTCGGCCTGGTCGGCCTGCGCCTGGCCAGCGTCGCCACCAGAGCGGTGCGGCCGCCTCTGCGCGGCCAGGTGGTGGAGCTGTGGCGGGGCATCCGCCCCCGCCACCTGCTGCCCGTGCCCCTGGTCCTCACCGCCGTGGTGGCCACGGCGGTGCTCCTCCTCGCCGTACCCGGCCTCGACGTGGGTTGGTGGAGCGCCATCGGCGGCTACGGCAACCCGGTGACGGGCGGGACCGAGCGCACCGCCGGGACACCCCTGGAGATCCTCGTGCCCCTGCTCTTCGCCGCGTTGCTAATCCCTGGACTCCCCCTGTTCGCCGCCGGCGAGGAGCAGGCCTTCCGCCTCGGCGCCGAAGGGTGGTCGAACGCCCGGCGGGCGTGGCGGGGCGTGGCCTTCGGCGCCGTCCACGCCGTCATCGGCATTCCCATCGGGGTGGCACTGGCGCTTTCGGTCGGGGGCTGGTGGTTCACGGTCGTCTACCTGTGGGGGTTCCGGCGGGGAGGGCGAGCCCGGGCGCTGCGGGAGAGCACCCTCGCCCACCTCGCCTACAACGCCTGCATCCTCGTCCTGCTGGTCGTTTCCCTGGCCCTACTGCCGCTGACGTGACGGCTGACAGCTGCGCCGAGCGGTGCTACCGTTTCGCTCCATCAAGTGGGTACGTGCGTCAGGCCGACCCCATCGAGCAACAAGGGGGATCGGTTGTGGCAACCGGTACCGTCAAGTGGTTCAACGCCGAGAAGGGCTACGGGTTCATCCAGCGTGAGGGTGGCTCCGACCTCTTCGTTCACTACACCGCCATCCAGGGATCCGGTTACCGCTCCCTCGAAGAGGGCCAGGCCGTCGAGTTCGAAGTGACCCAAGGCCCCAAGGGCGACCAAGCCCAGAACGTCACCATCGTCTGACCGGGGGCCGGCGTCCCCGGTGAACCGACGCCGCCTGGCCCGGCTCCTCGCCGTGGGACGGGTGGTCGTTGGATCCACGCTGGCCGTGGTTCCGGGGATGGCCACCGGGCTCGTGGGTTCTGGCGGCGCTGAGCCAGCCGGCAAGGTGCTCACCCGGGCCGCCGGGATCCGAGATCTGCTGTTGGGGTGGCGTACGGTGCAGGCCCTCGACGCTGACGGGCCCGTCCGGGCGCTGCTCCACGACGGCGCCATGGCCGACGCCGTCGATCTCGGCGCCGTCCTGGTGGCCTGGGGCCACCTCCCCCACCGTCGTCGGGCCCTGGTCCTGACCGCCGCCACCGGCGCCGTCGCCATGGGGTGGCGGTTGGCGCAGACGTTCGACTGAGGTGACCGTCACGTGGTGAGCGAGGTGTGGATCGCCAGGCACGGCGAGACGGCGTGGAGCCGCTCGGGCCAGCACACCGGCACCACCGACCTGGAGCTGACCGAGCTCGGGGAGGAACAGGCCCGGGACCTGGGTCGCCGCCTGGGCGACATCGACTTCTCCCTGGTGTTGGCCAGCCCGTCGATCCGAGCCCGCCGCACCGCCGTCCTGGCCGGCTTCGCATCCGTCCTCGAGGTCGACGACGACCTGGCCGAGATGCACTACGGCGCCGCCGAAGGCCGAACCACCGCCGAGGTGCAGGCCGAGCAGCCCGGCTGGGCGGTGTGGGACGGCGACCTCGACGGGGCCGAGTCCCTCGACCAGGCCGCCGAGCGGGCGGACCGGCTGGTGGCCCGGCTCCTCGCCGGCGAGGGCAGGGTGCTGGTCATCGGCCATGGCCACGCCTCGCGGACCCTGGCGGCCCGCTGGGTGGGCGTCACCGACCTCGCCCGTCACCTGGTGTCGCTGCGCACCGGCCACCTCGGGATCCTGGCCTTCGACCACGACCAGCCCGCCATCCAGGCCTGGAACCGGCCCTGACCCCAGGACGGCGGGGCCGGGACGAGCGCCAAGTGTTGGACGCTCAGCGTCGCTAGCCGACCTCGAGTGTCCACAAAGTCCTCACTCGCCCCGCAGGACCTCCCCGGTGGCGGTCCGAGCGGCTCGCCGC
>JBPCJK010000051.1:0-7159 GCA_051005375.1 Acidimicrobiales bacterium
CCCGTTCATGCTCCCTTACTTACTCGTCGACCGCCCCGTGAACCTCCACCGCTTTCCCGACGGGGTCGACCGTCCTGGCTTCTGGCACAAGGAGGTGCCCAGCCACGCCCCCGAGTGGTTGGCCTGGTGGCGCAACGTGGACGCCGGTCCCGGGGAGACGGAGTGCCATGCCGTAGTCGACGGCGTAGCCGCCCTGGTGTGGATGGCGAACTACGGGGCGGTGGAACTGCATCCGACGTCCCGGCTCCCGGAAGTCCGCCAGCCGACGTGGGCGCTCATCGACGTCGATCCCGGCTCCGCCAGCAGCTTCGATGACGTCCTGGTGCTGGCCCGCCTGTACCGGGCGGCGCTGGAACACCTCGGCGTCATGGCCATGCCCAAGGTGACTGGTCAGCGCGGCATTCAGGTCTGGGTTCCCATCGCCCCCGGCTACACCTTCGACGACACCAGGGCGTGAGTCGAAGGGGTCTCCCGGGCCATCGGCCACACCCTTCCCGACCTGGTGAGCTGGGAGTGGCACAAAGACCGTCGGGAAGGGCGGGCCCGTCTCGACTACACCCAGAACGCCATCAACAAGACGCTGGTGGCGCCGTTCAGCGCCCGCCCGAGCCCCGGCGCCCCGGTGACGGTCCCCATCCGCTGGGACGAGCTCGAAGACCCGGACCTACGGCCGGACCGCTGGACGGTCCGAACCGTGCTGGACCGGTTCAAAACGGTGGGCGATCCCCTCGCCCCGCTGGTCGGCGGTCAACAGCAGTTGCCGAAGCTCTAGTCCCCGACAGGGGACGAGATACCGGCGCCGGCGCACGCACAACCGGCTGCGTCTTGGGGACCGATCCTCTCGGCGGCGGCGAACAGCACCTGGCGCAGGCGTCCCAGGTTCTCGTCGAACAGGGCGTACACCGCCTCCTGGGTCACCGGCTCCACGCCGGCCACATCGTCCAACCCGGTGTCGTAGTCGGTGATGACGGCGAGGGTGGCGTAACACATGCCCAACTCCCGGGCGAGCACGGCCTCGGGGCACTGGGTCATGTTGACCACGTCCCACCCCTGCGCCCGGTGCCAGCGCGACTCGGCCCTGGTCGAAAAGCGCGGGCCCTGGACCACCACCACCGTGCCACCGTCGATGGCAGGGGCCTCACAGCTGACGGCGGCGGCCAGCAACGCGTGGCGCAGCTCCGGGCAGTAGGGGTCGCTGAAGGTGATGTGGTTGGCGGCGGGCCCGTCGAAGAAGGTGCCGGGCCGGCCCCAGGTACGGTCGACCAGCTGGTCGCAGACGACGAAGTCGCCAGGATGCACCTGGGGTTGCAGGGAGCCGGCGGCGCAGGGCCCGAGCACCCGCCGGACCCCGAGCGAGTGGAAGGCCCACAGGTTGGCCCGGTAGTTGATGCGATGGGGCGGGAGCTCGTGGTCGACCCCATGGCGGGGCAAAAAGGCGATCCTCCGGCCGCCGACCTGGCCGACGGTCACCGGCGCCGACGGCGCACCGTAAGGAGTATCGAGGCGGACCTGCTCGACCTCGTCTAGGAACCGGTAGAAGCCGGAGCCGCCGAAGACGCCGAGCGCCCCCGCCACCGCTACCACCGCTCAGGCGGTCTTGGCGCTGGAGGACGACGAGCTTGCGGTGCCCGAACCGGCGGAGCCTTTGGAATCCCTTGACCCGCGCGAGTTGCCGTCCCTGCTCTTGTCGCCCTTGGCACCGGACTCCCTGCCGCTGACGTCCCTACCGCTGCCGTCCTTGCCGCTGCCGTCCTTGCCAGTGGACGCCTTGTCCCCGCCGGAGTCCTTGCTCCCCGGCTCTTTGCCTCCCGAATCCTTCCCGCCGGACTCCTTGCCACCGTCGCCGCCGCTTCCTTCGCCCTTGGCCGAAGCCCCCACCTTGGCCTTCGGTGACGACCGGCTGTCGGTCTTGTAGAAGCCACTGCCCTTGAAGGAGATGCCGATGGCGCCGAAGACCTTGCGCAGCACGCCGCCGCAGGCCGGGCACTCCGAGAGGGACTGCTCGTTGAACTTCTGCACGACCTCCAGATGCGTATCGCAACTGCGGCAGACGTACTCGTACGTGGGCAAGACGACCTCCGGGACCGACGGATCAACACCGGCTAACGACCAGACCGTGCCGGCCCGTCAGCACGGAAGCTGGTACGGAGACGGCGCGGGCGGCGTTCAGTGTACCGCTGCGGCCCTGCCCCCCAGTGCGTCTCACTAGCATGGTCGTCGTGGGAGACCAGGCTCGGTGTGGGGTGCCCGGTCGGGCACCACCTCCCTGAACCTCTGGGGGCGCCTGAGGCTGGTGGCGGTCGCCGTGGCGCTGCTCTCGCTGTCCGGATTGGTGGCCGTCCTCGCCGGCGCCGTCGACGGGCATTGGCGGCCGGTCGCCGTGGCAGCGGCGATGGTCGGCTTGGCGGTGGGCGGGGTGACGTGGCGCACCTCCCACCAGCTGGGCGCCTACGTGGGCGAGCTCGAACAGAGCCGGGGCGAGTTCCATCGGGCCCTGGCCCGCCTCGGTCAGGCCCTGGAGGCATCCGACGACCGCCGTTCCCTGCTCGAGGTGGTCGTCGAGAGCACCCAGGCCATCCTCGAGGCCGACCACGGCGTCTTCTTTGCCGACGCCGCCACCCACGTGGTGGCCAAGGTGGCACGAGGGGCGCCCGCGGTGCTCGAGCAGCGCCTGGCCCACGGCGAAGGTCTAGCCGGTTGGGTGGCCAGCCGGGGGGAGCCGGCCCGGTTCCCGCCCGGTCCCGCCCCGGTCGAGCCAGAGCCCGCCGCCGCCACCGCCCTCGCCGTGCCCATCCACACCGCCGGTCACCTCTTCGGCGTGTTGGCGCTCTACGGCCGATCGCAGCCCTTCGACGTCCACGACCTCGACCTCATCACCAACTTCGCCCGCCAGGCCCAGGCCTCCATCGACCGGACCTTCGCCCACGAGGAAGCCCGGCGCCTGTCCATCACCGACGGCCTCACCGTTCCGTGGAACCGCCGCCACCTCGACCTGCGGTGCTCCGAAGAGCTCGACCGGGCCGACCGCTTCGGCGAGGCCTTTGCCCTGGTGATGTGCGACCTCGACGACTTCAGCGACGTCAACAACCGCCACGGTCACCTGGTGGGTGACGCCGTGCTGGTCGAGGTGTCCAACCGCCTGGCCAACTCCACCCGACAGGTCGACCTCGTGGCCCGCTACGGCGGCGAGGAGTTCGTCCTGCTCCTGCCCCGCACCGACCGGGCCGGCGCCCTGGAGGTGGCCGAGAAGGTGCGAACGGCGGTGGCCCAGGAGCCGGTGGTCACCGACCGAGGATCCGTGGCCGTCAGCCTCTCGCTCGGCGTGGCCTGCCATCCCGAGCACGGGACCACCGTGGCGGGCCTCATCGCCAGCGCCGACGCTGCGCTGTACCGGGCCAAGCGGGCCGGTAAGAATCAGGTCTTCCTGGCCGACCCGGCTCCCGATCCTGGAGGCAGTGTGACCCCATGAGCATGCCTGTCCGCACCGCCGTCATCCCTGCCGCCGGCCTCGGCACCCGCTTCCTACCCGCCACCAAAGCTCAGCCCAAGGAGATGCTGGCGGTGGTGGACCGGCCGGCCATCCAGTACGTGGTGGAGGAGGCGGCGGCGGCGGGGATCGACGACATCCTGGTCGTCACCAGCCGGGGCAAGCGGGCCATCGAGGACCACTTCGACCGCATGCCAGAGCTCGAAGCTGAGCTGGCCGCCAAGGGCAAGGACGACGCCCTCGAGCGGGTGGTGGCCCTCGCCGGCCTGGCCCGGATGCACTACGTCCGCCAGGGCGAGGCCCGGGGCCTGGGCCACGCCGTGTCCATGGCCGCCGCCCACGTGGGCGACGCCCCGTTCGCCGTTCTGCTCCCCGATGACCTCATGGTCGACGACGCCGCACTGCTCAAGGGCATGCTGGGCGCCCACGCCGAGCACGGGGGGTCGGTGGTGGCCCTCAAGCGGGTGCCGGCCGAGGAGGTCTCCGCCTACGGCTGCCCCCGGGTCGAGCCGGTCGACGGTCCCCTGGTCAAGATCCTGGAGATCGTGGAGAAGCCCGAGCCCGACGACGCCCCCTCCGACCTGGCCGTGACCGGGCGCTACGTCTTCACCCCCGCCATCTTCGAGGCCCTCGACCGGGTCGAGCCCGGCAAGGGCGGGGAGATACAGCTGACCGATGCCATCGAGGTGCTGGGCCGGTCAGAGCCGGTGTACGGCTGGGTGTTCACCGAGGGCCGTTACGACGTCGGAACCCCCCTCGACCACCTTCGGGCCACCATCGAGATTGCCCTGGCCAGAGACGACATCGGGCCTGCGCTCGGCGCCTTTTTGGCCGACGCCGTCCGCCGCCACGGCCTGGCCTGACCAGCGATGGCGCTGGTGCCGTTGGAGGAGGCCCAGGGCTACGTCCTGGCAGCGTGCCCGTCGTTGACCCCGGTAGAGCTGGCGCTGGGCGAGGCTCTCGGTCTGGTCGCTTCGGCGCAGCTCGTCGCCCGGGAGCCGGTCCCCCCCTTCGACAACAGCGCCATGGACGGGTTCGCCGTAAGGGCCGCAGATACCACCCTGGCGCCGGTCAGCCTGGCAGTGGTGGGGACCGTGGCGGCAGGTGACGTGCCGTCGGTGGCGATCGGCGCCGGCCAGGCGGTGCGGATCATGACCGGTGCCCCGGTGCCGCCCGGGGCTGACGCCGTGGTCATGGTCGAGCGCACGGCGGCGGCCGACGACGGGCGGACCGTGGAGATCCGTGCCTCGGTCACCCCCGGCACCGCCCTACGGTGGTCGGGCGACGACGTGCACGCCGGCGACGTGGTGGCCGAGCCGGGGGTCGAGCTCACCCCCGGCCACCTGGGACTCCTGGCCAGCGTGGGCGTGGGCAGCGTGGCCGTGTTCCCCCGGGCCCGGGTGGGCGTGCTGTCCACCGGCGACGAGCTGGCGTCGGGACCTGGCCCGCTGGGGCCGGGCCAGATTCGCGACTCCAACCGGCCCACCCTGCTGGCCCTGGTGCGCCAGGCCGGGTGCCAGGCCGTCGACCTGGGAACCGCCGCCGACGACGAAGCGGCCATCGCCCGGGCCTTCGCCCTGGCCACCGTCGACTGCGACGCGGTGATCACCAGCGGCGGGGTCAGCATGGGCGACTTCGACTTCGTCAAAGTGGTGCTCGACCGCCTGGGCGACATGCGTTGGATGCAGGTGGCGATCAAGCCGGCCAAGCCGCTGGCCTTCGGCACGGTCGGTGCCACACCGGTGTTCGGCCTGCCCGGCAACCCGGTGTCGTCCATGGTCAGCTTCGAGTTGTTCGCCCGTCCCGCCCTGCGCAAGATGATGGGGTACCCGGCCGGGCGATGGGCACGGCCCACGGTTCCCGTCGTGGCCGAGGAAGCCCTGCCTCGGGCCCGCGACGGCAAGACCCATTTCGTCCGAGCGGTGGTCTCCATGGGCGAGGACGGCCGCTACCGGGTCCGCTCCGCCGGCGGTCAGGGATCGCACCAGCTCTCGGCCATGGCCGGCGCCAACGCCTTGGCCGTGCTGGCCGATGGCGACGGCGCCCCCGCCGGCGCAGTCGTGGAGGCCATGCTCCTGCACTGCCCGTAGAGACCGCGCAGATGGGCACGCTGCTCATGGCTCGGCGGCTCCGCCGCCGAGAGCGCAAGACGTTGCTCATCCGCTCTTGCCGGCTTGCGCCGGCAGGGCCGCTCAGGCCACGGGTGCGCCGAACGGCGCACCCTCTAGCCTGGGCCGATGGCAACGGCGTTGGTCGACTCCTTCGGCCGCGAGCACCGCGACCTGCGCATCTCCATCACCGACCGCTGCAACTTCCGCTGCACCTACTGCATGCCCGAGGAAGGGATGACCTGGGTGCCCCGCCACGAGGTCCTCTCCTTCGAGGAGATCGAGCGGGTGGCCCGGGTGTGCGTGGAGCGCTTCGGCTTCGACAGCATCCGCCTCACCGGGGGCGAACCCACCGTCCGGGCCCACCTGGATGTGCTGGTGGCCAAGCTGGCCCGCCTCGGCGTCGACCTGGCCATGACCACCAACGGCTCAGCCCTGCGAGCTCAGGCCCGGGCGCTGCGGGATGCCGGTCTGAGCCGGGTCAACATCTCACTGGACTCGCTGCGCCCCGACCGCTTCTTCGAGCTGACCCGGCGCCACGAGCTGGCGGCCGTGATCGACGGCATCGACGCCGCGCTGGAGGTCGGCTTCGACCCGGTCAAGCTCAACGTGGTGTGCATGGAGGGGGTGAACAACGACGAGGTGGTCGACTTCGCCACCTTCGGGCGGGAGCGCGGCATCGAGGTCCGCTTCATCGAGTTCATGCCCCTCGACGCCGACCACGGCTGGACCCGGGCGCGAGTGGTCCCCGGCGAGCGCATCATCGCCGCCATCGCCGCCCGGCACCCGGTGGCCCCGGTGAGTCGGGGAAGCGACCCGGCGGCGGTGTTCGACTACCTCGACGGGCGAGGCCGGGTGGGAGTGATCCCGAGCGTCACGGCTCCCTTCTGCGCCCGCTGCGACCGGGTGCGCCTCACCGCCGAGGGCCGGCTGCGCAACTGCCTGTTCTCCATGGACGAGACCGACCTGCGGGTGGTGCTGCGAGAGGGCGGCACCGACCACGAGCTGGCGGCCGGGATCTCCGCCTGCGTGGCGGCCAAGGGCCCCGGGCACCAGATCGGCTCGGTCACCTTCGTGCAGCCTCCCCGCACCATGTCCCAGATCGGCGGCTAGGCAGACCCTGGCCCTGGGCTCCTAGACTCCTGGCGTGCCCGAGCATGGCCTGACCCACCTCGACCCGCTGGGCCGGGCTCGCATGGTCGACGTCACCCCCAAAGAGGCCAGTCACCGCCGGGCCATGGCCCGGTGCCGGGTGTCCATGCAGGCGGAGACGGCCGGGCTGGTAGCCAGAGGGGCAGTCAGCAAGGGTGACGTGCTGGCCGTGGCCCGGGTCGCCGGGATCCAGGCGGCCAAGCGGACGTCCGACTTGATCCCACTGTGCCACCCCCTCTTGGTGGGCTCGGTGTTCGTCAACTTCACCATCGAGGACACCTGGATAGAGATCGAGGCCCAGGTCGAGACCGTCGACCGCACCGGGGTGGAGATGGAAGCCCTGACCGCCTGCTCGGTGGCGGCGCTGACCATCTACGACATGTGCAAGTCGGTCGACCGGGGCATGACCATC
>JBPCJK010000052.1:0-10569 GCA_051005375.1 Acidimicrobiales bacterium
CCACCACCCGTCGCTGCACCTCGTTCAGGTGCGGCAGGGTCCCCTCGAAGAATCGCGCGAGCGCCTCCGGCGTGACCTCCACACCGTCACGATACTACGCGCGGTCTAACTTGGCGGGGACCCTAAGCAAGCTAGATTTGCATGTCGTCCGTGAGAGGCGCTTCTCGACCGTCTATCGCAGCCAAACCGCGAGCATGACAATGCGAATGTACAGGGCGTCCATTCTCAGTCTCCGTCCGGCCTCCAAGTATCCAGGGCTGAACGTGGTCGTACTCTGCCGTCCCCTGGGAAATGACTTGCCGCAGATCCCGCAACGACCACCGGAACTCGCCCACAGTTGCGCCTTCTGGTCTGGGGAGAAGGCGCGACGGCGGTCGAGATCTTGTCGACGGGAGCATCGGTGAGGAGTCGCCTTTCCAACAAGCCTTCGGCTACTACGCCCAGTGCGTTTCCGTCACCACCGCGGTGTTGCCTGAGGGATTGCGAGATCGGCTTGTCCTGCTGCACAACGCAAACACCGCTGGGGTGACCGCCTACTGCCTGGAAGCGCATGATCTGTGTGTGGCCAAGCTCGCTGCCGGCCGCCCCAAGGGCGTCGTCTTCTGCGAGGCGTTGATCGCCGAAGGGCTGGTGGAGCGGGAGGAGCTGCTCGATCGTCTCTCCGCCACCGACCTTCCCCCTGCCGCCCGAGAGCTGGCCGAGGCCGTCGTCACCAGGGCGGAGACCCTGGGGAACAGCTGAGGAGGAAGTGGTGCGGCCCGTCGTAACCTCCCCAGCATGGACGTAGCCGTCACCGGTGCCAGCGGGTTCATCGGCTCCGCCCTGGTGCGCGCCCTCGGTGACGCCGGCCACCACGTGCGCCGCCTGGTCCGGCGGGCGCCGACCGCCAGTGGTGAGGTCGGTTGGGATCCTGCGGCAGGTGCCATCGACGCCGCCGGCCTGGCCGGGGTTGACGCCGTGGTCAACCTGGCGGGCGAGGGGGTCGCCTCCCGTCGCTGGTCCGACGACCAGAAGCGACGCATCCGCGACAGCCGGACAGCCTCGACCCACCTCATCGCCCAGACGGTGGCCGAGATGGATCCTCGCCCCCGAGTGCTGCTCAGCGGGTCGGCTATTGGCTACTACGGTCACCAGGGCGACCAGGAGCTGACAGAAGCCAGCCCTCCCGGTGACGATTTCCTGGCCGGCGTGTGCATGGACTGGGAGGCGTCGGTGCGACCTGCGGTCGACGCCGGGGTGCGGACCTCCTGCCTGCGCACCGGGATCGTGCTCGATCCTCATGGCGGTGCGCTGGCCCGGATGCTCCCGCTGTTCCGCCTCGGCGTGGGCGGCCCCTTCGGCCGCGGCCACCAGTGGTGGTCGTGGATCTCGCTGGCTGACGAGGTCGGCGCCATGCTCCACCTCCTGAGCACCGACGTGGCTGGCGCCGTCAACCTCACCGCCCCTGAAGCCGTGTCCAACGCCGAGCTCACCCACGCCCTCGGCCGGGTGCTGAGGCGGCCGGCGGTCGTGCCCGTGCCCCGGATCGGCCCCAGCGTGCTGCTCGGCGCCGAGCTGGCCCAGAGCCTGCTCTACGACAGCATCCGGGTGGCGCCCACCGCGCTCACCGACTCCGGCTACGCCTTCCGCCATCCCCGCCTTGAGCCCGCCCTGCGGGCCTTGCTGGACAAGCCAGCGGCGTGATCCTGGCGGTGGGGGAGGAACCAGTCAGGCAGTCCGTGACCGGGTGAGGTGTGGGTCGTTCGCCATCAGGTCACGCAGGTGCACCGGTGCCGGTCCACCTGCCAGTGGAACAGGCGCCGTAAGGTGGGTCGACGTGTCCGGCCCGGCTCTCGACCTCTCCCGTCCCCGCCGGGTCCATCTCATCGGGGTGGGGGGATCGGGCATGGCGCCCATCGCCACCATCCTCGCCACCATGGGCCACACCGTCTCGGGCAGCGATGAGGCCGATTCCCCCCGGCTCGATCGACTGGCTGCCCTGGGCGTCACCGTGCACGTGGGCCATGGCGCCGTCCACGTGGCCGGCGCCGACGTGGTGGTGGCCTCGACCGCCGTCGGCCCCGACAACCCCGAGGTGGTCGCCGCCCGGGCGGCTGGGATTGACGTGTTGCGACGGGCCGATGCCCTAGCCGCCCTGTGCGCCCTGCGCGCCACCTTGGCCGTGGCCGGGACCCACGGCAAGACCACTACCACCGCCATGCTGGCCGCCATCCTCGAGGCGGCGGGGATGGCACCGTCGTTCCTGGTCGGGGGCGACCTGATCGGTGCGAAGAGCGGCGCCGCCTGGGGCGAGGGTGAGTGGTTCGTGGTGGAAGCCGACGAGAGCGACGGCACCTTCCTCGAGCTCGGCGCCGAGGCGCTGGTGCTCACGAGCGTGGAGGCCGACCACCTCGACCACCACGGCAGCCTTGACGCCCTGCAGGAAGCCTTCGCCCGGTTCCTGGCGTCGGCTCCCGGGCCGCGCGTGGTCTGCGCTGACGATCCCGGCGCAGCGGTGCTGGCGCAGGGCGTGGACTGCCTGACCTACGGGACCGACCCGAGCGCCCGCTACCGGGTTCACCACGTCGAGCTCGGCCGGACGACGACGGCGTTCACCCTCGACGACGGTGGTAGCGAGCTCGGTCGCCTGGAGGTCCCCATGCCGGGGTTGCACAACGCCCGCAACGCTGCCGGTGCCGCCGTGGCCGCAATGGCGCTCGGCGCCTCCTTCGAGGCGGTGCGCCGCGGCGTGGCCGAGTTCGCCGGTGTGGCCCGGCGCTTCGAGTGGCGAGGCGAGGCCGCCGGCGTCACCTTCGTCGACAGCTACGACCACCTGCCCGGTGAGGTGGCGGCGGTCCTGTCGGCTGCCGCCCATGGCGGGTGGCGGCGGGTGGTCTGCGTCTTCCAGCCCCATCGCTACACCCGCACCGCCTCGCTCTGGCAGGACTTCGCCAACGCCTTCGACGACGCCGACATCCTCGCCATCACCGACATCTACTCGGCTGGGCAGACGCCGGTGGCGGGGGTGAGCGGCAAGTTGATCGTCGATGCCGTCCTCGATGCCAGACCCGGCCGCAGGGTGGCCTGGCTCCCGGCCCGGAGCGACGTGCTGGCCTGGCTGGCGGCGGAGCTCCGGCCGGGTGACCTCTGCCTCACGCTCGGCGCCGGCGACCTCACCACCATCCCCGACGACGCCATGGCCGCCCTGACCCGGCTGACGTGACGGGCACCAGCGCGCTGCGGGCCGCCGGTGTCCTCGGTCCTCGGGGCCGACTCGATCACCCTCTCGGGGCACTCACCACCTACCGAGTGGGAGGTCCCGCCGCCGTGTTCGTCTCTGTCGAGGGTGAGGACGACCTGGCGCTGGCGGCCCGAGCGGTCATGAAGACCGACGTGGCGGTGCTGGTGGTGGGCAAGGGCTCGAACCTCCTGGTGGCCGAGGCCGGTTTTCCCGGCATGGCACTGCGGCTCGGGTCGGCCTTCGCCACCGTGGACTTCGACGGGCTCACGGTCCGGGCCGGCGGGGCCGGCGACCTCCCGGTGCTGGCCCGGCGGACGGCTGGGGCCGGCCTGCGTGGGCTGGAGTGGGCGGTGGGGGTGCCGGGCTCAGTCGGGGGTGGTGTCCGCATGAACGCCGGGGGCCATGGCTCCGACATCGCCGCTCGCCTGGAGAGGGTCCGCGTCCTGGACCTGGCCACGGGACAGGATGAGGTGGTGCACGCTGATGACCTCGCCCTCGGGTACCGCCGCTCGGCGGTCAGACCGACCCAAGTGGTGATCTGGGCGGAGTTCCGACTCGACCGCGGTGACCCCGCCGCCGCCAGCGCCGAGGTGGCGGCCATCGTCCGCTGGCGTAGGGAGCATCAACCCGGCGGCCAGAACGCCGGGTCGGTCTTCACCAACCCGCCCGGCGACTCAGCCGGTCGGCTGGTCGAGCTCGCCGGTTGCAAGGGCCAGCGCCACGGAACAGCCCAGGTGTCAACCAAGCACGGCAACTTCATCCAGGCCGAGCCCGGAGGATCAGCTGACGACGTCGCCGCCCTCATCGCCGAGGTGCGGCGCCGGGTGGCCGACGCCGCGGGTGTCGATCTGCGACCAGAGGTCAAATTGGTGGGCTTCCGGGGGACGCCGGACGAGAGCGTCCGGGAGTGATGCAGACGCCGACCACGACACCAACACCGGCACCGGGCCAGCAGCGGAGCGTGGCCATCGACCCCCGCCTGCAGGCTCGGCGTCGTGACATCCGTCGGCGCCAGGGTCGTCAGCGCCGCCGCCGGTTGACGGCAGCGGTCGGGGCCCTGGCCGTGGCCTCGACGGGGTGGGCCCTGGCGCTGTCACCGGTGCTCGACGTCGATCGGGTGGTGGTTAAGGGGGCGGCCATGAGCGGTGATGCGATCCTTGCCGACGTCGCTGGGATCGACCCCGGCCAGGCCATGGCGACCCTCGACCTCCGGGCCGCCCGGCTGGCCCTGGAAGCGGCACCATGGGTCGCCGTGGCCACCGTTCGCCGGTCGTGGCCGGGCACGGTGGTGATCTCGGTCAGCGAACGACAGCCGGTGGCTGCGGTGCGACTGGCGGGTGACACGCCCTCGCAGTGGGCCCTGGTCGACGCCGACGGCCGGCAACTTCGCATCGTCGCTGACGGGGAGCTTCCCCCGCTGGTACGAGTGGAGGGCTTCCCAATCGAAGGACGGCCCGGAGCCCGGTTGGGACCGGAGCTGGCCGGCGCTCTCGAGTTGGCCGGGCGCCTCTCGTCGGCCCTGCCCCTTCGACCCTCCCGCGTCACCCTCGTCGCCGGTGCCGAGTTGGAGGCGGTGGTCAGCGCCAGCAGCGGTAGCCCCGAGGTTCGTGCCCTGCTCGGCAACGGCGACCATCTCGACGACAAGGTGGTCGCCTTGGTCACGGTCCTCGAGCAGGCCGAACTGAAGCCCGGTCCGGAGCTGTCGGTGATCGACGTCCGGGTGCCCGATGCCCCGGTCTTGACCTGAGCCGACCGTCACCTTATGCTCTCGACCGCAACAAGAGGTTTACATAACTCTCAATCTCTAGTGGAGGTTGAGCCTGACCAGGGAGACCTGGTGTCCGTCGACTCGGGCGGTCCGCCGTCCAGCACCTGCTGAGGAGAAGAACATGGCCGGGAACCCGCAGAACTATCTGGCGGTGATCAAGGTGGTTGGCATCGGAGGCGGTGGGGTCAACGCCGTCAACCGGATGATCGACGCCGGCTTGAAGGGCGTCGAGTTCATCGCCATCAACACCGACGCCCAGGCCCTGCTGATGAGCGATGCTGAGCTCAAGCTCGACATCGGCCAGGACGTCACCCGTGGTCTCGGGGCCGGGAGCGACCCGGAGATCGGGGCGGTGGCGGCTGAGGACCATCGGTCCGAGATCGAGGCCGCCCTCCAGGGAGCAGACATGGTGTTCATCACCGCCGGCAAGGGCGGGGGCACCGGCACCGGAGGGGCGCCGGTCATCGCCGAGATCGCCAAGGGCCTCGGGGCGCTGACCATCGGCGTTGTCACCCGGCCCTTCTCTTTCGAGGGTCGGCGCCGTGCGGTGCAGGCCGAGCAGGGCATCCAGAAGCTGAAGGAGCGGGTCGACACCCTCATCGTGATCCCCAACGACCGGCTGCTCACCGTGTCCAACGACAAGACCTCGGTGGTCAACGCCTTCAAGATGGCAGACGAGGTCCTGCTGCAAGGGGTGCAGGGCATCACCGAGCTGATCACCACGCCCGGGCTGATCAACACCGACTTCGCCGACGTGAAGATGATCATGACCAACGCCGGCTCGGCGCTCATGGGCATCGGGTACGGCTCCGGCGACGGGCGGGCCCTCAACGCCGCTCGGGCGGCCATCTCCAGCCCGTTGCTCGAGGCGTCGATCGAGGGCGCCCGAGGGATCCTTCTCAGCATCTCCGGAGGCAACGACCTCGGCCTGTTCGAGATCAACGAGGCCGCCGAGGTCATCCACGGGGTGGCCCACCCCGACGCCAACATCATCTTCGGCACGGTCATCGACGAGTCGATGGGCGATGAGGTCCGGGTCACCGTGATCGCCGCCGGCTTCGACCGGTGGGAGGAGCCCCGGGTGGAGCGGAGCCAGCCCCGCGAGAACCGGACCGCCGAATCCGGGCGCGACGAGCGCGAGCGTCGCGGTGCGGTCGAGCGGGATCGAGACCGGGGACGAGGCCCTGCCCAGGGTCGTGATCAGCCCCGTGATCAACCCCGTGAGCGCGACGTCTTCGCCACGGACGACGACTTCGAGCTCGACCTGGAGGGCGACGACGACTTCGATGTGCCGTCGTTCCTCAAGTAGCGACCTTGAACGGGGTCGCTGAGGCCTCCCGCCCCTGGTATCGCTTCACCGACCGGGGTGACGGTGATCTCGCTCCCGACTCGTTCGGTGTGGAGGGCCGTCGCCTAGAGGTGGTCCCGCTTCCCTGGACCTGGTTGCGCCAGCAGCACGGGGCCGAGGTGGTCGTGGTGGAAGGGCCGGGTGACCATGCCGGCGATGCCGGCGATGCCGCCGTCACGGCCGTACCCGGCGTGGCCCTTGCCGTGCAGACCGCCGATTGTGCGCCGGTGGTCCTGATCGGGGCAACCGATGCGGGCCGATCCGCCGTCGGCGTGGTCCACGCCGGGTGGCGTGGTTTGACTGCCGGCATCGTGCCCGCTGCCGTCGACGCCATGCGTCGACTGGGTGTGGCTGGGTTTCGAGCCGTCGTCGGGCCCTGTATCCACGCCGGCTGCTACCCCTTCGGAGACGCCGACCTGGACCTGGTGGCCGGACTCCTCGGTGAGGGTGTGCGCGCTCGGGCGCCTGACGGTCGTCCGACGCTCGACCTCGTCGCCGGGGTCCGGGCGGCCTTGGCTGACGCCAAGGTCGACGCCTGCGCCGATGTCGGGATCTGCACCGTCTGCTCTGGGCGTCACTGGTCCCACCGCGGTGGGGGCGACGGTGAACGCCAGGCGCTGGTCGCGTCTCTGCTCCGGTGATGCGCTGCCAGCAGGTGAGCGAACGGGTGGCCCGCGTGCGCCAGCGCATCGCCGGCGTGGGTGGGGACCCGGCGGGGGTGCGGCTGGTGGCGGTGACCAAGGGCTTCGGTCCAGAGGCGGTGGAGGCGGCCATGGCTGCCGGCATCTTCGACGTAGGCGAGAGCTACGCCCAGGAGCTCTCCGCCAAGGCAGCGCAGTTGACCGACGTCCTTGCCGGGGTCCCTCAAGAACCTTGCTGGCACTTCATCGGTCAGCTGCAGTCGAACAAGGTCAAGGGGTTGGCATCCTTGGTCGGGCTGTGGCAGAGCATCGATCGCCTGCGGTTGGTCGAGGAGCTGGTCGAGCAGGTGGCCGGTGGGCGGGTGCTGGTGCAGGTCAACGTGGGCGGTGCCGGCGGAGGTGGTTGCAGGCCTGACGAGGCGCCGATGCTCGTCGATCGGCTGCGCCAGGGCGGATGCGTGGTGGAGGGGCTCATGGCCGTGGGTGCCCCCGGGCCGCCGGAGAACGCCCGGGCAGGGTTTCGCCGGCTGGCGAGCCTCGGCGCTCAGTTGGGATTGGTTGAGCTGTCCATGGGCATGAGCGACGACCTCGAGGTCGCTGTCCAGGAGGGTGCGACCATGGTGCGGGTGGGACGGGCGATCTTCGGGCCTAGGGCGCCTCGGGACCGCTGGCCGACCCGCCCGTCGGCGACGGCGGTTCACGCACTAACGTCCCGACCTCAGGAGGATGTGTGATGGCGACCATGTGGCGACGGGCGATGACGTATCTCGGCCTTGGCCCCGATGACGAGTACGACGACTACGACTACGACTACGACGTCCCCGAGGAGCCGCCCGGGCGGGTGGTGCCCCGTCACGCGCCCGAGCCGCCGCCTCCCGACCCCCAGGCTGGGGCGGTGCGGCCGATGCCACGGCCCGAGTCGCCGCCGTCGCCGTCGCCGGCGCCGGCGTTGCGTCCCCGGGGTGCGGTGGTGCGCCAGATCGTGACCCAGCAGGCCAGCCCGAAGCCCTACGCCATGTCGCCGGTGTCGTTCAACGAGGCCCAGGAGGTGGCCGACAAGTTCATGGCCGGGGTTCCGGTCATCGTCAACCTGCAGGGGGTGGAGCGGGAGCTCTCCCGCCGTCTCGTCGACTTCGCCAGTGGCCTCTGCTACGGGTTGCGGGGCCAGATGGAGCGGGTGACCAACCAGGTGTACCTCCTGACGCCAAGTGACGTGCAGGTCTCCGACGAGGACAAGCGCCGCCTGCAGGAACGGAGCTCGTAACCTCGATGGTGGGACGCATCCTGTGCACCCTTTCCACGGTGTATTTCTTCGTCATCCTGGGGCGGATCCTGTTGAGCTGGTTCCCGGTCTCGCCCGGCGGTGCCGTTGCTTCGATGTTCTCGTTTCTCTATGCGATCACCGAGCCGGTCCTGGGACCGATCCGCCGGAAGCTCCCACCTGTCGCCATGGGAGGGATGGGCCTCGATCTCTCGCCTCTCATCGTCATGTTCGCCCTGCAGCTGTTCCTCACCCCATTGCTGTGCCGCCTCCCGTTCTGACTCGGGGGTATCCCCCGATTGAAGGCACGCCCTCGCTACCATGACCGGCATGGCAATGGGGGTTTCACCGCAGCACCTGCGGGAGGTCCGCTTCGACGAGCAGTGGCGGGGGTATCGCACCGACGAGGTCGATGAGCTGCTAGAGGGTGCCGCAGATGCCCTTGACCTCCTCGAGGATCGTTTGCGGGACGCCAGTGAGCGGGCGGCGCACGCCGAGCAGCGGGCGCAGGAGCGCAGTGGTGAAGACGTCGTCAGTCGCACCCTGGTGCTGGCCCAGGGCACGGCCGACGCCGCTGTGGGCGAGGCCGAGGTCGAGGCTTCTCGCCTCGTGCCCGAGGCCGAGGAGCGGGCGCAGGTGAGGATGGCCGAGATCGACGCGCGGGCGGCCCGTCTGGAGACCGAGATCGAAGCTCGGGCTGAGCTGGCGTTGCACGACCTCCACGAGCGTCGACGGGCGCTGGAAGCCGACGTCGAGCTGCTGACCGGCTACGTCGAGCGACAACGCGCCCACCTGGCGGACGACCTGCGACAGCATCTGGCCTGGCTGGAGAGGAGCGGCCACCTCGAGGCGGCACCGGTGATCCAACCACTGGCTACGCCCACGGGCGGGCTTGGTGCCCACCCCGAGAGATCCGGTCCCGACCTGCCAGCGCCTCTGTCCGGCGAGCACCACGGCGGCGGCGCCGAGGTGGCGGTGGTACCACCGATGGCCAGCGATCGTCCTCGTACCCACCCGTTGACAGAGGCTTGCGACCCCGAGGTGGCCGACCCGGCCATGCCCAGTGCCGCCGTGCCCAGTGCCGCCGTGCCCAGTGCCGCCACACCCGGGAGCGACCCCCTCCACCTATCACCCTCCGGCGAGGACGTGTCCGGCCAACCCGGTCCCCTCGAGCTTTCCGCTGTCGTGTTCCCGCTGGCAGAGGTGAGCAACCCCAACGGCGCGGACGAGGCGGTGGACGGGGTGAACGACCACGGGCCTCAGGAACCGGCGGTTGCCGTGCCGGTGATGGCTGACGATGACGATCCGTTCATCGCCGAGCTCCGTCGGGCCGTCGACGACCCTGAGCCGCTGGGGCCCAGAGATGATGTCGGGGCTTGGGACGACGGCGCCAGTCGGTACAACCCGGAGGTGAGCAGTGGTCGTCGCCGTCGCCGTCGGCATCGCTGAGGCGTCTTCTTCGTTCCTTTCTCCGACTTGATGAGGCGACCAGGCGAGCTTGCTGTCTAGGATGCGGTTCTGCGCGGTCGTTTTGCCGAATCAGTTCGTCGGCTGGGGGGGCGCGGGTAGCGGCGCATCCATAGATTTCAGGACGGTGAGGCTCAGGTGCTTGTACTGATCAGTTTCGGACTGGTGCTGGTGGCGACCGTGCTGCTGGTGCTCGGGTTGCTTACCGGCACCGGGCTCGCCCTCATCTACTTGTCGATCGCCTGCAGCTTCGTTGCCGCCATCGTCTTGTTGGTCGCCACCGTGTTCCGCAGACCGGCGGCCGAGACTGCGGCAGGGCCCTCCCCGCTGGCCAGCCGGGTGGAGGCGGGCGAGCCGGCCAGCATGGGCTACACCCAGGCGTCAGCACCCGCATCGTCCGAGGGCCGTGTCGACGACACGGCCCAGGTTCCAGCGGCGGCATCGTCAGCGGCGTACACGCCGGCGAGGCGTCAGCCGGCCATGGCCTCCGTCGGTGGTGCTGGTCCCATGGCCGGCGGTGACGAAGCCGACAACTTCTTCCCGATCGAGGACTACGACCAGTTGAAGGTGGGGGAGATCCTCCCGTTGCTGCCCGAGCTCTACGAAGACGAGCTCGATGTGGTCGAAGGCCGTGAGCGTGACACCAAGGGCCGAGTGTCGGTCCTCAAACGCATCGACCAGCTGCGCCGAGCGGGCGCCGCCGAGGGTGTTGCCGACGCCAGCGAGGAGCAGCTACCCGCCGATGACGGTGGCGACCTCTTCCCCATCGAGGACTACGACGAGCTCACCGTGGGCGAGATCCTTCCGCTGCTGCCCGAGCTCTACGACGACGAGCTCCCAGTCGTCGAAGCTCACGAGCGTGCC
>JBPCJK010000053.1:0-29493 GCA_051005375.1 Acidimicrobiales bacterium
CGACCGGGTGGGGTGTCGCCTGGGCCGTGGCAACGGGGCACTGACGGGTCGCCAGGCGGTGTGTCACGGTCGGGGGAAAATTCCCCCGGGGGAGTTTTTCCCCCAACACGGGCCGCCGGCGAGGGTCCGTGTCCAGGTGCTCAGCCCGCCGGGGAGGTCTCAGACGCTCAGCTCGCCGGTACCAAGGGAGTGGGAGGCCACCGCTGGCCATCGGAGGAGCAGTCCCCGAGCCGCATGGTGTCCCCGAGGGGCGTTTGAGGGCCGAGTCGGAGAGCTGTCAAACTTCGCCGTCTCCGCCGGGCTGCCGCCGTTGTCAACTCCCCAGGTCATGTAATAATGTAACTATGACGACGACTACAGAGGTGCAACAGGTCCAGAAGTGGTTCACCAGTCGAATCCCCAGCCAGTGGTTCACCGAAGCCGCTGAGGTGCGCATCGACGGCGAGGAGATCCTCGTCGTCGGTCGGCTGGCCCCGGAGACGGCGTCCGGCGCCGCCGCCGGCGAGGCCACCGCCACCGAAGACACCGACAGCGACGGCACCGCCGACGTGGCCCGGCTCAAGGCTTTCCGGGAGGAGACCCGTCAGCGCCGCATGGCCATCGCTGAAGAGGCCGAGGCAACCTTTGATCGCAGGGTGTCGTGGGGAGCGATCTCCGGCGAGGTGGCCCACGCCTTCACCACCCTCAGCGTCCCGGTGATGACCCGGCTGCGCATGGACGAGCGCTCCGTCCTCGACACCTTGGTCCGTTCCGGGGTGGCCCGCAGCCGCAGCGATGCGCTGGCGTGGTGCGTGCGCCGGGTGGGCAGCCACGAGGGCGACTGGCTGGCCGACCTGCGGGAGGCGCTGGTCCACGTGGAGAAGGTGAGGGCCGGCGGGCCCATATCCTGAGCTCGCTGTCCTCGCCTCTCGTACTGCTGCCACCGACAAGGCGTGGGGATCGGCCCGTTCCTGGTGCCAGAAGGCGGGCGCGGGCGCGGGGTGGACCTCCGGGCGGATGGGCCGATCAGCCCGTCGCCGCACCGCCGACTTGGTATCGAGGAGGAAGTCGGGCCATGGCGGCGAGCACGTCGTCGGTGGAGATGGCCTCCAGGCCGGGGTCGACGGTGGCGGCCGACGGGTCGCCCCGGTAACCGGCCCACAGGGCGATGTGGGGACCGTCCTTGGGGGGCCCCCACTCGGCGGGGGAGGCGGGCCCGAACAGGACCACCGACGGGGTACCGACGGCGCTGGCCATGTGGGCCACCCCGGTGTCGGCGCACACCACCCGTTCGGCTACAGCCACCGCCGCCAGGAGCTCGAGCAGGTCGGTGTGCCCGGCCAGGTTGGCGGCCGGCGGCAGGCGGGCACGGCTGGCGACCTCGGCGGCGCGCTCCGCTTCGCCCGGTCCACCGGTGACCACGACCGGCCGCCCCGCCGCCTGCTCGGCGGCAGCTACGGCCGCCCAGCGCTCCGGCGGCCACCACCGGGCCGCTGCCGCCGCCCCGGGGTGCACCAGGGTGGCGCCGACGGCGGCGGGCGGGGGCGTCACCGGGGGCGGCTCCAAGTGGAGGTCTCCCGGGTCAGCGGGAACGCCGGACTCACGGAGCAGCCGGCACCAGCGCCGCACCTCGTGCTCGTCCGGCCGCCACCGGGGTTGGCCCCCGGTCTCGGCCACGTCGGGATGGGCGAAGGCGATCAGGCGCCTGGGGCCGCTGTCGGCGAGGAGACGGCTGCTCTGCGGTCCCCGTCCGTGGAGGTTCACGGCCACGTCGGCGTGGTGGAGGGAGGCGGGCAGTGGGGCCAGCGGGGCAACGTCGACCACCTTGTGCACGGTGGCGCTGTGGCGCACCAGGGGTGCCAGCCAGGCGGGGGCGGCCAGGACCCGATGGTGGTCGGGAAAGGCGGAGGCCAGCGCCCGCAGGGCCGGCACGGCCGTGAGCAGGTCGCCGAGCTTGAGCGCACGTAGGACGACCAGTAAGGGGCTGACAACCGTTCTGGCCCCAGAACCGCGGGGAATTTGTCTCGCTCCTGGGGCCAGAACGGTCGGGGTCAATGGGGTTGGACCCGGGTGGCGAGGATCTGGTCGACGGCTGAGGCCAGGTCGAGGGCGACCTCGGGGGCGACGGCGATCTCCTCGGGCCTGGTGATGCTGGTGGGCACGAGGATGGCCCTGGCCCCGGCGGCCAGGCCGGCGGCGACATCAGAGCCGATGTCGCCCACCACCACGCAGGCCGCGGGCTCGACGCCGAGATCGGCGGCCGCCGTGCTGATCATGCCGGGACGGGGCTTGCGGCACTGGCAGCCGTCCTCGATGCCGTGGGGGCAGACGTGGACGGCGTCGAAGGGGCCGAGCAGCGCCTCGACCCGGGCGTTGACCGCCCGCACCTGGCCGGCATCGACCAACCCGCGGGCGATGCCGCTCTGGTTGGTCACCAGGGCCAGGGCCACGCCGGCCCGCCGGAGCCGGTCAAGGGACGCCCGGGCACCGGGGACGGGCACGACCCGCTCGGGGTCGCCGTTGTAGGCCACGTCGAGCACCAGGGTGCCGTCCCGGTCGAAGAGCACAGCCCCCACCGGCGGCCGTGGCGCTACCGCCGCCAATTTGGCCGTTCTGTCCCCGGGGGTGGTCGCTCGAGCAGCCAGATCCGGGGCCGGAAGCGAAGGGCGTCGAGCCACCGGGGGGCGGGAACCGGCGCGCCGGAGCTGCCCCGCGAGCCACCACGCCGTGGCTACCGGCGGGATGGCGGCGCTGGTTGCCGCCATGGCCGCCACCTCGCCCGCAGTCCGGGGCCCGGGGGCGACCCGCCGCCAAGTGAGATCGACGGTCGCCGCCAGCCACCCGGCCGCCGCCACCGCGGCCAGCCGGTGACGTCGGGCTGCCTGGGCCGAGACGGCCATCAGGGCGGTGGCGGTCACGGCCAAGTGACGGGGTCGCTGGCCGCCAGGAGCGCCCGTTCGGTGGCGCCATCCCCGGCCGTGGGTACGGGCCATGAGGACGTCGTCGGCGTTGCCGGCCTGCTTTCCCACGCTCACGTGCCAAGGTGCGGGCCGCACCGGGTGGGTGACGTGGCGGGTGCCGACCACGATGCGGTACCCGGCCGCCACCACCCGCAGGCCCAGGTCGGCGTCTTCCCGATACGCGCGGGGGAAGCGCTCGTCGAACCCGTCCACCTCGTCCAGCACCCGGCGGCGGTAGGCCATGTCGGCGGTGGCCCAGCGCGCCGTCGCCAGCCCGGCCACGTTGCGCTCCCAGTCGGTCGGGCGCCGGTCAGAGGGAAGGGGGACGTCGAGGCGGCCCTGGGTGGCGGCCACGTCCGCTCCCGCGCTGGAGAGGTCCGCGGCCAGGCGCTCGGCCCAGTCGGCGTCGGGCACCACGTCGTCGTCGAGGAAGGCCACCCACTCGCTGGTGCAGGCGCGCCAACCGAGGTTGCGGGCGGCCGCCGGTCCCGCTGCCCTCCCGGCCATGACCACCACGCCGGCGGTGGCGCCATCGCCGGGTCCCCGTCTCGCCGCCGATGTCCTCCGGTGGTGGCGGTCGTCCACCACCACCACCTTGCCCGGGCGGGGGCCGGACCCGGCGGCCAGGGCCTCGAGCAGGCGGTCCAGCTCGGGGCGGCCGATGGTGGGGATGACGATGTCGTACGAGGCTGGGTCGTAGGAACCCGTCACCGCCCGAGGACCCCGAAACCCTCTGGCGTCACCCGGTGCCGGCGGTGAAGGGCGCCCGCCGGACCAGGAAGGGCCCGAGGGCGAGGGCGTCGACGGGTGCGGACCCGAAGCACTCGAGGGCGTCCCTGGGGTCGTCGACCATGGGCCGTCCGGCGGTGTTGAGCGAGGTGTTGACCACCACCGGTAGCCCGGTGCGGCGCTCGAAGGCGGAGATGCACCGGTGCAGCAGGGGCTCCTCGGCACCGTCGACGGTCTGGATGCGGGCGGTGCCGTCGACGTGGATGACGGCGGGGATGCGCTCGGCCCAGCCGGGTCGGACCCGGTGGGTGAAGAGCATGAACGGGCTGGGCACCGGGCCGCCCTCGAAGATGTCCTTGGCCCGCTCGAGCAGGACCATGGGTGCCACCGGGCGGAACTGCTCCCTGCCCTTCACGTCGTTGATGCGCTCCAGGTTCTCGACGTTGCCGGGGTGGGCCAGCAGGCTCCGGTGGCCCAGGGCCCGGGGCCCGTACTCGCTGCGGCCCTGGAACCAGGCGACCACGCCGTCGTCGGCCAGCACCTGGGCGACGGCCTCGGCGATGTCGGGGGGGCGGTGGTAGGCCACCTTGGCGGTGTCCAGCCAGCGCTGGAGGGCGTCATCGTCCCACGACCGCCCCAGGGCGGCGCTGTCCATGGGCCGCACCGGGTCGCCCAGGGCGTGGGCGGTGTGGAGGGCGGCGCCGAGAGCGGTGCCGGCGTCACCGGCGGCGGGCTGCACCCACACGTCCTCGAACGGGCCCTCCTCGTAGAGGCGAGCGTTGGCCACACAGTTGAGGGCCACGCCACCGGCCAGGGTCAGCACCCGCTCGCCGGTCCGGCGGTGGAGCCACTGGACCAGCTCCAACAGCACCTCCTCCAAGCGGACCTGCACGGTGGCGGCCAGGTCGGCGTGGGCGGCTTCGAGCGACCCGTCGCCGCGGCCAGGGGGACTGAACTCGGACCAGTCGACGGCGTCGGTGACGAACGCGCCCTCGCCGTCGCTGCGCATCAACTGGTTGAAGCGGTCGAGGTGGGCGGCCGTGCCGTAGGAGGCCAGGGCCATGACCTTGTACTCGTCGGAGCTGCGCCGGTAACCGAGGTGGGCGGTCAGCTCCTCGTATAGCAGCCCCAGGGAGTGGGGGAGCCGGCGCTCAGCCAGGATCTCCAAGGCGCCGTCCACGGCGTGGCCGGCGAGGAACGAGCCGCGCTCCCCGCGGCCGTCGAGCACCATGACCGCGGAGCTGGGAAAGGGAGCGGCCAGGTAGGCCGAGGCGGCGTGGGCCACGTGGTGGGGGACGAAGCGCACGATCCCGGGGTCCAGGCCGGGCAGCGAGGTCCGCAGGAACTGTGGCGCCCGGCGGGCGAAGAGGGTGCGCAGGCCCTCCCACCCCTCGTCGGTGAGGTCGGCCCCGGGCTGGGCGCCCAGGTCGGGATCGTAGGAGTAGGCGACGGCGTCGAGCTCCTCGGCGGTGATGCCGGCCTCAGCCAGGCACCAGCGGGCAGACTGCTCTGGGAGCTCCCAGGTCGAGAAGGGCACCGGATTCTTACCGTGCTCGCGCCGGGAGAAGCGGTCCTCCTCGGCGGCGGCGGCGGTGGCACCGTCGACCACCAGGGCGGCCGCAGGGTCGTGGAACACCGCGTTGATGCCGAGAACCTTGGCCAACGTCAGTATCCCTTCATCGGTGGTCGGCCTGTGACGCGTTCCCGGATGCAGGGTCGGTCAAACGCCAAATCGACGGTTGTCAGACCCAGAGGGTAGGTGCTCCAGCTTCAGTGCCCTTTGGGACCGGCGTCGTCGCCGAGGATCTCGTCGCCCTCCTCGGCGTCCTTGAGTGCGTCCTCGGTGGAACTGCCTGTGCCCTCAGCCAGCACGCCAGCTTCGTTATCGGTGAAAACGCCCTTGACGGGGTCGCCTTCGCCGTCCCACGTGGTCATCTCGTTGGGCTCGAGGCTCTGGCGTGACACCTTGGCCCCCTGGCGCATCTGGTCCGGGCTGAGCTGTTCGTCGGGCAGTTCCTGCTCGGTCATGGTGATCCCCCTCCATTGGTTCGGCAGCTTTCGGTCTACTTACCCCATTGGTGAGGGCGGTACGCCCGGCCGTGGTGAGGAAGCCGGCGTGGGCAGGCCGGCACCGGCCCGGAACCCGTCGAGCAGGCCCAGCAGGGCTTCGCCGGCATCGACGCGAGCCGTCCACCCCAGTTCCCGGCGGGCGCGGCTGGTGTCGAGCACGGGAACGCTGAGGGCCAGGTCGACCCATCCCGGCGGTGTGGGTTGGAGGTGGAGGCGCCAGGTGAGGTCGGCAGCCAGGCGCAGGGCGGCCCGGGGTACCGGGACGGGCCTGGCCGATAGCAGCCGGGCCAGCTCGCTCACGTCGAGCACCGGGTCGGCGGCGATGTTGAACGCACCCCGGGCGTCGCTCAGGGCGGCCAGCCGGTAGGCAGCTGCGGCGTCTGAGGAGTGCACGCCCTGCACCACCAGACCGGGGGTGGCCGGAACCATCGGGATGAACCGGGGCCGCAGCAGGGACACGGGGACAAGGGGCCCGAGAAAGAGGCCGCGGATGCGGGACGCGGCCTCGCGCTTGAACACCAGTGCCTTGCGGAGGCGTACCACCCGAACCTGCGGGTGTTCGTCCTCGAAGCGGTCGAGGCTCCGCTCCACCGCCACCTTGTGCCGTGAGTAGAAGCTGGACGCCACCCCGTAGGTGGGCCAGCACTCGTCGACGGGACGGTCCTTGGGACCGGGGGAGTAGGCGCCGACCGACGAGGCGTAGACCAGGGCGTGGACGCCGGCGGCGGCGACCGCGGCCAGAACCCGATCGCTCCCGCCGACGTTGGTCGCCTGCATCACCCCGAGACGATGGGACGGCTGGATCAGCCAGGCCAGGTGGATGACCACGTCGGCGCCCTCGAACCGGGCGACCAGGTCGGAGGAGGTGATGTCAGCCCGGGCCCACTCCACCTTGGGCAGGTGCAGGCTGGGAGGAGGTCGCCGGGCCAACCCGAGCACCGAGTCGACCGCCGGCTCGGCCGAGAGGGCCTCCACCACGCTGGTGCCCACGTTGCCGGTGGCACCGGTAACCACGATGCGCATGAACATGTTCTACCCAACGGGCCAGCCCCACAGTGCTGGCGGCGGGTGAGTCGTGGTGCTCAGCCGGGAAGGTCAGCTCCGGGGTCCTGGGTCACCACCACGCAGTACGAGCCGATGGCGTGGAGACGATCGGCTTCCACCCGACCCTCGCTCGTCTCGATCGCCATGAGGGCGCCGGTGGTCTCGTCGAGCTCCAGCTCGGTCACCGTGCCCATCTGGTTGCCATGGTCGGAGAGCACCCGCTTGCCCTTGCAGTCAAAGTCACCGGCAAGGGCCCGCTCCTCACGGGCATCACCTGCCGCCCGCACCTGCTCCTCGCCCTCGACGACCACGGCGTCGCTTCCCATCCCGGTCACGGCTTCCCAGTCGACCACCTCGTCACGCCCGACCTGCACGGCCACGACGCGACGAGGAGGCACGTCGAACAGCACTCGCTCGACCTTGCCGATCTTCTGGGCGCTGGCCTTGCTCATCACCTTGGTCCCCGCCACCTCACTCAGCTTCCTCATGGCAGGGTCCTCATGGCAGCACGGTCGGCGCCGTCGTCATGAAGTTGCCTTGAGGTGGTCGCGGAAGCGTTCCACCGCGGCTCCAAAGCCGGCTAGGTCGTCGCAGACGAAGTCGGCAACCGTGGCGGGCACCATGAGGGCCTCGCCGGACACCGCCAGGGTCTCGGGTAGGGGGATGAAGACATGGCCTCCGGCGCGAGGGGTGAGGACCTCGCTGCCACCGATCTCGTAGCCGACCACCTCGGGCTCGTCGGCCACCAGGACCACCACATCGGTCACCTCCCCCAGTCGCTGCCCGGCATCGGTGATGACCTCGCTTCCTATCACGTTGCGGTTCCGGGAGTCCCTGACCTCCTGGACGAGCACCTCGTCGCGCTCGGAAAGGTCGCCGGCGGTGGCGATCATGACGGCGTGACGGCCTAGAGCGACGACGCGCTCCCAAGCCAGGACCTCCTTGAGCGGGCCTCCGAGGAAGCCTCGTCGGTTGAGGGTGAAGCCCAGCAGGGCGGCCTGAGCGGTGCCGTAGACGACGTCTTTGACCTCAGCCACGTCCTCGCCGCCATCGATGGTGATCACCGGGTGACCGATGAGCTCGGTGGCCCGCAGCATGAGGGACGCATGGGGGACGGTGCTCATTGGTGCACCATCCTGCGGGTGGCGCAGCCATGAGCATGGCTACTGTGCTCATTGGTGAGCACACCCCAGGGCGTGCTCACGTCGAGCCGCCGTCCGCCGGCTTGCGACCGGCCGACCGTGTGTCGGCGGCGATCACCCCACCTGAACGGCGCTTGCGCTGGACCACCACGGCCACCACGGCGAGCACCACCAGGATGACGACGATGGCAAGGACGATCTTCATCTGGCCCTCCTTCGGCGGGCAGCAACCTCTTTGGCCAGCATCTCAGTGGTCAGCATCTCAGTGGTCAGCGACGGCTGCGGTCGATGACGCCAGCGGGAGCGTAGCGTGCGACCACTCAGCCCCGCTCTCCGAGCTGGGCCGGGCGCTGATCACCCGTCCGCACTCCCCGTCCGCTCACCCATGGGTACGAACGGCCGCTCCCGGGGGCCGATGTACTGCTGGCGAGGTCGGGCGATGCGCTGGTCGGAGTCGCCGAGCAGCTCCACCCAGTGGGCCAACCAGCCGGCGGTGCGAGGGATGGCGAAGAGCACGGTGAACATCTCCATCGGGAAGCCCATGGCCTGGTAGATCAATCCCGAGTAGAAGTCGACATTGGGGTAGAGCTTGCGCTCGACGAAGTAGTCGTCCGACAGGGCCACCTCCTCCAGGGCCAGGGCGATGTCGAGCAGCGGGTTGCCACCCACCACCGCGAAGACCTCGTCAGCCGTGCGCTTGATGATCTGGGCCCGAGGGTCGTAGTGCTTGTAGACGCGGTGGCCGAATCCCATCAGGCGGCTCTCGCCCCGCTTGACCCGCTCTATGTGCTGGGGAACCGCGGCCACAGAGCCGATGCGTTCGAGCATGCGTATGACCGCCTCGTTGGCCCCGCCGTGGAGGGGGCCGTAGAGCGCGGCAGCGGCAGCGGCAGCAGCGGAGTAGGGGTCGGCGTGGGCCGAGCCAACGGTGCGCATGGCCGTGGTCGAGCAGTTCTGCTCATGGTCGGCGTGGAGGATGAACAACACGTCGAGGGCCCGGGCCAGGACCGGGTCGGCGGCGAACCGGGGCTCGGCCACCTTCCACATCATGGACAGGAAGTTGGTGGTGTAGTCGAGGCTGTTGTCGGGATAGACGAAGGGCATGCCTACGCTGAAGCGGTGGGCGAAGGCAGCCAGGGTGGGCATCTTGGCGATGAGCCGGGTGATCTGCCTGAGTCGGGTGTCGTCGTCGAATATCTGCTTGGCGTCGGGGTAAAACGTCGACAGGGCTGCCATCGTGGCCGTGAGGATGCCCATTGGGTGGGCGTCGTGGTGGAACTGCTGCATGAGGTGCTTTACGTTCTCGTGCACGTAGGTGTGCACGGTGATGTCGTGGCGCCAGGACTCGAACGCGGGCTCCGTGGGGAGCTCTCCGTGGATCAGGAGGTAGGCGACCTCCAGGTAGTTGGAGCGCTCCGCCAGCTCTTCGATGGGGTAGCCCCGGTAGCGAAGGATGCCCCGGTCCCCGTCGACGTAGGTGATGGCGCTGGCGCACGACGCAGTCGACAGGAACGCCGGGTCGTAGATGCGCAGATCGGGGTCGAGCTTGCGCAGCGCTGACGAGGGGATGGTGCCGTCAGGACCGAGGCATACCGTGACCGACCTCCCCGTCCGATCATCAGTAAGCGTGATCGTCGGGTCGCCCACAACCCCAACCTAGACGTACTGGGCGTCTGGTTCGGCGCCGAGTCACAGTGGCAGGTTGTCGTGGGCCCGCTGAGGTAGCTCCTCCCGCTTGGAGCGCAGCAGCTCCAGGGCGGCGGCTACCGCCCGGCGGGTGTCAGCCGGGTCGATGACGGCGTCGACGTAGCCTCGCTCGGCGGCCGTCCACGGGTTCAGCAGGGTGGTGGCGTACTCGGCCTCACGGGCGGCCCGGCCCTCGGGCCCCTCCCGTCGATGGAGGATCTGGGCTGCCTGACGGGCGCCCATGACCGCCATCTCGGCGCTGGGCCAGGCCAGGCACACGTCGCTGCCCATGGTCTTGGAATCCATGACTATGTAGGCCCCGCCGTAGGCCTTGCGCAGCACCACACACACCCGAGGAACAGTGGCTCTGGCATATGCACCAACCAGCTGGGCGCCGTGGCGGATCATGCCCCGCCACTCCCGGTCCTTGCCCGGGAAGAAGCCGGAGGTGTCGACCAGGGTCACCAGCGGGACGTTGAAGGCGTCGCACAGCCCGACGAATCGGGCCCCCTTCTGGCTGGCAGAGATGTCGATGCTACCGGCCAGGGCGAGGGGCTGGTTGGCAACGATGCCTGCAGGCCTGCCACCCACCGTCACCAGGGCAGTGACCAGGTTGGGAGCCCAGCCCGCCCACAGCTCCACCAACTGGCTCTCGTCGGCGAGAGCCCGGGCTACCTCTCTCACGTCGTAGCTGCCAGCGGCGGTGGGCGGCAGGAGGGCGCCTGCCTCGGGCGTGCGGCGCTCGACGGAGTCGGAGGTCGGCCAGCAGGGCGGCTCTGCGTCGCAGTGGTCCGGAAGGTGCCCGAGCACGGCGGAGAGGGCGTCGAGAGCCGACTCCTCGTCGTCGGTCACCACCGCCGCCACCCCTGTCTGACGGTCGTGGACCTGCGCTCCACCAAGGTCTGCGGGTGTCACCTGCTCACCCGTGAACGAGGCCACCGCTCCCGGACCGACCAGGTAGGCAGACGCGGCCTCGGTCATGACCACCACGTCGGCCATCCCCAACAGCAGGGCGGGACCGCTCAGGGTGGGACCGGTGACGGCGAGGAGGATGGGGACGATCCCGCTGCAACGGGCGAAGGCCCGAGCGGCCGTGCCCCACCCGTGCAGGGCGGCCACCCCGTCATGGACATCGGCCCCGCTGGAGGCCACTACGCCCACCAGGGGAAGGCGGGCGTCGAGGGCGACGTTGGCGGCGGTGGCCAGGGCGGCTCCGGCATCCGCATCGAGGGCGCCCCGGCGGGTCTGGGGATCGACTTTGACCAGGACGACGAACCGGCCCCGGACCTCGGTGACCCTGGCTGAGACCGTCCCCGGCATACCTGCGGCCAGGGCGACCGGGTTGGTCACGATGGTGGGGATGCGGGCAGGTGGACGCCGGACTGAGCGCCGGCCTGGGCAGCCACTACGTCGGTCACCAAGGCGAGCAGGGCCCGGGCGGGCGCCGAGGGGAGGCCGCGCCGGCGTCGGGCGATGGCGACCTGACGGCGGCGCAGGCCCTGGAGCGGGATCCGGCGCCAAGGTCGGTCGAACCCCTCGGGGATGGCGGTGGCGGGCAGGACGGCGGGACCGAAGCTCTCGAACGCCAACGAGGCGATGAGCCGCAGTCCGTCGAACTCGGCCTGCGATCGCAACGTCACCCCGGCGACGGCGGCGGCGCGGTCGAGCTCCACCCGGATGGACGCTCCCGTAGGAGGCAGCAGCAGGGGGTGGGCGGCCAGGTCGTCCACGCCGACGATGTCGTTGGCGGCCAGCGGGTGGTCGATGGGGGCGACCAGGACCAGGTCCTCCTCGAAGAGCACCTCGACCACGATGTCAGGATCCTCGGCGGGCAGGTTGACCACCGCCAGGTCGAGGACGCCGGCCAGCAACTGGGGAAGGAGCGAGGTGGTGTTGCCTTCCAGCAGGGCGGTGCGGACCTGGGGGTACCGGGCGGCGACGGTTCCGAGCAGGGGAGGGAGCAGCCATCGTCCGGTCGTACCGATGATCCCCAGGCGGACGTAGCCGGCGACCTCATCGCCGACCGAGGCCACGTCGGCGACCAGGGCATCGAGCTCGGCGTACACCCGCCGGGCCCGGGCCACCACGACCTCGCCCTCGCTGGTCAGGCGCGCTGCCGACCGGTCTACCAGGATGACCCCGAGCTCCCGCTCCAGGCGAGCCACGTGGGTAGAGACGTTGGACTGGACAGTGTGGAGCCGGGTGGCGGCGGCTGAGAACGTCCCGGCGTCAGCGATGGCGACCAGGGAGGCGAGCTGGCGAAGGTCCATCGCCCCCAAGGATGACACGTATCTCCAATAACTGCTGCGAAGATGGAAGAGGCGGTCGTAGGCTGAGAGAGCAGCAGCAGGAGAGAGCCGGTCCACCCCCCCCCGGGCCGGCTTTCTTCGCGCCTGGACGTTGGCCCCACTCGGGTTGACGGAGGGCGGTGTCATGCCAGGCGGTGCCATGGCGCTGGCCACAAAGTACGACAGGATGTCCCCTGTGCGCCGAGCCCTTCGAGTTCTCGTCGTCGCCATGGCTGCCGGTGTGGGCCTCCTGGCCGGTGCCGCACCCGCCGCCGCCCACCCACTGGGCAACTTCACCGTGAACCGCTACGCCCGGATCGAAGTGTCAGCCGGGATGGTACGGGTCCTCTACGTGCTGGACCTGGCCGAGATCCCGGCCTTCCAGGAGCGCCGAGCGGTAGCCGCCGACCCCGAGGGGTTCGCCCTAGGCCGGGCCGCGGAGATCGGTCAGGGTTTGCAACTGGTGGTCGACGGCCAGCGCCTGGCCCTGAGCCTGGTCGACCAGACCATGGAGCAGCCGCCGGGTCAGGGGGGACTGACGACGCTGCGGCTGACCGCACTGTTCGACGGCGCCCTGCCCGATGCGCCCGCCGGCCAGGTGCACGAAGCTGCTTTCGCCGATAACAACCAGCCCGAGCGCATTGGCTGGCGAGAGATCGTGGTGATCGCCAGGCAGGACGCCGACATCGTGCGCTCCGACGCGCCGTCGAGCGGGATCAGCCAGGAGCTCCGCTCCTATCCCCGTGACCGCTTGCGCTCCCCCCTCGACGCCCGCACCGCCACCCTGAGCTTCACCGAGGGTTCGACTCCGGCCGAACCGCCGTCGCTTGACGGCTCGGTGGGGGCGATCGGGGGAGGTGAAGGCTTCGCCGCCCTCATCACCCGGACTGATTTGACTCCGCTGGCCTTGGCCGCCCTGCTGGCGGCGGCGCTGGGCTTTGGTGCTCTGCATGCGATAGGACCAGGTCACGGCAAGACGGTGATGGCCGCCTACCTGGTGGGGACCCGAGGTCGGCCGAGAGATGCGTTCCTTCTCGGTGGCATCGTCTCGCTGATGCACACGGCGAGCGTGCTGGTCCTCGGGCTGATCCTGCTGCGGGTGGACCAGTCGATCGCCACCGAACGGGCCTACCCCCTGCTCACCCTGCTGTCGGGGGTGCTGGTCGTCGGCGTGGGGGTGTGGCTCCTGGTGGGCCGATGGCGCCGGGTGCGAGTCGGTCGGATAGCAGGCCATGGCCACGACCACGGCGACGGGCACGACCACGGCGACGGGTACGGACACGGGCACGACCACGGCGACGGCCACGGGCACAGTCACGTCCTGCCCGAGGCGGTAGCCCCGCTGTCGCGGCGAGGGTTGGTGGCGCTGGGCACCTCCGGTGGGCTTTTCCCGTCGCCCTCAGCGGTGGTGGTGATGGTGGGCGCGGTGGGCCTCGGGCGCACCGGCTTGGGCCTGGCCCTGCTCGGTACCTTCTCCATCGGTCTGGCCGCCACCCTCACCGCCGTGGGCCTGGCCATGGTCTACGGTCGGGAGGTCATCGAGCGTCGGGGCTACTCCGGCCGCCTCCAGCTCCTCCCCGTGCTCGGAGCGCTGGCCCTGGTCGCCCTAGGCCTGGTCATCGCTGTCAGAGGCATCCTCCAGTTGGGCTAAGAGCCAGCCGCAGCGGCTGGCAGGAGTGGTTTCGGGCGCCGGCCACGGCCGTTGATCATCGGGCGCCGGCCCACTCTCGCCGCCGCAGGCGGCCACCGTGGATGGCGACCCGGCCTGTGACGAGGATTGGTGGAGGATGCTGAACGCTGACGGGACAGCCGGTGCTCTGGAGTGGAGGTAGTCCACTCCTCGGTGCTCGACTGGTGGAGCGGTCTCGGCCTTGGTGGTTGTTGTTGGGGTGGCCGAGGGGTGACAGCCGGGCGACGTCCGCTAGGTCGGGGTGGTGCCCGTTGGCGACGAGGTGGTCGAGAGCGGCTTGGGTGTACACACGGTCTGCCAGAGCACGACGATGTTGACCATGAGGCCGAGGGCGCCGAGTTGGTTCTCTTGACCGGATTGGCAGTGCTGACGGAGCTGGCCGAGGCCGCCGTGGAAGATGTCTCTGGCCCGGCTGCTGCGCCTTTCGCCGCGGCCGAGGATGCGGTGGATGGAACGCCGGTGGACCGGGTCGTGGCAGCCCCAAACCGGTTCCAGACGCTCGGCCCGAGCGTCGCTCGCATCGACGCTGGTGGCTGCTCTTCCGAACTGTGATCCGCGGGGAACCCAGCGGGCCCCTCAGGCCACCCTTCACCTGGCCTGCCGTTGACCACCCTGGATTGGCCAGGGCGGCCGTCAGCGCCGCGTCGCCTTCCCTTTCCGGCTCTCGAATGATCGCCGGAACTGATTCCACCGGCGCGGTCGCCCGCCAGCAAGGATCGCAGCGGCTGCTTCTCTAACGCGGTCGTCTAGGTCCCGTTCGGCGGCCCGATGCATCGCCGCGATCGCGGCCGGGTCACGGTCAGCGAGCCTCCGAAGGATGGAGAGCGCCTTGAAACGGATCTCAGCGTTCGGGTCACAGTCGAGAATCCGGGTGATCTTGGGGGTCACGTCGGTGACGCACAGGTCCTCTGTCCGGCACCGCTCGCACGCCAGCCCGTGCATCGCAAGATCGCGAACAGGGGCCACCGGGTCGTCCAGCGCCGCCATGAAGATGGGGCCGGACCCGTCCGCCGCGTGGTGGTCGAGGAATCCGAGGCAGCTCCGGCGCACCCAAGGGTCGCCATGATGGAGCGCTGCCCACTGCATCTCCGCGGCGGTGACGTCTATGCGCTCGAGGCGACTCGACCCGCTCCTCCCTGTTCGATGCGGCGGACGCGGTCGATGGGCAGTACGTGCCAGAAGTGCTCGGCGGCCTGGCCCCAGTCCTTGAGCAGCTCACCGGCGCGCCGGGAACCGGTCAGCTCCTGGTGGCGCTCGACCAACCAGCGCAGCTCCTCCAGCGATTCGGCGTCGGGGCGCTCGGCCTCGACCAGGGCGGCGTTGAGCCGGGCGATGAGATCGGTCCCCGGGTCCCAGACGAAGGCCTGGCCTCCGGTCATGCCAGCACCAAGGTTGTAGCCGACCGCACCGAGCACGACCACGGTCCCCCCCGTCATGTACTCACAGCAGTGGTCACCGGTGCCTTCCACCACTGCCGTCGCACCGGAGTTGCGCACCCCGAAGCGCTCGCCGGCGGACCCGGCCACGAACAGGGCGCCGCCGGTGGCGCCGTAGAGGCAGGTGTTGCCGGCCAACGTCGGTTCGCCGGCGTCGTCCGGGGGCGGGATGATGACGATTCGGCCGCCGCCCATGCTCTTGCCCACGTAGTCGTTGGCCTCGCCCACCAGCTCCAACTCGACACCGTCGGTGAGGAAGGCGCCAAAGCTCTGACCGGCGGAGCCGGTGAAGCGGACCGTCGCCGTACCCCGGGGAGGAAGGCTGCCGTACTCCAGGGCGATGGCTCCACCCAGGGCGGCGCCGACGGCCCGGTCGGCGTTGACGATGGGATAGCTCAGCTCGATCTCGGCGCCATCCCACACCGCACGGAAGCCGTCGGCCATGACCTTGTCGCCGAGGGCAGAGCGGGGCCGCTGGATGGGATCGCTGACCAGGAAGCGCCGGGGGGCGGTCAGGTCCGATGGTGGCATCAGGAGCGGCGACAGGTCCACCGAGTCGGACCGGCCATCGCCCACCTCCCGCTGGCGCAGGCACTCCACCCGCCCGATGGCCTCGTCCAGGGAGCGGAACCCGAGCGAGGCCAACAGATGGCGGGCTTCGTCGGCCACGAAGAGGAAGTAGGCAGCGACGCCTTCGGCGGTGCCGGTGAAGTTGGCTCGCAGGTTGGGCCGCTGGGTGGCGATGCCGGGCTTGCAGGTGTCGCGGTGGCAGGCGCGGAGCATGATGCAGCCCTCGGCGATCATGGCGGCGGTCCCGAAGGAGTACTCGTCGGCGCCGAGGAGGGCGGCCAGCACCACGTGGCGACCGGTCATGAGACCGCCGTCGACCCGCAGGCGGACCCGGCCCCGCAGGTGGTTCTCCATCAGCGCCGCCTGGGTGTCCCACAAGCCGAGCTCCCAGGGCATGCCGGCGTGCTTGATCGACGACAGGGGAGATGCCCCGGTGCCACCGCTGGCCCCGCTGATGTGGACCACGTCGGCCAGGGCCTTGACCACGCCGGCGGCCACCGTGCCCACACCCCGCTCGGCCACCAGCTTGACCGACACCTCGGCGCCGTTGACCTGCTTGAGGTCGAAGATGAGCTGGGCCAGGTCTTCGATGGAGTAGATGTCGTGGTGTGGGGGGGGCGAGATCAGGGCCACGCCGGGCTGGGTGTGGCGCAGGTGGGCGATCTCCTCGGACACCTTGTGCCCGGGGAGCTGGCCGCCCTCGCCGGGCTTGGAGCCCTGGGCGATCTTGATCTGGAGCTCGTCGGCGTGGGCCACGTACTCCGGAGTGACGCCGAAGCGCCCCGAGGCGATCTGTTTGATCCTCGAGTTCTTGTCGCCGCTGGCTTGCCCCCGGGTGTGGAACCGGGCCGTGCTCTCGCCCCCTTCGCCGCAGTTGGACCGCCCGCCCAGCAGGTTCATGGCCTCGGCCAGGGTCTCGTGCGCCTCCCGCGACAGCGACCCATGCGACATGGCCCCGGTGGAGAAGCGGGTGACTATGGTGCTGACCGGCTCCACCTCGTCGAGGGGGACCGGCGGACCGGTGGGGACCAACTCGAGCAGATCCACCAACTCGATGGGGGGACGCTCGTTGACCAGGGCGGCGAAGCGGTCGTAGAGCCCATCGGAGGCCCCTTTGATGGCCCGCTGCAGCAGGTGGGCGGCGGCCATCTCCTGGGTCGACTTGACCAGAGACATGTCGTTGAGGGCGTCGACGACGTCCTTTCCCTTGCCGTGGTACTCGCCCCCCTTGCGCACCCGGAAGTAGCCCGGAGATTCGAGTTGGACGGGGGTGGTCGACTCGGCCGGCCAGGCGTCACCGTGGCGGTCGAGCACGTCCTGGCCCATTGCGTCCCAACCGATGCCACCCACCGTCGAGGTCGTGCCCGCCAAGCACAGGTCGACGACCTCGGAGGCGAGCCCGATGACCTCGAAGATCTGGGCGCCCCGATACGAGTCGACCGTGGAGATCCCCATCTTGGAGAGGATCTTGAGCGTTCCCTCCTCGATGGCTGACTGGAACCGGTCCTGGGCCTCGGGACTGATGGCGTCGCCCTCGTCGGCCTCGTCGGCCTCGGCCGCCACCGTCTGCAGGGCCAGGCGGGGGCAGATGGCGTCAGCTCCGTAGCCGAGCAGGGCAGCGACCTCGTGGGTGTCGCGGGCGCTGTCGCTCACCACCACCAGGCTGGTGCGGGAGCGAAGGCGGCGCTCGATCAGGCGATGGTGAACCGCCCCACAGGCCAGCAACGAGGGGATCGGCACCCGGGTGGAAGAGATGTCGGCGTGGTCGAGCACCAGTATGTCGGCGCCACCGGATACCAGCGCCTCGGCTTCGTCGCACAGGCGCTCGATGCCGGCTCTCAGGCCAGCGGGGCCGGCGACGGCCGGGAAGGTGGCGTCGAGGGGCACGGTGGCGAATGGGAAGCGCTCCCGGTCGTAGAGGGCGAGGACCCCGGAGGGGAACAGGAAGAACGAGCGCAGCGTCACCAGGCGGGCGGCGGCCTCGGTCTCGGTGAGGATGGGCTGGCGGGGGCCGATGAGCGTGCGCAGGCTCATGACCCGGCGCTCCCGGATGGAGTCGATGGGGGGGTTGGTGACCTGGGCGAAGCGCTGACGTAGGTAGTGGTGCACGGGCCGGGGCCGGCCGGCCATGTGCGGCAGGGGCGAGTCGTCGCCCATGGCGAAGGTGGGCTCGTGGGCGTCGGCGGCCATGGGCTTGAGCACCATGGCCAGCTCCTCCTTGGTGTAGCCGTGGGCCACCTGCCGTCGATGGAGCTCGTCGGCCTCAGGGGGGGCCTGCACCGGCTCGCCCAGGGAAAGCTCGAGCAGGCCGTCGGCGGTCCAACGGGAGTAGGGGGCAGTGGCAGCGATGCGTTCTTTGTTCCCGGCGTCGTGGGCGACGCCTCCGTCGGGGTCGACGAAGAGCATCTGGCCCGGGCCGAGGCGGCCCCGCTGCACCTGGCCGTGCCCCCTGGTGTCCACAGCGCCGGCTTCCGAGCAGCACACCACCATCCCGTCCTCGCACACCGACCAGCGCAGGGGGCGCAACCCGTTGCGGTCGAGTGCGGCGCCGACACCCACACCGTCGCTGAAGATGAGCCCGGCGGGGCCGTCCCAAGGCTCCATGAGGGCGGCGTGGTAGCGGTAGAAGCCCCGGAGGTCGGGGTCGAGGTCGCGGGCGTTCTCCCACGCCTCGGGTACGAGCATGGCGACGGCGTGACGAATGCTGCGCCCCCCCCGCACCAGCAGCTCCACCGCCGAATCGAGCTTGCCGGAGTCGGAGTCGTGGGGATCGAGGACGGGGCGGAACAGGTCCTCGGGGCCGAGGCCGGCCGCCTCGGTCCCCAGCACGGCTCGGGACCGCATGCGGGCCTCGTTGCCCTGGATGGCGTTGATCTCACCGTTGTGGCACAGCGTCCGGAACGGCTGGGCCCGTTCCCAGCTGGGGGCGGTGTTGGTGGAGAAGCGCTGGTGGAACACAGCGAAGTGGGCGGCGAAGCGGTCGTCGGCCAGGTCGGGGTAGAAGTCGGCAAGGGCATCGGCCGCGGCCAGGCCCTTGTAGACGATGGTCCGCAAGGAGCACGAGACGACGTAGACGCCCTCGGCGGCACTCTCGATGCGGCGGCGCAAGCGGTAGGCCCGCTGCTCGTCGGCATCAGGATCGGTGCTGCCGTCACTGCTGTCAGGGTCGGCGGGCATGGCCGGGCGGCCCTCGAAGACGACCTGGAGCATGGCCGGCTGACTGGCCCGGGCCTGGTCACCGACGTGGGAGCCGTCGGTGGGCGGGACCCGCCAGTCGACCAGGCTGATGCCTTCATCGGCGGCCGCCGCTTCGATCGCAGAGCGAGGATCGGGACCCCGCACGAACAGGCTTGCGACCCCGTGGCCTTCGCCGAAGATGGCGGCGGGGATCGGGGCGAGCAGGCCGGAGCCGTCGGCCGAGCGGGCGTCGGCGGCCAGCGCCCCCCGGTGCTTGACGCAGGCCAGCCCGCCAAGCGCAGCAGCAACGATCGACCGGGAGGGCCGTCCGGCGGCATCGGCAACGAAGCCGATCCCGCAGGCATCCAACTCAGGCCGCAGCTCGGAGGGCATAGCCCAAAGCTACCGCAGGCCCCACCCTGGCCCCGCTGGCCTCCCTCAAGCGTTCTGGCCTGCAGAACTGCCTGCTTCAAGTGTTCTGGCCTGCGAGACGCCGCGAAATCCGCAGCGTCTCGCAGGCCGAAACGAGGGGCGCTTGGAATCAGCCAGCGGTTTCAGTATATTTCGTGCTATGACCTTTCGGCACCTCGACAAGAGCCTGCAGGTGTTGGCACAGCGCCAACACGGGGGTACTGAGCCGGGAACAGGCACGAGCGCTCGGCCTCTCCGCTGAGGGATGACGGCGACGAGTGGCTACCGGACCTTGGAGCCTCGTGTCCCGCTCGGTAGTTCGTTTGACCGGCTCCCCAGTCACCTACCACCAGACGTACATGGCTGCCGTGTTGGACGCTGGTGGCGGTGCGGTCGTTTCCCGTCTCGCCGCCGCCCACCTTTGGGGGCTTCCTGGCTTCGAACCCGGGCCCGTGGACGTGACCCGGGCGCGCCGCCGAGCCCGGCGTCCCTCCTCGCTGGCCAACCTGCATGAGCCGCGGTACCTGCCCGAGCACCACCGAAGGGAGGTGGAGGGCGTCCCGGTGACCACCGTGGCCAGGACCGTGTTCGACTTGGCTGGCTGCGTGTACCCCAAACGGGCCGAGCGGGCTCTGGACAACGCGTTGAGCCACAAGCTGTGAAGTTGGAGGACCTGCGCCGCGTCACCATTGAGTTGCTGGCGAGGGGTCGCAAGGGCAGCTCGTTGATGCGGGTGCTTCTGGCTGAACGGGGGGCGGGCTACGTAACCCCGGCGACCGGACTTGAGGCCGAGTTCCTGGCCGTCGTCGTGGCAGCGGGGTTGGAGATCCCCGAGTGCCAGGTCAACCTAGGGGGGGCGATGTCGTGGGTCGGCCGGGTCGACTTCTACTACAGCCGCCTGCGACTGGTCATCGAGGTCGACAGCGATCGCCACCACACGTCGAAGCTCGACCGGGAAAGCGATGCTCGCCGTGACGCGGCGCTGCGGACAGCCGGCTTTCGGGTGCTGCGTGTCGACGAGCACGAGCTGCGGGAGCGTCCCTGGGAGTCGTCGCCAAGGTTCGGAAGGTTCTGGGGTGCGCTGCCTGACCCTCCCCATCGGATCTGGCCTGCCGATCGCTGCGGAAAACACGCCGATCCGCAGGCGAGAACGGTTGGGGATTGGGGCCGGTTCAGAGGCGGGGCCAGGTGCCGCCGGTTCCGCTGCGGCCGCCGGTGGTGGTGGCCCAGCCGGAGGCGCCTCGGGTGCCAGAGCGGGCGGTGGCGGGTCGACGGGTGGGGTGGCCGTGGCGGTCGCCCAGCGCCCAGGTCCGACGCCAGGAGGTGACCTGGGGGCCGGTGAGTGACGGCGACTCGCCCTTGGCCGCCCGCTGCCGGGCCGACCACCAGTCGCTGGCCGCCTCGTCGGCCAGGCCGGCGACGGCAGCCTCGATCCGAGCGGCGAAGCGGCCGGCGTTGTCGCCAGGCGCCGGCTGCAGGGGTGCCCCGAAGGTCACCCGACTGGTGCCGGGGCTGGGCCGCTTGGCCCCCTTGCCGAAGATGCGCCCGGTGCCCTCGACGTGCACGGGGACTACAGGCACCGAGCACCTCAGGGCCAGGTAGGCGGCCCCACCCCGGTGTCCCCGACCCCAGCCGTCGGCGCTGCGCCCGCCCTCGGGGAAGATGAGCAGGCTCCAGCCCTGCTCGATCAGCACCCCCGCCCGCTCGGCCGAGCGCCGCTCCACCCGGCTGCGCTCCATGGGGATGGCGCCGATAGCCAGGGCTGAGGCAGCGGAGGTGACCCGGTTGGTGAAGAAGTAGTCGGCGGCGGCGGCGACCACGATGCGGTGGCGCCATGGCTCGGGGATGGACGTGAGCAGCAGGGGGGCGTCGATGTGGCTGTGGTGGTTGGCGGCGAAGATGAGCGCCCCCTCGACCCCCTCAAGACCCTCAAGGCGGTCGAGGCCGGCCCGCTCGGGGTCGGCCAGGGCCCGGACCCCCAGGCGGATAGGCCCCTCCAGGAGCAGCAGCCGGGCATGACGGGCCAGCGGCCGCCGAGCCCAGGCGCTGTCGTAGTTGGTACCCGTCCGTCGAGGGGCGGCCGGGCGCTCGAGTCCCCGAGGCACCTCCGGAGCCGACCAGGGAAAGCCCGGCCTGGGGACCAAGGCCCGCAACGGAGCCAGCCGGCTCAAGCCGAGTCCCCCAGTAGAGCGAGCGGAGAAGCATCGAGGAAAGTCACGTCACCTCAGCCAGCATGAGCGGGGGAGCGTGGAAGTGGGTGAGAGAGGGGTCGGGGCCGACCACGTCACTGGCCATCTCCAGGGCGTCGGCCATGGTGGTCGCCGGCTTGAAGCCCAGTCGTCGCACCGCCCTGGCGTTGCCCCCCACGATGATGACCCCACCCAGGTGCTGGAGGGCGTGCGCCCCCCAGTACCACATGTAGAAGGGGTGGACCCCGTGGTAGGCGTAGCTGGTGCGGTACAGGTGTCGGTACCACTCGTCCTCGGCGAAGGACTGCTCGTAGGTCTTCTCCAGCTCCAGCGGGTCGGTGGTCTCGGCCAGCACCTCCTCGAAGAAGTCGATGTAGCTGGGGTGGTGGACGGGGTGGAACTCCCAGGGGGTCGGGTGGCTGACGATGAGGACGCCGCCCTCGCGCACCAGGGGCTGGCGGCGGTAGAGGTTGAAGAAGTACCCCAGGCTGGTGCACATGACCAGTACCGGGTTCATCACCGAGTTCACGTTGTAGGGGCAGATGTAGGGCAGGCCGAGGGTGAGGATGTCGGCTTGCCCCTGGACGTGGACCAGTTGCTGGTCGAGCACCTTGGCCGTGGTCAGGCGGTGCACGGCTTCCACCTCGCCGGCGTTGACACCGGTCATGTTGTGGGGGGCCAGGACTGAGTGGAAGATCGACCGCCGCAGCCGGTCCGGTGTCCGCCCGAGCGCCTTGGAGGCGCCCAGATAGGCCGAGCGGTCGCGCCGCGACCACTCCCACTCCCGTTTCTGGAGGAAGTCGAAGGCCTTGGGGAAGGTGTCGTTGTTCAGCGTGGTCTCGATCTGGAAGATCTTGACCCCGGCGTTGCGGATGACCTCGCCCATGCGCCAGTTGGACGAGTGCAGCTCGGAACGGCTCTGGTCCATGAACGAGCGGCTGTGCTGCATCGTGCGCACGTTGTGGTGGTGGCGCAGGCTGCGGTAGGAGGCCAGGCCGGTGGCGGTCGACTTGTGGCCGCCGTCCATGGCCACCAGGTTGATGTTGACGTAGACCAGCAGGTCCGACGTCGCCCCCCGCTTGGAGATCTCCACCTCCTCGCCCTGCCCGGTCTCGCCCAGGAAGGCCAGGGCATCGGGGTCCTCGGCGTCGAAGTTGTAGAGCAGGCCCCGGGGGGCGAAGGCGTCGTAGACTCGGTCGCCGACGGCATGGCGCAGCTCGGCCTCGGTCATGCGCCGGTGCAGGGCCAGGGCGGCGATGAGGTGGACGTCGTCGACACCGGCGTCGGCGGCCAGGTCGAGCACGGCCTCGATGACCCGCTGGCGGACGTCGGGCCGGCGCATGGGGGGCAGGGGCAGGGACACGTCGTCAAAGGCGATGGTCAGGCGCATGCCGGCGAAGAGCAGGGCCGGCAGTGGGTCGGAGTCGACCGGGTGCAACAGGGCGTGGCGGATGGCGCCGTCGATGTCGTCGAGGGCGGGCAGGGGTTCGGGGGGGTAGATCACCCGGCTGCCGACCGGGAGCTTCTCCAGCCGGAAGCTGTTGCCGTGCATGAACAACGTCGGCGGCGTCGACCGGTCGACTTCGAGCACGAACCCCGGACGTCTGCTCACTGGCGCACCATCCTAGGGATGGCGCAGCCATGAGCATGGCTACTGTGCTCATTGGTGAGCACGCCCAAAGGCGTGCTCACTGGCGCTCCCGTTCCTTTTCGTTGCGGAGGTCAAAGGCGATCTTGACTGCCCCCCGGCGGCCCGCCTCAGCGGCGTGGGCCAGGGCGTCGACGTGGCGGTGGAGGGGGTAGGTGGCCGACACGAGCCGGTCGAGGCCGGCTTCGGTGACCAGCTCGAAGGCCAGCTCGAAGGTGCGCCGCCCGACGCTGGGCTCGAAGCCATAGGCGTAGGCGCCCACCAGCTCGATCTCGCGCTGCCACAGTGGCGTCAGGTCGACGGTGAGGTTCCCGGGCATGCCGACCATCACGATGCGGCCGCCGGGGCGGACGACGGCCAGGGCCTCGGCCAGGCTGGAGGCGCTGCCCACGCAGTCGATGGCCACGTCGGCCCCGCCGGTGAGTTGGGCCGGCGGCGAGGGGTCTCCGTGGCCATTGCCGAGGGCCATGGAGCCGGTCGCCCGGCGCACCGCCCGGGCCAGACCCGAGGGCACCACCACGTCGGTCGCTCCCAGCTCCTGGGCCAGGCGACGCTGCTCGGGGTGCTTGGCCCCGACGATCAAGCGTCGGGGCCTGACCCAACGGTGCACGGCGGCGATGGTGCACAGCCCCAGGGTGCCGGCCCCGACCACGACTACGACCCGGTCCTCTTCCCCGGGCGAGGCCTTGAGGGCGCCGCGGATGGCGCACGCCGCCGGCTCCACCATGACGGCAGCCTCGTCGGTCATGGACTGGGGGACGGGATGGAGCTGGGAGCGATGGGCGACCAGGGCCAGCGACCATCCGCCGCCGGTGTCCACGCAGTAGCCGGTCTGCAGGCCGGGCTCGAGGTGGCCGAAGGCGACGTTGCGGCAGCGCCCGACATCGCCGGCGGTACAGGCCGGACAGGGCGGGTCAATGCTGCGCGTGGCGCACCCGAGCACCGGCTCCAGGACCACCCGGCCTGCGTCTGCCTCCATGTCGCCCACCACCTCATGGCCGGGTACGAAGGGGAAGCTGACCACGGGCTCGAACCAGGGGGAGGCCACTCCGTCGACGGTGGCCAGGTCGGAGCCGCAGATGCCGGCCAACCGGGGCCGCACCCGCAGCCAGTCAGGGCCCGGCAGCGTCGGCGGGTCGACCTCCACCAGCCGCAGGGGCCCCACCCTGGCCCCCCGCCCCGGTGCCAGTGCCCCCGCCACCCGGGCGGCGGCGAAGCGGGGGACCGAACGGTCGAAGCGCAAGGCCTTCACGGGCGAGCCCTCGCGAGGGCCCCCAGAGCGACCGGAGCGGCTGGAGCAGGCGAAGGACGCCCGGCGAAGGAGGTCCGGCGGGTCACCGGCCCGATGGGCAGCAGCGGCCGAGGCCCACCTGCTGCCCTGGGCCACTGCTCGACCAGCCAACCTCGCTTGCGGGCGATGGCGGCCAGGCGTATCTCGGGGTTGACCGCCACCGGGAAGCCGACGGCTTCGAGCATGGGCAGGTCGCTGGCCGAGTCGGCATAGGCCACCGCTTCTTCCAGGCGCAGCCCCTCGGCGTCGGCGTAGTCGGCCATGGCCTGGGCCCGGGCCTCGCCGGTGGGGGGCGCGGCGGTGAGCTCCCCGCTCCATCGGGAGCTGCCCTCGCCAGCGCCGTCACTGGTGTGGCTCATGCGAGCGCACACGATGTCGTCGAACAGCGGCGCCAGGTTGCGCTCCACCACGAGGTCGAGGGCACCGGTGATGAGCACGGTGCGATGCCCGAGCGCTCGGTGCCGGCGCACCCGGCGGAAGCCGGCGGGGAACGACTTGGTCAGCAGCAGGTGGCTGAAGAGCTCAACGGCGTCCTCGTCGAGCTGACCCCGGGGCGCTCCCTCGAACTTCCGGTAGAAGTGGCGCAGGAAGTCACCTCGGTCCTTGCGGTCCAGCGCCAGCAGCGCCGGCCCTTCCGCCAGGGTACGCAGGGCGAAGCGGAGCCGGTCGGCCGGGACCAGCCGGCGGGTGGCCAGCCACGAGTAGGAGTCGACAACGTTGGAGGCGATGAGGGTGTTCTCCAGGTCGAAGGCAGCCAGGTGGCGGTCGGGGGACAGCACCCGATCCCGAAGTCGCTGCGCCCGGCTCGGGCCTGTGCGACCACCTGGCGTGGCCCGCACCCGGGCGTGTTCGACCACCGAGGGCAGGTGGACCTTGGTGACGTAGGCGTCCCAGTCGATGACGGCGGGGTCGAAGCAGAAGGCAGCCCGGTCGACCTCGTCGAGGGTCGACCACCTCTCCAGGAGGTGCTCGACGCTGAAGACGGCCTCGGTCTCTGCGTAGGCGCCGTAGAGCTCGACGTAGTCCAGGGCCCGGGCGGCGTCGGCCCGGCGCTCCTCCAGGTCGGCGGCCCAGCCGGCCTGGTTACCCCGCAGTGGCAAGGCGGAGAGCACCTTCTCGGCCCGGTCAATGGTGCGCACCGCCCGCTGGAGCTGGCCCTGGACCCGGCCACGCCCCGGGAAGGTCCAGCGGGGGACCAAGATGGGCTGACCCTTGGCATCGTAGAGGGGGTGCTGGGTGAACCAGTCGTGGACCAGGTCGACCAGGTGGCGGTAGTGGAGGGGGTTGGCCGACCCCGACGCCACCTGGACGATGACCGGAGCTTTCGTCGTCGCCGACAGGTCGGGGCCGCCCCGGGCGGCGGCGTCGATGATGGCGGCGACGACCAGGTCGACGGGGATGACGTCAACCACCCCCTCGGGGATGCCGGGGAACTCCCGCAGCAGCCCACGGGCGTAGGTGATGATGACCGGCTCAGCCATGCGAAAGCCCCGGATCCAGCCGGGCCGCGGCTCCCTCAGGGCCGACTCGATGATCGAGGGGCGCACGATGGTGACCGGGAGCTGGCCCCGGGTTTCTCCCAACGCCTGCTCTCCCAGCGCTTTGGTGTAGGCGTAGGCGTCGGGCCACCCCAGCGCCCGAGCCCGGGCCCGTCCCGCCTCCACCATGGTGTCGGCTACCCACGACTCGCGGACCTTCTCGGCCTTGCTGGCCAGAAGGGGGATTCCTGCCGCTCCAAGCTCAGCCCGGGCCTGCTTGGCGAAGCGCGCCAGCAGGGTGGGGGTACGGCTCTCGGCCTCGGTGTCGGCCCGGGCCCGCCGGGCGGCGTCGACCTCCCGGCGCCACGCCACCCGGGGGGAGAAGGGAGACTCGAAGACCGGCTCCTCCGCGGCCCGGCCCCGGCGGTTTCCGGCGACGTAGCACGTGGACACGGAGATGAGGTGGGCTGACGAGCCCACGTCCTGAATGGCCTGAGACAATCGGGTGGGACCGAGGAGGTTGACTTCCACGGCCCGGTCGAGGGGCGAGTCGAAGGCCACGGCGGCGGCGGCGTGGATGACGACGTCGCAGGTGGCCAGGGCGGCGCGGCCCTCGTCGTCGAGCCCGAGGCCGTCCACGCTCACGTCGCCGGCCACCACCTGGATCCGGCGGCCGACCTCAGCGTCGAAGCGGTCACCGAGGGCAGCTCGCAGCTGGTCAAAGGCGTCGTTGCGCAGCACCTCCCGCCGTACCCGCTGGTCAGAGCTGGATCGTCGCCCGGACCGGACCAGCAACACCAGGTCGCTGCCCGGAACGCATCGCAGGAGGCGCTCGACCAGGGCGGTCCCGAGGAAGCCGGTGGCGCCGGTCACGAACAGTCGGCGGCCGGCCAAGGCGTCGGCGATCACCCCGCCTGTCTACCATATGGTAAGTGAGAGACGCAGCCGGGACCCGAGAGCGGATCCTCGACGAGGCCCTGGTGTCGTTCGCCGGCCGAGGCTTTGCGGCGACCTCCCTGGACAGCCTGGCCGGCAGTTTGGGCGTGCGCAAGCAGACCATCCTCCATCACTTCGGCACCAAGCAGGGCGTCCTGGTGGCAGTGGTCGATCGCTCGGCCGAGGAGCTGGCGGAGTCCATGGAGCAGGCCCTGGCCGGCGCCGGCGCCGGTTTCGCCCGGGTGGAGGCGCTGGTGCGGGCCGTGTTCCGCCTGGCTGCCCGGCGCCCGGAGCTGCTCGGCCTGCTCCGAGAGGTGAGCCGTCTGGGGCCGCCCGCCGCCACCCGCCTGGTCGAGGTCCTCGACCCCATGGTGGAGCGGGCCCGATCTTTTCTCGAGGAGGAGATGGAGGCCGGGCGCATGCGCCGCCACGACCCCCGGTTGCTGCTGCTGTCGGCCTACTCCACGGTCATCGGGGTGGCCACCGAGGTGGAGGTGCTTCGCGCCGTCGGTGTCGACCCCAGCGCCCGGTCGCTGGTCCGACGCCGGTCGGAGTTGCTGAGCTTCCTGCGCTCCGCCCTGCTGGTGGACGAGGTCCCCGCCCCCGCCTGACCCCCGTGCCCCAGAGGGGTCAGACCCGGGGCCGCCCGACGCGGCCGGCGCGGGCGGTGTGGCGCTCTTGGGCCAGGGCGATCAGGCGGTCGAGGAGCTCGGGGTAGGGCACGCCGGAGGCCGCCCACAGGCGGGGGTACATGGAGCGGGGGGTGAAGCCGGGGATGGTGTTGACCTCGTTGGCGAGGAGCCCACGGCCGTCCTCCTCGAAGAAGAAGTCAACCCTGGCCATGCCCTCGACCCGCAGGGCCGTAGCGGCAGCCACGGCCAGGCGCCGGACCTCGTCGGCCACTCCTGGAGGGAGCACGGCGGGTACCACCAACTCGGCTCCAGTACCGGAGTACTTGTCGTCGAAGTCGTAGAACGCCGCTCGGGGCACGACCTCCCCCGGGACCGAAGTCTCCAGGTTGGCGTTACCGAGGACGCCGCACTCGATCTCCCGGCCGTCCACCGCCTCCTCGATGACCAGCCACTCGTCGTAGGCCAGGGCCAGGGCCACCGCCGCCGGCAGGGCCGCAGGCCCCTCCACTCGGGAGATCCCCACCGATGACCCCAGGTTGGCGGGTTTGACGAACACCGGCCACCCCAGTGCCGTGCCCACCCGGTCGACCATCCGGTCCTCGACCTGGTCCCAGTGCAGGGTCAGGTGGCGGACCTGGGCGATCCCGTGGTGGGCCAGCACCTCCTTGGACTTGGCCTTGTCCATGCACAAGGCCGAACCCAGCACCCCGCTGCCGACGTAGGCCACGCCTGCCAGCTCCAACAATCCCTGGACGGTGCCGTCCTCTCCCAGGGGCCCGTGCAGGAGGGGCAGGACCACGGTGGGGACGGCGCCGGCGGTGGCGAGCACGGCCAGCGGGTCCACTGCGGGACCCTCAGCCACCTTGAGGCTCCGTGCCCACGCCGTCGCCGCCACCGGAAGGGCGGCCGGCAGTACGTCCGGACCCACCTCGGCGAGGGCGGCCATGGCCTCCTCGGCCCGGACCCAGCGGCCGTCGGGGGTGATGGCGATGGGCACGACGTCGTAGCGAGCGGGATCGAGTGCCCGCAGCGCCGAGGCGGCCGAGACACAGGACACCTCGTGCTCGGCTGATCGCCCGCCGAAGAGCATCACCAGGCGGACCCGCTCGGCCGGCGCCTGGTCGTTGGTGCTCACGGGTGTGGCACGGTAGCGGGCTATGCGCTTTCGCACCTCCGAGGTGGCCGAGGCCACCGGCGGCTATCTGGTCGGCCCCGACGTCGAGGTCGCCGGCGCCGTCATCGACTCCCGCCAGGTCCACGGGGGAGAGCTGTTCGTTCCCGTGGTGGCTTGCCGCGACGGTCACGACTTCGTCACTGCTGCGCTGGCTGCCGGTGCCGGCGCCTACTTGAGCGCCCGGGCGTCGGTGGGCGGCACGGCGGTGCTGGTCGAGGACACACTGGCTGCCCTTGCCGCCCTGGGCAGCGAGGTTCGGTCCCGCCTCAGCGACCGGCTCCAGGGCCGGGTGGTGGCGGTCACCGGCTCCGTGGGCAAGACCTCGGTGAAGGACCTCCTCGCCGCTGCCATCGGCGCCCGGTGGTCGACGGCTGCCAGTGCCGGCTCGTTCAACAACGAGCTCGGTGTCCCGCTCACCCTGTTGGATGCCCCCGAGGGCACGGAGGCGTTGGTGATGGAGATGGGCGCTCGGGCCCGGGGTGACCTTGAGCGGTTGTGCGCCGTGGCCCGACCGACCGTCGGGGTGATCACCGCCGTGGACTTGGTCCACACCGAGACCTTCGGCACCATCGCCGACGTCGCCCGGGCCAAGGCCGAGCTGGTGGCGGCGCTGCCCGCCGACGGCACCGCCGTGCTCAACGCCGACGATCCTCGGGTGGCGGCCATGGCGGGGGCGACGAAGGCCACGGTGGTCAGCTACGGCGTCGGTGGAGCGGATGTGTCCGCCACCGAGGTGGAGCTCGACGGCGAGCTCCGCCCGTCGTTCCGGCTCCACTCGCCGTGGGGCGACGCCTGGGTCCGTCTCCAGGTTCGGGGCCGCCACCAGGTGGGCAACGCCCTGGCGGCGGCGGCCGCGGCCCTGGTCTGCGGCGTCGATCCCGACCACGTCGCCACCGGCCTGGGGCAGGCGTCGCTGTCACCGTGGCGCATGGCGCTGGTTCGAGCGGCATCCGGCGCCCTCGT